>NZ_JBEZCX010000013.1:0-209870 GCF_040647835.1 Micromonospora sp. NPDC049240
CACACCACCGGTGAAAGCCAGACCAGCAATACCCAGCACGCTCTTACGCAGCATCGTGTTCATGGCGGGGGCTCCATTCGGGGGTCAACGCACCGGGGGGGGGTGCGGGCACCGTCAGGCGCACAACAAAGTTCTCGGGGGATCCGGCTGCTCGCGCGGCGGGGGGCGCTCGCCTTCCTCGGCCGTGCACCCGTCTACAACGCCGCCACCCCGTCGACGATTCCGCCGCCAGCGTGCCGCCCACCACCGCCGAACCGGACAAACCACCCAGTGAGGCACTGGAACGCTGTGGATGTCTCACGCGCGCCCACACCTCCACCGCGTTCCACTCGCCGTCCCACCACGTTTCACGTCCCGAGCCTGCAAACCTGATGGCGTGGATGGGTCAGGACGGCGACCCGTCCACGCCATCAGGTTTGTAGCGCTGCGAGCGCAAGCAACGCCCGGCATGCCCGACCCGTCGACACCGGACACCCCGCCCATCCCGGCACAGTCGGGGACACCCGAGGGCGAATCCTCGACACCCCGCTCGCAGTGCAGGGGGCGGGGACGGGACGGGGGCCGTCAGGCGGCGGGCCAGTCCTGGGAGGCCAGACGTGGCGAGGCCGCCCCCGGAGGGGCGGCCTCGAGCCAGGAGAGGAAGCCGGTCACCGTGGATCGCGCCATGGCGATCTCGACCGGAGCATGGTCGCTGGTACAGCGCAGGATCACCCAGTCGGCCGGCATGGAGAAGCGCTCCTGCCCCTCGGGCAGGCGGCGGCGCTCCACCGCCAGCCCCTTGCGGGAGAGCACCCGCTTCGGGCGGAGCGCGAAGCTGAACATGCGGTACCAGCGGAGCTGATCGCCGGCGAACCGGCCGAAGCCGGGTGACCAACCACGGCCGTCGAGCATCGTGGTGACCCGGACGCTCAGCCGGATGATTCCCCCGCTACGGGTGAACAGGGCCCGCCGGATGAAGAGGATCAGAAGCGCGACGACGACGACCGCGACGCCGATTCCGATCCCTTCCACGATCTCCATCGGCGGGTCGGCTCAGCGGGCCGGAGTGGCCGGGGTGGCGCTCTCGGCGAGGACGGTCACGCCCTCACCGGTGACCGACAGGAAACCGCCGGCGACGTCGTACGCGACCTGCTGGCCACCGGCCTGCTTGATGCGCACCTGGCTGGGCTCCGCGAGCTGGCCGAGCAGCGGCGCGTGCCCCGGCAGCACACCGAGCTCACCCTCGGTCGTCCGGGCGACGACCATCTCGGCCTCACCGGTCCAGACCTTCTCCTCGACGGCTACGAGCTCGACGTGAAGCTGCTGTGCCACGCTGTCTCCTTGCTGCGGCGGCGGATTGCCGAAAGTCTAGTCGCGCCCCCGAGCGCCACCCAACGCGGGTGGTGAGAGCCGGACCACGGTGCCCCGCACTCGTTCAGGCTACTGGCTCTTCTGCTTGAAGTCGGGGTGCTCCAGCAGGAACGCGTCCAACTGCTCGGCACGCAGGGCGGCGAAGAAGTCGTCGGACGGCGCGAGGAGCTCTTCGCCCCGGTAGGCGCTGCCGCTCCCGATCGGCCCGCCGGGCAGCTTGATCGTCTCGATGGCGTCGGGACGGATGTCCTTGAGCGCGAGGCCGAAGTCGACGACGCTGTTGCCCCGGCCGTTGAAGACAAGCGACTGCCCGGCGGCCCGCAGCACCCGGTCCAGCTTGACCGGGTTGGCCACCACGTCGGCGCTGAACGCCTGGCTCACCATCGCCTTGACGAACTGCTGCTGGTGCCGCTGCCGGCCGTAGTCCGCGTCCGGCACGCCGTTCTTGGGGTAGCGCTGCCGGACGTAGTCAAGCGCCTGCCAGCCCGTGAGGTGGGCGTTGCCCTTCTTGTAGCGGGCCTGCGGGCCGAGGTAGCCGCCCCCGCCGGGCTTGAGCTGGCGCGGCGTGCCGTCCGGCTGGAGGTGCTCGGACTTCACGTCGCGCTCGATGTACATGTCGACGCCGCCCATGGCGTCCACGATCTTCTTGAACCCGCTGAAGTTGATGATCGCGCCGGCGTCGAAGCGCTTGATGCCGGTGACCCCCTGCACGGTCTTGGCGAGCAGTTCGAAGCCCTGCGCGGCGCTCGGGTTCTTCCCCGGCACGTTGCTGCCGTGCGACATGGCCGCGTTGATCCGGTCGGTGCCGCCGGAGTAGTCGGCCTTCGGGAAGGCCGGGATGTCCACCCGCAGGTCGCGCGGGAGCGAGAAGAGATAGCCGCGGTCCATGCCGGCCGGCACGTGCAGGATCATGATCGAGTCGGAGAGCGGGCGGGCCGTCGAGGTGCGGGGGTCGATGCCGACGAGCAGGATGTTGAGCGGGCCCTTGATGTCGCTCTTCTTCTCGGTGGCGCCGGCGGCCTGGTCGCCGAAGAGGTCGCCCTTGCCGACCGCGCCCTCGTAGCGCGCGACGAGCGTGTGGTAGCCCACCAGCACCGAGCCGCTGAGCACCATCATGACGATGCCGAGGATGGTGCTGACCCGGGCCCACCGCGGCACGCCACGCCACATGGACCGCTTGCCCCGGTCCGTGCCGCCCTTACCCACGAGCATCTCCTATCGTCGCGCCCACGAAGAGGAGACGGGCGCAGGGGTCCGTTTCGTTGCAGAGATCAACGACGGTGACGCGAATTCGTGTCACGAACGGTACCGCGCGCTGCGGCGGACCGCTTGCCGGCCAACCGGGCGTCTGGTACGAGACCGGTCGTGAACGGGCGAAGGCCGCCCCGACGAGACGTCGGGACGGCCTTCGTGGTGTGAGCGGGCTCTCAGCCCTCCTCACCCATCAGCTCCTCGGCCTTGGCCTTGAGGTCCTCCAGGCCGCCGCACATGAAGAACGCCTGCTCCGGGAAGTGGTCGAACTCCCCCTCGCTGATCCGGCGGAAGGCGTCGATGGTCTCCGCGATCGGCACCGTCGAGCCCGGCACGCCGGTGAACTGCTCGGCGGCGTAGGTGTTCTGCGAGAGGAACCGCTCGATCCGGCGGGCGCGGCCGACGGTGAGCTTGTCCTCCTCGGAGAGCTCCTCGATGCCCAGGATGGCGATGATGTCCTGCAGGTCCTTGTAGCGCTGCAGGATCCGCTTCACCTCGGTGGCGACGGCGAAGTGGTCCTCGCCGACGAACTCCGGGGCGAGGATCCGGGACGAGGACGCCAGCGGGTCCACGGCCGGGTAGATGCCCTTGTCGGAGATCGACCGCTCCAGGTTGGTGGTCGCGTCGAGGTGGGCGAACGTGGTGGCCGGCGCCGGGTCGGTGTAGTCGTCGGCGGGCACGTAGATCGCCTGCATCGAGGTGATGGCCTGACCCCGGACGGAGGTGATCCGCTCCTGGAGCTCGCCCATCTCGTCGGCCAGCGTCGGCTGGTAACCCACGGCGCTCGGCATACGCCCGAGCAGCGTGGAGACCTCGGAACCGGCCTGGGTGAAGCGGAAGATGTTGTCGATGAAGAGCAGCACCTCCTGCTTCTTCACGTCGCGGAAGTACTCCGCCATGGTGAGCGCGGAGAGCGCGACCCGCAACCGGGTGCCCGGCGGCTCGTCCATCTGGCCGTAGACCAGCGCGGTCTTGTCGATGACGCCGGACTCGGTCATCTCGGCGATGAGGTCGTTGCCCTCGCGGGTGCGCTCACCCACGCCGGCGAAGACCGAGGTACCACCGAAGTTCCGGGCCACCCGGGTGATCATCTCCTGGATGAGCACCGTCTTGCCCACGCCGGCGCCGCCGAACAGGCCGATCTTGCCGCCCTTGACGTACGGGGCGAGCAGGTCGATGACCTTGATGCCGGTCTCCAGCATCTCGGTCTTGGGCTCCAGGTCCGCGAAGGCCGGAGCCTTGCGATGGATGCCCCAGTGGTCGTCGGCCTGGATGGTCTCGCCCTCGGTGAGGTTGAGGCACTCGCCGATCGCGTTGAACACGTGGCCCTTGACCGCGTCGCCCACCGGCACGCTGATCGGCGCGCCGGTGTCCCGGACGTCGGCGCCACGGACCAGGCCGTCGGTCGGCTGCATGGAGATGGCGCGGACCAGGTTGTCACCGAGGTGCTGGGCGACCTCCAGGGTCAGCGTCTTCTCACCGCCGGAGAGCGTCACGTCGACGTGCAGGGCGTTGAACAGACCCGGCATGGCGTCGCGCGGGAACTCGGCGTCGACGACCGGGCCGATGACCCGGACCACGCGACCCGTGGCCGTCTTGGTCTCCACTGCGGATACAGTCATCACACTTCACTTCCCGACGCGGCCAGCGCGTTCGCGCCGCCGACGATCTCACTGATCTCCTGGGTGATCCCGGCCTGACGGGCCGAGTTCATCTCACGCGTGTACTTCTCGATCATGTCTTCGGCGTTGTCGGTGGCGCTCTTCATCGCCCGCCGACGGGCGGCCGACTCACTCGCCGCCGACTCCAGCAACGCCGCGTAGATCCGCGTGTTGATGTACTTCGGCAGCAGCGCGTCGAGCAGCGACTCCGGCTCCGGCTCGAACTCGTACGCCGGAAGCAGGCCCTCGGACCGCGGCCGGTCCTCGACCTGCATCGGGCCGACGATCCGGGTCACCGGGTTCTGCGTCATCAGGGACTTGAACTCGGTGTAGACGATGTGCAGCTCGTCCACGCCGAGGATCCCGTCCGCCCCGGCGTGGCCGTCCGCGTCGTCCGCGCCGGCGGTGAACGCCTTGATCAGCGTGTCACCGACCTCGCGGGCGTCGTCGAACGACGGCTGCTCGGAGAAGCCCGTCCAGCTGCCGGCGATCTCCCGGTTGCGGAACCGGTAGAACGCCACGCCCTTGCGGCCGATGACGTAGAGCACCGGCTCCTTGCCGTCGGCGCGCAGCCGGGCGATCAGCGACTCGGCGGTCCGGATCGCGTTCGAGCTGTACCCGCCGGCCAGACCCCGGTCGGCGGTGACCAGCAGCACGCCCGCCCGCCGCACCCGCTCACGCGGGGTGAGCAGCGGGTGGTCGATCCGCGCGTTGGAGGCCAGCGCCGTCAGCACGCCGGTGATCGCCTCGGCGTACGGCAGCGAGGCCGCCACCTTGGCCTGGGCCTTGGCGATGCGGCTCGTCGCGACGAGCTCCATCGCCTTGGTGATCTTCTTCATCCCCTTGGCGGAACGGATCCGCTGTCGGAGAACGCGTACCTGGGCGGCCATCGGATCAGCTCTCGGCGGGGCGGTCGGTGGTGCCGTCGCGGAAGCGGGTCACCGTCTCGCGGGTCTGCTCACCCTCCAGCGGCTCGGCCGGGGCCTCGTTGACGCGGACCTCGTCCTCCTTGCCCAGGAAGACCTGCTTGAACTCGGCGATGGCCGAGTCCAGCGAGGCGATGATGTCGTCGCCCCACTTGTTGTCCGCGATCGAGGCCAGCACGCCCTCGTGCTTGTGCCGGAGGTACTGGAGGAACTCCGACTCGAAGCGGCGGACCTCGCCGACCGGGACGTCGTCCAGCTTGCCCTCGGTGCCGGCCCAGACGGAGACGACCTGCTCGTTGACCGGGTACGGCGAGTAGTTCGGCTGCTTGAGCAGCTCGACCAGGCGGGAACCACGGGCGAGCTGGTTCTGCGAGGCGCGGTCCAGGTCGGAGGCGAAGGCGGCGAACGCCTCCAGCTCACGGAACTGGGCCAGGTTGAGCCGCAGCGAGCCGGCGACCTTCTTCATCGGCTTCACCTGCGCGGCGCCGCCGACCCGGGAGACCGAGGTGCCGACGTTGATGGCCGGCCGGACACCCTGGTTGAACAGGTCGGTCTCGAGGAAGATCTGACCGTCGGTGATCGAGATGACGTTGGTCGGGATGAACGCCGAGATGTCGTTCGCCTTGGTCTCGATGATCGGCAGGCCGGTCATCGAGCCGCCGCCCAGCTCGTCGGAGAGCTTCGCGCAGCGCTCCAGCAGGCGGGAGTGCAGGTAGAAGACGTCACCCGGGTACGCCTCACGGCCCGGCGGGCGGCGCAGCAGCAGCGACACGGCGCGGTACGCCTCGGCCTGCTTGCTCAGGTCGTCGAAGACGATCAGGACGTGCTTGCCGCCGTACATCCAGTGCTGTCCGATGGACGAGCCGGTGTAGGGCGCGAGGTACTTGAAGCCGGCCGGGTCGGACGCCGGGGAGGCGACGATGGTGGTGTACTCCATCGCGCCCGCGTCCTCCAGCGTCCCCTTGATGGAGGCGATGGTGGAGGCCTTCTGGCCGATCGCGACGTAGATGCAGCGGACCTGCTTCGTCGGGTCGCCGGAGCGCCAGTTGTCCCGCTGGTTCAGGATGGCGTCCAGCGCGACGGTGGTCTTGCCGGTCTTCCGGTCACCGATGATCAGCTGACGCTGGCCACGGCCGACCGGGGTCATCGCGTCGATGGCCTTGATGCCGGTCTGCAGCGGCTCGAAGACGGACTGCCGGGCCATCACGTTCGGGGCCTGGAGCTCCAGCTCGCGGAAGCCCTCGTTGGCGATGTCGCCGATGGCGTCGATCGGCTCGCCGAGCGCGTTGACCACGCGGCCGAGGAACGCGTCACCGACCGGCACGGAGAGCACCCGGCCGGTGCGCTTGACGCGCTGACCCTCTTCGATCCCGCCGAAGTCGCCGAGGACGACGACACCGATCTCGCGCACGTCGAGGTTCAGCGCCACGCCGAGCGTGCCGTCCTCGAACTCCAGGAGCTCGTTGGTCATGGTCGAGGGCAGACCCTCGACGTGGGCGATGCCGTCGCCGGCATCGGCGACGGTGCCGACCTCCTCACGGGAGACGTCGGCCGTGTAGGAGGAGACGTAGCGCTCCAGGGCGCCGCGGATCTCCTCCGTCGAGATGGTCAGCTCGGCCATCCTCTGCTTCCTTAAAGTTCAGGGGCCCGGGATACCAGGTACCGACCGGTCCGATGGCGTCGAAATCAGGGCTGCAAGACGCTGGTCAGCGCTTCGCGAGCGCGTTGCGGGTCTCGTTGAGGCGGCGCAGGACGGTGCCGTCGTACAGGTCGGAGCCGACCCGTACCCGCACCCCGCCGAGCACGTCGGGGTCGACCGTCTGCTTGACGGACACCTCCCGACCGTACATGCCGGAGAGGCGGGCACCGAGGCGTCGCTCCTCCTCCTCGGTCAGCGGGGCCGCCACGGTCACGTACGCGACCTGACGGTCCCGCCGGTCCGCGGCCAGCTCGACCAGCCGGGTGAGCGCGCCGCCGAAGGAGCGGCCCCCGAAGCCCGCGAGCGCGACCTCGACGAGGCGGACGGTGACCGGCCGGGCCTTGCCGTCGAGCAGTTGACCGGCGAGGCCGGATCGCCGCTCGGCCGGGGCCATCGGGTCGGAGAGCGCGTTGGACAGCTCGGCGGAGCCGGAGACGACCTGCCCGAAGCGGAACAGCTCGTCCTCGACCTCGCCCAGCTCGCCGGCCGAGTCGGCGCTCGCCAGGAGCGCCTCCACACCCAGCCGCTCGACGCCGTCGAGCAGTTCCGACGGGGTCGACCAGCGACCGGCGACCAGCGCGGCGAGCAGGTCGATCGCCTCCGCGCCGACCTTGCCGCTGAGGATCCCGGTCAGCAGGGCCGTGCGGTCCGCACCGGAGCGGGCCGGGTCGGAGAGCGCCCGGCGCAGCCGCGGCTCGCGCCGTAGCAGGGCGGCGACGGAGAGGATGTCGTCGGCGGTGGAGGCCACCGCCGACGGCTCCGCGCCGCGGACGTACGCGTCGAGGCGTTCGACCCCGGCGGCGTACGACTCCCGGCTGGCGGCCTGCATCAGCGGGCCCCCGTGCTCTCGAGACCGCTCAGGAACCGGTCGACGGTGCCCTTGCGACGCGCCTCGTCGGCCAGCGACTCACCGACGATCTTGCTGGCCAGGTCCACCGCGATGGTGCCCATCTCGGTGCGCAGCTCGCGCACGATGGTGGCCCGCTCGGCCTGGAGCTGCTCCTTGCCGGCGGCGATGACCCGGTCGGACTCCTCGCGCGCCTTGGCGAGGATGTCCTGACGGATGCCCTCGGCGTCGGCCCGGGCGTCGTCCCGGATCCGGGCGGCGTCGGTACGCGCCTCGGCGAGCTGGGCGCGGTACTGCTCGAGCAGCTGGTTCGCCTCGGCCTGGGCGGCCTCGGCGCGCTTGATGCCGCCCTCGATCGCGTCCACCCGGGCCTGGAACGTCTGCTCCATGCGCGGGAAGACGAACTTCATCAGCACGAAGCAGAGGACACCGAAGGCGACCAGCCCGACCACGATCTCCTGCCAGACAGGGATGATCGGGTTGTGGGTCGTCTCACCACCCTCAGCGGCGAGGAAGAACATGGAAAACCTCCCGGTCAGAGGGGTTGGGTCAGCCGGCCCAGATGAAGCCGAACGCGATGCCCAGCAGCGCCAGGGCCTCGATGACGGCGAAGCCGATCCAGACGTACGGAAGGGTCATCCGGGACGACTCCGGCTGGCGGGCGGTCGACTGGATGTAGGCCGAGAAGACCAGGCCCACGCCGATGCCCGGGCCGATGGCCGCGAGACCGTAGCCGATGGCGGCGGTGCTGCCCTCTACCGCGGCGTAGATGTCCATTGGTTGGTTCCTCCTGGTTATCACGCGTGACTCTCACGCGGGACGACAACGGTTGGTGCGAAAGATCGGATCAGTGCTCGTCGGCGAGCGCGCCCTGCACGTAGCTGGCGGTCAGCACCGTGAAGACGTACGCCTGCAGACAGATCACCAGGAACTCGAGGAAGGTCAGCGCGATCGTCATCACCCAGGACAGCACCGAGACCGGCGCGAGCCAGACGTTGGCGCTGAGCATGGCGAAGCCGCCGAGCGTGAAGACCAGCAGGAGCATGTGGCCGGCGAACATGTTCGCGAAGAGACGGACGGCGAGCGAGAACGGCCGGACGAGGAAGGTCGAGAAGAACTCGATCGGGATCAGCAGCGGCAGGATGTACCACGGCGCCGGCGGGATCAGAGAGTTCTTGAAGTACTTCACGAAGCCGTGGTGCCGGATGCCGACGAAGTTGAACATCAGGTAGCTGATCACGGCGAGGATGGCCGGGAACGCGATGTGCGAGTTCGGCGAGATCTGGAAGAACGGCACGATCGCGAAGAAGTTCGTCAGCAGGATGAAGCAGAAGAGCGTGGTGAAGTACGGCGCGAACCGCACCCCCGCGTGCCCGATCATGTCCACCGCGATGTTGTTGCGGACGAAGCCGTAGATCGACTCGGCGAACCACTGCTTCTTGGTGGGGACGAGCTGCGGCTTCCGGTAGCTGACCAGGAAGAAGATGATCAAGATGCCGACGGCGACCCACACCATCGCCGTGATCTTGGTGAACCAGTACGAGTTCTCCGCACCCCAGGGCAGGATGCTGGGCAGGTAGAAGTCCCCCACGCTCGGTGGGAATTCCGCCTGGCCCTGAGCCAGGACGTTCGCCTGTCCGAACACCGCGTCCCTTCCTAAGTAGGCGTGCCCAGCCGGCGGACGACCAGGATGATGCCCCCGGCCATGCCGAGCACGACCCCGATGCCGGTGGCGACGCCGCCGGTATCGAGCCAACGGTCGACCAGCCAGCCGACGAAACCCCAGACGAGCATGCCCCCGATGAGGTATGAGAGCGCGGTCCAACCCTGACCGGCACCGGACGGAACGTCGCCCGAGCCGCCAGCGTTGGGGGGTTTCTGGTCACCGGCCATGACGGGGCGAACGATATCAGCAAGGCAGAAGAGGTTGTGCCTCACCCCCCGCACAACCTGGTTGTGTGGGACACGGGCGGGCGAAGTCGTCTGGAGGCACCGTACTCCTCCCGCGCCACTGAGAGAATGACCGATCGCGGACGCTGTGGCGCGTCGTCCGAAGGATGGGACGGCGTCAGCGCGCGACCCGTCGCGCGTGGACGGTGGCGAGCCACCAGATGTGCACGCCGGTCCAGATCACCACGCCCGCCGCGAGGCCCAGGCAGAACGGGATCAGCCCCGGCCAGCCGGTGGAGGCGACCAGCACCAGCACGCCGCCGAGCGCGGTCATCTTGGCCACGTAGAGGCCCAGCCCGAACGGCAGCACGAGCTGCGGGTCGCGGGCGTCGGCCCAGGCCAGCACCACGGTGGTGAGCGTGTAGCTGGCCGCCGTGACGGCCACCCCGCCGGCCGCACCGAGCGCGCCGTCCGCGCCGCGCCACGCCCCGCCGGCCACCGCCGCCACCGCCGCCAGCACGGCCACCGCGGCCAGCAGGACGGGCAGGTGGCGCAGTCGCCACCCACGGTCCGCGACCGCCTCCGCCGCGCGCGTCCCCGACTCAGCCACGGGGGTACGCCGGCAACACCGTGGTCATCTGCCGCTCCCTCGCGTTCTCCACAGCGAAGGAGTCTACGGAGCCGCACACTGGAACCCGTGAGATGCCTCGTCACCGGTGCCACCGGCTACATCGGCGGGCGCCTCGCGCCCCGCCTCCTGACCGACGGGCACACCGTGCGCTGCCTGGCCCGCAAGGCCGGGCGGCTGCGCGACGTGCCCTGGGCCGCCGAAGCGGAGATCGTCGAGGGCGACCTGCGCCGACCGGAGACGCTGCCGGCCGCGTTCGAGGGCGTGGACGTCGCGTACTACCTGGTCCACTCGCTCGGTCAGCGTGATTTCGAGGCGGCCGACCGGGAGGCGGCGACGAACTTCGCCGAGGCGGCGCGTGCGGCTGGCGTACGCCGGATCGTCTATCTCGGCGGGCCGGAGCCGGCGGAACGGGCGGAGGTGCCCTCGGCGCACCTGCGCTCCCGGGCGGAGGTGGCCCGCATCCTGCTCGACAGCGGCGTGCCGACCGCGGTGCTGCGGGCCGCGGTGATCATCGGCTCCGGTTCGGCCTCGTTCGAGATGCTGCGCTACCTGACCGAGCGGCTGCCGGCGATGGTCACCCCCCGCTGGGTACGCAACCGGATCCAGCCGATCGCGGTCCGGGACGTGCTGCGCTACCTGGCCGGCTGCGCGCACCTGCCGCCCGAGGTGAACCGTGGCTTCGACATCGCCGGCCCGGACGTGCTGACGTTCGCGCAGATGATGCAGCGCTACGCCCGGGTGGCCGGGCTGCGACCGCGGCTCATCGTGCCGGTGCGTCCGCTCACCCCGGGGCTCTCCTCCCACTGGGTCGGCCTGGTCACCCCGGTCCCGAACGCGATCGCCCGGCCGCTGGTGGAGAGCCTGATCCACGAGGCGGTGGCGCACGAGCACGACATCGCCAGGTACGTGCCCGACCCGCCCGACGGGCTGACCGGCTTCGACCAGGCGGTCGGTCTGGCGCTGGCCAAGGTGCGCGACGCGCAGGTGGAGACGCGCTGGTCGACCGCGAGCGGGCCGGACGCGCCGGCCGAGCCGCTGCCGTCGGACCCGGACTGGTCCGGCGGCACGGCCTACACCGACCTGCGGGAACAGGCGGTGAGCGCCCCACCGGCGGCGCTGTGGCGGGTCATCGAGGGCATCGGCGGCGAGCACGGCTGGTATTCCTTCCCGCTGGCCTGGTCCGTGCGCGGCTGGCTGGACCGGCTGGTCGGCGGCGTGGGGCTGCGCCGGGGCCGGCGCGACCCGCACCGGCTCCAGGTCGGCGAGGCGCTGGACTTCTGGCGGGTGGAGGAGATCGTCCCGGGTGAACTGCTGCGGCTGCGCGCCGAGATGCGGCTGCCCGGCCGGGCCTGGCTGGAGATGCGCGCCGAGCCGGCCGAGGGCGACCACAGCCGGTACGTCCAGCGTGCCGTCTTCCTCCCGCACGGCCTGCCCGGGCACCTCTACTGGGCCTCGGTCGCCCCGTTCCACGCCGTCGTCTTCGGCGGCATGGCCCGCAACATCGCCCGCAACGCCGAACACCCCACCGGTTAGGCGGGGCCCCTTGTTATCGCCAGGCGTTAACAAGGGGCCCCGCCTTACACGTCAGTTGCCGGTGCGGGGGGTGGTGTGCTGGAAGGCGACTGACTCGCCCGGGGGGACGAAGTCGCGGACGGGCTGGTCACGTAGGGCCCAGGCGAGGACGCGGCCGACGGCGGCGATCTGCCGCTTCTGCACGCCGCCGCCGACCGCGTCGCGCGGGTCGTCCGGGTTCGCGGCGATGGTGGCCACCGCGAGCTGCGGGGTGAACGCGACCACGGTCTCCGTGGCGTTCCGCTCCGAACTGCCGGTCTTGCCGGCCAGCGGGCGGCGCAGACCGGGAGCCAGTTCCTCGGCCGTGCCGCCGGCACACCTGCGGTACATCGACTGGTCGCCCACCGGGCAGCGGCTGGCGTCGGCCGCCGCGCGGGCCACCTCGGTGTCCAACACCTGCCGGCAGTCGGCGTCCCCGGCGGCCACCCGCCGGCCGGTCGCGTCCGTGATGGAGACGACCGGGGTGGGCCGGCACCAGGTCCCCTCGGCGGCCACCGTGGCGTACGCGTTGGCCAGGTCGAGCGGCGTGGTGGCGGAGACGCCGAGGGTGAACGGCCCCCAGTTCGCCGCCCCGTCCCGGGCCATCTTCGCGTCCTGCGGCGCGCGGAACACGATGCCCAGCCGCTGGGCCATCTCGACCACCCGGTCCGCGCCGACCCGCTCGGTCAACCAGGCGAAGTAGGTGTTCACCGAGCGACCGAACGCGTCCCACATGTCGCGGTCGCCGTCCATCCAGTACGTGTTGGCGTTCGCCGGGCACCACCGGCCGCCGCAACTGGCCGGGCCACCGGAGATCGGGTACTTCGTGACGTACACCCGGGGGGCGTCGAACTCGGTGTCCAGCGGCAGCCCGGACTCCAGCGCGGCCAGCAGCGCGAACAGCTTGAACGTGGAGCCGGCCTGGTAGCCGGTGATGTCGCCGCCCCCGGCCACGAGCTGGTTGACCGTGTTCGGGTAGTTCTGCTGCCCGGCCGGGTTGTCGCCCACGCCGTAGCCGCGGTTGACCGCCATGGCCAGCACCCGTCCGGTGCCGGGCTGCACCACCGCGGTCGGCGCGGCCCGCGCGATCGTCTCCGGGTAGATCGTCCGTACCTGCTCGCTCGCCTTGGCCTGCACGTCCGGGTCGAGCGAGGAGACGATCGACCAGCCGCCCCGGCGCAGCGTGCGCTGCCGTTCGTCGACGGTCTTGCCGAACGCCGGCTGGGCGTTCCACCACTGGGTGAACCAGTCGCAGAAGAAACCCCAGTCGTTGTGGCCGGCGGGCACCGCGGCGCAGTCGTTCGGGGTGGCGCTGGGCTTGAGGGCCAGTTCGGCGTCCTTGGCCGCGGTCGTCTCCGCCTCGCTCGCCCGACCGGTCTCCACCATCCGGTCCAGCACGTACGCCCGGCGGTCCAGCGCCGCCCCGGCGTCGCCGTTGATCGGGTCGTCGTGGTCCGGCGCCCGCACCAGCCCGGCGAGCAGCGCGGCCTGGGCGAGCGTGAGCCGGTCCGGCGTGGTGGAGAAGTAGCGCTTGCTGGCGGCGGCGATGCCGTACGCCCCGGCGCCGAAGTACGCGATGTTCAGGTAGCGCCCGAGGATCTCGTCCTTGCCGACCTGGCGTTCCAGCGTCAGCGCGTACCGCATCTCGCGGATCTTGCGGCCGGCGGTGATCTCGGTGGCCGCGGTCCGCTGCGCCTCGGTCAGCCGGGGGTCACCGGCCAGCGCGTTGCGCACGTACTGCATGGTCAGCGTGGATGCGCCCTGCCGGGTGCCCTCCGTGCGGTTGGCCGTCAACGCCCGCAGCACGCCTCGCACGTCGACGCCGTGGTGCTCGTAGAAGCGCACGTCCTCGGCGGCCACGATGGCGTCCCGCATCACCGGCGCCACGTCGCCGACCGGCACGTCCACCCGGTCCTCGACGTAGAACGAGGTGATCAGCGTGCGGCCGTCGTTGGCGTACAGGTTGGCGCGTTGCGCCGGTTGCGGCGCCCGGAGCGCCTCCGGCAGCTCGGTGTACGGCATCAGGTTCTTCACGCCCAGCCCGAAGACCAGCGCGGCCGGCAGCGCGGCGGCGGCCAGGGCCAGCCCGGCGAGCACGCCGGCGAGCAGCACGGTGAACAGCTTGTCGAGATGGGCGCGGTTCATCAGCTCTCCCCGCAGGAGCCGGCCGTACGGACCCGTCAAGAATGACCGGATTTGCCGTTTTTGCCGGCACCTTCAATGAAATGCGCAGGAAGTTCGCGAGAAAGGATGAACCTCAGGGCAGCAACGCGGCGGCCAGCGGCTGGACCGTCTCCTCGATCTCGTCGGCCACCCGGCTGAAACACTGGTCGCCCCGGCCCCACGGGTCGTCGAGGTCGTCGGTGGGCAACGCCGGGTCGCCCTGTCGGGCCGCGTCGGCGGCGGCCACCAGCGCCATCCCCCGGGCGTGCACCGCCTCCGGCGTCGGCCCGGCGGGCGGCAGGGCGGACCGGTCCAGCCCACCCAGCAGCCGGCCGAACTCGCCCAGCACGAACGTGCGCCCGGCGGCGTCCGGCCGCAGCGCCACCACGTACTCCTGCTGGTCGGCGGTGGCGGTGAGCACCAGGTCGGCGGCGTCGATCAGATCCGAGCGCAACCGCCGCGCGGCGAACCCGGCCACGTCACCACCGCGCGCGGTCACCTGCCGCGCGGCCGGCGGGTTCATCTCCTCGCCGGCGTGCCAGCCGCCGGTGCCGGCGCTGTGGCTGTGCACCAGCGCGTCCGAGCCGGCCGGGTCGACGTCGAGCCGGGCCAGCCGCTCCCGCACGGCGAGCAGCAGCAGCCGCTCGGCCATCGGCGACCGGCAGATGTTGCCCATGCAGACGTGCAGGACGGTGAAGGGCGGCACTCAGACCCCCCGCTCGTCGAGGAGCTCCGGCGCCACCTCGCGCAGCTTCGCCACCGACACCGCGCCCTGGCGCAGCACCCGCGGCACCTCGCCGGTCAGGTCGACGATGGTGCTCGGCACCGGGTCCACCGCCGGCCCGGCCTCCAGGTACGCCCGGACGCCGTAACCGAGCTGGTCGCGGGCCTCCTCGGCGGTCAGCGCGGCGGGCTGGCCGACCTTGTTGGCCGAGGCGACCGCCATCGGACCGGTCTCCCGCAGCACCTCCAGGGCGACCGGGTGCAGCGGCATCCGCACCGCCACCGTGCCGCTGGTGTCGCCGAGGTCCCAGGCCAGGCTCGGCGAGTGCTCCACCACGATCGTCAACGCGCCCGGCCAGAACGCCTCGACCAGGTCGCGGGCCACCTGGGGCAGCGAGAAGACCAGGCCGTCGAGGGTGTGCCGGGAGCCGATCAGCACCGGCGGCGCCTGCCGGGTGCCACCCTTGGTGTCCGCCAGGGCCTTCACCGCGTACGGCGTGAACGCGTCCGCCCCGATGCCGTAGACCGTGTCGGTCGGCAGGACGACGAGTTCCCCGTTCTTGACGGCCTCGATGGCAGCGGCGATGCCGCGGTCCCGGTCGGCGGGCGACCGACAGTCGTAGAGCATCACGAGGAGTCAGTCTGCCACGCCGCGCCGGGGTCGGCGTGTCGGCCGTCCGCCCGCCGGGACGCGGTCGCCCAGCGGGGCCGCCCGGCCAGGTCCCGGTGCTCCGCCACGTGCTCGTACCGGCCGTCGCCGGCGAGCAGGGCCGGCACCGCCGTGGCGTGCGTGTCGTCGTGCTCGACGCCGATCACCCCGCCCGGACGCAGCAGCGTCGCGGCGCGGGCCACCACCGGCCGGATCACGTCCAGCCCGTCCGCGCCGCCGAACACCGCCTCGTCCGGGTCGTGGCCGGCCACCTCCGGCGGCACGGTCACCGCGCGCGGCACGTACGGCGGGTTGCACAGCAGCACGTCGACGCGGCCGGCCAGGTCCGCCAGCAGGTCCGGATCGGTGACGTCGGCGACCACCACCTCGACCGGCCGGTCCCCCGCGTCGGCCCGCCCGGCCGCGTTGCGCCGCAGCCAGGCCAGCGCGGCCGGGGAGCGTTCCACCGCCACCACCCGGGCCGCCGGCACCTCCTGGGCGACCGCGAGCGCGATCGCGCCGGAGCCGCTGCACAGGTCGACCACGAGCGGCGCGGCGAGCCGCCGGGCCACCTCGACCCCCCAGCCGGCGAGCAGTTCGGTCTCCGGGCGGGGCACGAACACCCCCGGCCCGACCGCCAGCTCCAGATGCCGGAAACCGGCCGCGCCGGTGAGGTGCTGCAACGGCTCCCGGGCCACCCGCCGGTCGAGCAGCGCGGCCAGGCGGTCACGTTGGACCGCGGTGAACCCGTCGGCCAGCGCCAGCCGGCCACGCGGCACCCCCAGCACGTACGCGGCCAACTGCTCGGCCTCCGCCCGCGGCGCCGCCACCCCGGCGGCGGCCAGTGTCCGGGCCGCCCGGGCGATCATCGGCGAGACCCGTTCGCGTTCTGTCCCTTCGGACGGGTGTTGCGGGAGTGTGCTCACGCAATAATCATGAAGCGTCGCGGGTCGCCACACGAGCGGGTGCGTCCGGGCGCACACGTCAGGGAGGTCGCGAGTGGGCTGGCTCGACCAGGTCGAGGACCAGGTTGACGCCCTCCGACGTGCCCGGGCGTTGCAGGAGGCGAGCCGTTCCGCCGAGGCGTGCGTGCTGCTCGATCGCGTGATCCGCACCACCGACGATCCGTACGCCCGCGCCGACGCGCTTGTGCAACGCCTGTCCGCGCTGATCAATCTCGGTCGGACCGCCGAGTTCACCAGGGCCGTCGAGGACGCCTCCGCCGCCGTGCGTGACCTGGCCGAGCCCTACCTGCACGGGCACCTCAACGCGCTGGCCGCGCTCGCCGCCCACCACCAGGGCGCGCTCGACCGGTGCGTGATGCACCTGGTCCGGGCCGCCCGCGCGCTCGGCGCCGACGACACGCCGGACCGGGACACCGCCTGGGGCTGGCACGACCTGGCGATGGCGTACTCGTACCTCAGCTTCCACGGCCACGCGCTCGGCGCGATCGAACGCGCCCGCGAGGTCGGACTGAGCGCGGGCATTCCGGAGGAGACGTTTGCCGCGCCGGGGATCCGACTGCGCAACGCGGTGGCCCTGGACCACAACGGCGACAGCGACGGCTGCCTGCGGGTGCTGCGCGACGTGGCCGGTGACCTGGCCCGGTTCCTGCGCGGTGGGCAGGCCGCCAACCTGCGGCCCAGCAGCCTCACCGCCTACGGCTACGCCGCCGCCCGTCGCGCCGCGCTCGGCGACCGGGTGGAGTCGGCCGGGGACGCCGACCCGAACCGCCTGCTCGGCCACGGCGGGGACAGCGCCCGCGCCCGCGACCTGCGCCAGCTCGGTCAGGTCTGCCTGGCGGTCGCCGCCGGCCGGCCGATCGAGGCGGTCACCCGGCTGGACACGGTCCGGGCCTCCGACGAGACGCTCGGCGCGGCCGAACCGCCCCGGCTGCGCAGCATCGCGCTGGCCCGGGCCGGCGACCACGCCGGCGCGCACCGCGCAGACCGGCACGCGTTCCGGCTGGCTGCCCGGCGCAGCGACCGCCTGCGCGACGTCTACATCGACGGCATCGCCGCCCGGATCGACCACGAGGAGATGCGCCGCGAGGCCGCCCGGTACGAGGGCGAGGCGCTCACCGACCCGCTCACCGGCCTGCCCAACCGACGCCGGCTGGAGCGTTACCTCGGCGCGGTGGTGTCCCGGGGCGAGCGGGTGGTGATCGGCGTCTGCGACCTCGACGGGTTCAAGGCGGTCAACACGCGGCACGGCCACCACTCCGGCGACCTGGTGCTGCAACGGGTGGCCGGCGTGATCAACCGGGTGATGCGGCGGGGCGACTTCGTGGCCCGCTACGGCGGCGACGAGTTCGTCGTGGTGCTCCCCGACACCGTCATGCCGGAGGCGGTCGAGGTGGCCCGGCGGATCGAGGCAGCCGTACGCACCGAGGACTGGGACACCCTGGTCCCGGGCACCCCGGTCGGGGTCACCATCGGGTTCGCGGAGGTCGACGGCAGCACCACGATCAGCGTCCGGGAGGCGTTGGGCGCCGCGTTCGAGCTGGCCGACCGGGAGATGCTGCGCGCGAAGGACCGCCTCCGCGCCAGCTGAGGTGTGTAAGGAAGGGCCCCCTGTTAACGCCTCCGGTATAGGCGGGCGCCCCGGTTGATGCGCCGGCGGTCGGTCAGCGGCGGGACAGTTCGGTCTCGCCGGCCAGCCGGGCCGCGCGGTCCGCCTCGGTCAGCGCGTCGAGCACCCCGTCCAGTTCGCCGGCCAACGCCAGATCGAGGTTGTACGCGGTGTAGCCGATCCGGTGGTCGGTGATCCGGTTCTGCGGGAAGTTGTAGGTGCGGATCCGCTCCGACCGGTCCACGGTGCGGACCTGCGCCTTGCGGGCGTCCGAGGCGGCGGCGTCGGCCTGCTCCTGGGCCGCGGCGAGCAGCCGGGCGCGCAGGATCCGCATCGCCTGCTCGCGGTTCTGGAGCTGCGACTTCTCGTTCTGGCAGGACACCACGATGCCGGTCGGGACGTGGGTGATCCGGACCGCCGAGTCGGTGGTGTTGACCGACTGGCCGCCGGGCCCGGACGAGCGGAACACGTCGATCCGCAGCTCGTTCGCGTCGATGGTGACGTCCACGTCCTCCGCCTCGGGCAGCACCAGTACGCCGGCCGCGCTGGTGTGGATCCGGCCCTGCGACTCGGTCACCGGGACGCGCTGCACCCGGTGCACGCCCCCCTCCCACTTGAGCCGGGACCAGACGCCGTTGCCGCCCTCGGGCACGCCCTTGGTCTTGATCGCCAGCGAGACGTCCTTCACACCGCCGAGGTCGGAGTCCTGGGCGTCGATCACCTCGGTGGTCCAGCCCCGGCGCTCGGCGTACCTGGTGTACATCCGCAGCAGGTCACCGGCGAACAACGCCGACTCCTCACCGCCCTCGCCGGCCTTGATCTCGACGATCACGTCCTTCGCGTCGTGCGGGTCACGCGGGATGAGCAGTTCGGCGAGCCGTTCCTCGAGCGCCGGCAGGGTGGCCGCGATGGTGTCCGCCTCGGCGGCGAACGCCGGGTCCTCGGCGGCCAGTTCGCGCGCGGCGACCAGGTCGGCACGGGCCTGCTCCAGCTCGCCGGCCGCCTTGTGCAGCGGCACCAGCTCGGCGTAGCGCCGGCCGACCCGCCGGGCGGCGCCCTGGTCGGCGTGGATGGCCGGGTCGGCCAGCCGCTTCTCCAGTTCGGCGTACTCGTCGAGGAGGGCGGCCAGGCGCTCACTGCTCATGCTGCGGATGCTCCTTCGGACGACAGGACGACTCGACGACGGGACGACACGACACTGGCGGAAAACGGACGAACGCCCGTGTCCGGCACGGAGCCGGACACGGGCGTCGTCGACGGAGCTACTTGGCCTTCTTGGCCTGAACCTTGGCGTACTTCTGCTGGAACTTCGCGACCCGACCGGCGGTGTCCAGCACGCGCTGCTTACCGGTGTAGAACGGGTGGCAGGCGCTGCAGGTCTCGACGCTGATGGCGCCGCCCTTGGCGGTGCTGCGGGTCGTGAACGTGTTACCGCAGGAGCAGCGGACCTCGGTGGTCGCGTACTCCGGGTGGATGTTGGGCTTCATGTCGCCTCGGTCCTTTCGTGGGTGGTCGCCGGGTCGCCGTCGGTGTGCCCCGTCGTGGTGACGGGCTCGGGCGTGAACCGGAACCGGTGGCCGATTGACCAGTGTGCCATGGGCGTCGGCCGGCCGGCACAGCAGGTCCGCCCGCCACAACGCCCGACCACCTCCCCGCATTCCCGCCCACCGCCGGGGCATGCGCGCGCCCCGCCGGCCGGGCTCCTCCCCCAGGACGAGGAGCCCGGCCGGGGGACCTACGCGGCGGGGCGCGCCTGCGCCGCCGCGGTGGTGGTCACCGCCGCCTCGGCGCGGACGCCGTTGACGGTGACCGTGAGCAGGATCCGTGCGCCGGCACGCAGCGCGGTGAGCTGACCGGTCGACGGGTCGAACCGGGCCACGTGCCACGGGCGTACCCCGGTCGCGCCGCCGACGTGCAGGTTGGGCGAGCCCGCCCAGTCGGCGCTCACCGGCGGCCCCACCGGCACCTGCCGGCCGCCGGGCTGGGTGAGCGTGGCGACGACGGCCGCGGGGGCGCCGAGGCGCACCTGCGCCGGCGCGTCCAGCGCGAGCCGATCGACGTGGGCGTGCGTCTCCGCGGCCACCCACTCCGGCCCCTCGGCGAGCGGGTCGCGGCGGGCCCGCTCCGCCTCCCGTGCGGTGACCGGGTCCACCCCGAACTCGGTCCAGCCGGTGAAACCGCCCAGCCCGGCCGGGGTGGACGGGTCCTTGCCCGCGTTCCCGTTGATCACGTACGGGACGCCGTCCACCCGGTCGGCGTGGAACGTGCCGACGTGCCCGTTGACCATCAACGCGCCCTTGCCGGTGCGGTGCTGGAAGTCGGCCAGCCACTGCTCGACGAGCGCGGCCTCCTTCCGGTCCCCGAGCTGGCTGGCCTTGACCGGGCTCGGGTCGCGCGGCGGGTGGTGGAACAGCACCGCCACCGAGCCGACGGCGCGGTCGGCAGCCGCCTCGTCAAGCGTCCGGCGCAGCAGCTCCACCTGGTCGAAGCCGCCCCCGCGCAGCGAGCCGCTGGCCGTGCTCAGGGTGAGGAACCGGGTGCCCCGGTGGTCGAAGACACGCTTGGTGTCCCCGAACACGCTGCGGAAGTTGTCGATCGGGGCGCCCATGATCTCGTGGTTGCCCGGCACGTAGTGGTAGGGCACCTCGCCGCCCAGTTCCTCGTCCAGGATCCGCTTGGCCAGCGCGAAGTCCGCCGGGTACGCGGTGTCCACGAAGTCGCCGTCGATGATCAGGAAGTCCGGCCGGGCGGCGCGGACCTCGCGCAGCGTACGGCGGGCCTGGGCGACCAGCTCGCTGTCCGGGTCGGCGGCGACGAACTGGGCGTCGGAGAGCACCGCGAAGCGCCAGGGCGCGCCGTCGACGGTGCCGTCGCGCAGCACCACCCGGTCGGTGCGGTTCGGCTCCGCGGGCGCCTGCACGTCCGGCGGCACCCGGGCCACCAGGTCGTCGATGACCACCTCGCTGCGGTACTGCTTCGCCGGGTCGGTCTCGGCCACGTAGAACCGGCGCACCCGCACCGGGTACTGCACGCCGGGCGGCACCGCGAACTCGACGTACTTCCAGCCGGTCCAGTCCAGGTACGGGCCGCGCAGCACGAACTGGGTGTCCTGCGCGTCGTGCAGGTGCAGGCTCGGCCACTCGCCGGTGCCGTTCGCCTTGATCCACATGCCGAACGCCTGCGGCTGGCCGGGCACGTCGATCCAGGCCGGCGGGTCGGCGTACGCGGCCCGGGTGCCGGTGGACTGGCTGAAGTCGTACGACATCTTCAGGCCGGTGCCGGTGTGCCCGTCCGCCGGGGCGACCGCGCCGGCGGCCCGGGCCTGGCTGAACCGCCAGGACGCGGCGTCGTCGAAGCCGGCCACCGGCACGTCGGTCAGCCCGACCGTCACCGGCAGCACCGTGCGGTGCCCACCGACGAGGGCGGTGACAAGCGCCGAGCCGGACCCGCCGAGCGCCGTCACGGACAGGTTGCCGTCGGCGGTGGGGGTGACGGAGAGCAGGTCGTGGTCGTACTCCAGCTTCAGGTCGGCCGGCTCGATAGGCGCGGTGTTGCCCTCGGCGTCGTAGCCGACCACGCCGAACAGGCCGGTGTCGCCGACCCCGTCGAGGCCGACCCGGTCGACGGTGGCGTCGATCCGCGCCACTGGGCCGAGCACGGTCAGGTCGAGCGTGCCCCGGGCCCGTCCGCGCGCGGCGGTGACGGTGCTCCGGCCGGGGCTGCCGGCCCGGAAGATCCCGTCGCCGTCCACCCGGCCGTGGGTGGCGCGCCAGCGCGGCTCGCCGGCCGCCGGCCCGTACGTCTCGTCGTGGCCGGCGGCGGTGAGCCGGCGGGTGAGGCCCGGGAAGACCCGGTCCGGCCGGCCGCCTCGGACCGGGGCGACGCCCGGCGCGGCGGTCGGGTCGCTCGCGGTCTCCAGCCAGTACCCGGTGAGCCGGCCGCTGCCCTTCGGCGCGTAGACGGCCAGCCCGTTCGGCACCGGCCGCTCGCTGCCGTCGGAGGGGCTGTTCTCCACCTGGACCGCCGCCGCGCCGGGCTCCCGGGCCAGCAGCGTGGAGGAGCCGCCGCCGTCGAGGTTGAGCGCGTTCGCGGCACCCAGCTCGACCATCATCCGGCCCATCTCGGTCTGGGTGACACCACGGCTGTCCACCTGCCGGCCGTCCACCGTCAGCATGATCATCCGACGTCCGTCGGCGGAGAAGCCGACCGACGTACGCGGGGCCAGCGACTGGTCGGCGATGCTCTGCACCACGCCGTCCCGGACCAGCACGCTCCCGCCGCCCACCGCGGCGCGCAGGTCGCCGCCGTCGGAGGCGCGCGGACGCCAGGACAGGTCCACCGCGTCGCCGGGACGCAACGCGGCGAGCGCGTCCGCCCCGGCCTCCCGGCCGAGCAGCACCGTGCTGCCGGCCGGGATCGGCCCCTCCCCCGCCGTGGTGGCGACCGTGGCCACCCGCCCGCCGGTCACCGTCACCTCGACCACCCGCGCCGCGCCGTCCACCGCGCGCTGCCGGGGGTACGCGCCCCAGAGCGGCGTGAACACGCCCACGCCGTCGCGCTGCACCATGTTGTTGAACTGGGTCAGCGGCACCGGGCCGGCGGGCAGCGCGGCGGTGCCCTCGAAGCCGACCTCGACCACCCGGCCGATGCCGCCGGCGCTGATCCCGACCGCGTTGGGGTGCCCGGCGATCGGCGACTGCACCAGCTCACCGGAGCGGATGCCGACGCCCTGGGCGGCACCGGAGTTGTTGATGTCGAAGAAGTCGCCGTTGACGGCCGCCACGGCACGGGACCGGTCCACCGCCGCGCGCAGCGGCTCGTCCCGGGTGACCGCGCCGGAGTTGACGTAGTCCACGGTCAGCCCGCCGGACAGGTCGGCGGTGAGCGCGTCGGCCCGCAGCCAGCCGGCGGCGTCGTACCTGTCGAAGGAGGTCAGGTCGAGACCGGGCGCGACCGGCCGGGTCGTCTTCGCGGTCTCCAGGCCACCGGCGGGTTCCACCGCGGCCAGCGTGACCGCCGACTCGGGTCGGGAGGAGGCCGCCGGCGCGTCCTCGGCCGCCGTGCCCGTGGGGGTCGCCGTGCCCGGGGTCGCCGTGGCCCACGGCGTGGCCTTGGTCGAAGGGGTGGCCGCCGCGGCCGGCGGCATCGGCGCGGCGAGGGTGAGCAGCGGCGTCAGCAGCAGGACGCCGGCGGAACGGATGGATCGACTGCGCAGTCGCATGGACGACAGTCAACCCGACTATGAACAGAAGTTTCAATACCTCGCGGCTGAACCGTAGAAAAACTTCAGCAGGCCGGTGGGTCGCCCGCCCGACCCGGTACGCGAACGAGGGGCACGGCCGGTGGCCGTGCCCCTCGTCGTCGGTCCGTCAGGTCACTCGCCCGGAGTGGACTTCGCGATCTGCATCAGGAACTCGATGTTGGTGCGGGACTGCTTGAGCCGGTCCAGCAGCAGGTCGAGCGCGGCCTGCGAGTCCAGCGAGTGCAGCACCTTGCGGAGCTTGTGGATGATCGCCAACTCCTCCGGCGCGAGCAGGACCTCCTCCTTGCGCGTACCGGTGGGGTTGATGTCGATCGCCGGGAAGACGCGCTTGTCGGCGATCTTCCGGTCCAGCTTCAGCTCGGCGTTGCCGGTGCCCTTGAACTCCTCGAAGATGACCGTGTCCGCCATGGAACCGGTCTCCACCAGCGCCGTGGCGATGATGGTCAGCGAGCCGCCGTTCTCGATGTTGCGGGCCGCGCCGAGGAAGCGCTTCGGCGGGTAGAGCGCGGTGGAGTCGATACCACCCGACATGATCCGGCCGCTGGCCGGCGCCGCCAGGTTGTACGACCGACCCAGCCGGGTCACCGAGTCGAGCAGCACAACCACGTCGTGCCCCAGCTCGACCAGGCGCTTCGCCCGCTCGATCGCCAGCTCGGCCACCGTGGTGTGGTCCTGCGGCGGACGGTCGAACGTGGCCGCGATGACCTCGCCCTTGATCGACCGCTGCATGTCGGTGACCTCTTCGGGCCGCTCGTCCACCAGCACCACCATCAGGTGGCACTCCGGGTTGTTGCGGGTGATCGCGTTCGCGATCGCCTGCAGCACCATCGTCTTGCCCGCCTTGGGCGGCGACTGGATGAGCGCCCGCTGACCCTTGCCGATCGGCATGACCAGGTCGATGACCCGGGTGGTCAGGATGTGCGGCTCGGTCTCCAGCCGCAGCCGCTCCTGCGGGTAGAGCGGGGTGAGCTTGTAGAACTCCGGCCGGCGCTTCGCCTCGTCCGGCTCCATGCCGTTGATGGTGTCCAGCCGGACCAGCGGGTTGTACTTGTCGCGCCGCTGCTCGCCGTCCCGGGCCGCCCGCACCGCGCCGGTGATGGCGTCACCGCGGCGCAGGCCGTACTTCTTGATCTGGGACATCGAGACGTACACGTCGTTCGGGCCGGCCAGGTAGCCGGTGGTCCGGACGAAGGCGTAGTTGTCGAGCACGTCGATGATGCCGGCCACCGGGACGAGCACGTCGTCCTCGCCGACCTGCGGCTCGCGGACGGCACCGCCGTCGCCGTTCTCGCCCCGCTCGCCGCGGCCACGCCGACGGTCCCGGAACCGGCTGCGCCGGCCCCGCCGGCCGCCGCCCTCGTCGTCGTCGTCGTTGTCGCGGTTGTCCCGCTCGGCGCGCTGCCCCCGGTCGTTGCGGTCGCCCCGGTCGTTGCGGTCGCTCCGATCGTTGCGATCGCCCCGATCGTTGCGATCGCCCCGGTCGTTGCGGTCGCCCCGGTCGTTGCGGTCACCCCGCTCGGCACGCTCACCCCGGTCGGCACGCTCGTTGCGGTCGCCCCGGTCGTTGCGGTCGCCCCGCTCGGCACGCTCGCCCCGATCGTTGCGGTCACCCCGCTCGGCCCGGTCGGTGCGCTCACCCCGGTCGCGGCCCCGGCCTTCGGCACGCTCGTCGCGCTCGGCACGCTCGCCGCCGCCATCGGCCCGCTCGGCCCGCTCGCCGCCGCGCTCGGCCCGCTCGGCCCGCTCGCCGCCGCGCTCGGCCCGCTCAGCGCCGCGCTCGGCCCGCTCGGTCCGCTCGCCGATCTCGGCGGGCGCCTCCGCGGCGGGTGCCTCGGCCGGACGCGCCTCGGTGGCCGCGGTGGCGGCCCGGGTACGGCGGCCACGGGTGCGGCCCTCGGTCGCCTCGGCGGCCGGCGCCTGCTCGGCGGGACGACGCCCGGCCTCGGCCCGCTCCTCACGGACCTCGGCGTGCACCTCCTCGCGTGCGGGAGCCGCCGCGGCCGCAACCTCGGCCCGCGGTCGAGGGGTACCGGCGGCGGCGCCGCCCTGCCGCTCGGTGATCGCACTGATCAGCTCGCCCTTGCGCATGCGAGCCGTACCAGAGATGCCGAGCGACGCGGCCAGGCTCTGGAGCTCCGGCAGCAGCATCGCCGACAGGCCGGTACCGCTACGCCGACGGCGCGTGGGGGCGGCGGTGGCATCGCCAGCGACGTTGGAAACATCCGACGTCACGTCGGTGGTGTCGCTCAATGGATTCCTTCCCTCGATAGGCCGGGGCTGCCCGGGGTCGTGGAACCAGGTGGCCGGGCGGCCTCGGTGCACCCGCCTCGCATGGACGCGTCGCGGGAGTCTGTAACACAGCAGCAGGGCGGTCTCCCGACTCACCAACCTCGGTGAGCAGGTCTCGCCGTCTGCGGCGACCTGCGGAAACTGCGGTGCGGCGTGGGCCTTGGGCAGGGGTGACGGGCTGACCGCCGAGAGCTTCGGGGGTGCGCCGAACCGCAGGAAGATCGCATGCTTCGCGGCTGTGCTCGGTCTAGAGGGTAATCAACTCTTCCGACCTGCGGCAACAGGGTCCCGCTCGGCGTGTCAAAGTGTACCCCGGAAAACCCGGGCTCCGCTGACATCTGTCGGCAACTCCCACCGGCGCCATTCTGTTCCCGGCTCGAAGCCCGCCGGCACGTCGGAGAGCGCCAGCACGGTCGGGCCCGCCCCACTGATCACGGCAGCCACACCCGCCGCACGCAGCGCGGCGACCAGCCGGGCGCTGGCCGGCATCCCCGGGGCCCGCTGCTCCTGGTGCAGGCGGTCGACGGTGGCCGGCAGCAGCAGAGCCGGGTCGGTGGTCAGCGCGTGCACCAGCAGCGCGGCCCGGCCCGCGTTGGCCGCGGCGTCGGCGTGCGGCACGGTGGCCGGCAGGGCGGCCCGGGCCGCCGCGGTCAGGCCCCGCTCGGCCGGCACGAAGACGGTGGGCCGGACGGCGGACGCCACCGGCAGCGAGACCGCCCGGGCGCCGGACGACTCCGTCCAGGCGATCGTGAAGCCGCCGAGCAGGCACGGGGCCACGTTGTCCGGATGCCCCTCCAGCTCCGCCGCCAGGCGCAGCGTGGCCGCGTCGTCCAGCCGCTGCCCGCCGTCGACCACCAGCGCGCGGGCCGCCAGCACCCCGGCCACGATGGCCGCCGAGGACGAACCGAGACCACGGGCCTGCGGGATCCGGTTGACGCACTCCAGCGCCAGGCCGGCGGGCTGCGCGCCCAGCACGTCGAACGCGGCCCGCATGGCGGTCACCACCAGGTGCCGGTCGTCCGCCGGCAGCTCACCGGCGCCCTCGCCGGTGACCACCACCCGGACGCCGCCGCCGGTCACCTCGGCCGTCACGTCGTCGTGCCGGCCGAGGGCCAGCCCGAGCGCGTCGAACCCGGGGCCGAGATTGGCGCTGGTCGCGGGCACCCGGACCCGGACCGGACCGGAGGCGAAAGTCGTCGGCACCGGCTCATGCTAGGGCCTGGCACCGACACCGCGGCGGACCGCCCGCAGCGTGGGACCGCCGGACGGACCGCCCGTCCCGCCGCACCCGCTCGCCGCCGTGGAACGACAGGATCACGCGGGCCAGCAGCACCTCGGTCAACCGGCCGGCGGCTGCGCCGGGTCGGTGAGCGACAGCCGCCGGGTGGCGAACCGCCAGCCGATCGCGTAGACCACGGTGACCAGGCCGCAGCCGGCCAGCACGGTGCGCTCGTCCACCCGGTCCACCACCAGCGCCACCACCAGCTGGCTGAGCGCGATGGCCAGCGTGGCGAGCATCATGTCGGTGGCGAAGACCCGGCCGCGCAGCCGGTCCGGCACCTCGCCCTGGAGCGCGTAGTTGGACAGCACCCAGTTGCTTCCGCCCCCGAGGTGGGCCAGGAAGACCAGCACCAGCACCAGCGGGAACCAGGACACCGCCGAGGCCCCCAGGTAGGCCAGGCCGTACGTCGACATGGACAGCGCCAGGCCGGTGAGCAGCCAGGCCCGGTTGCTGAGCACCCGGCGCATCAGGATCGGGCCGACCAGCGCGCCGGCCCCCCGGGCGGCGAACAGCAGACCGGCGCCGACCGCCCCGACCCCGTACACGCCGGCCAGCAGCGGGAAGACGGTCAGCACGCCGTTGCCCAGGCCGACCGCCGACTTCACCGTCACCAGCGCGAGCACGCGCGGCCGGCGGGCGATGTAGCCGAGCGCCTCGCGGATCGCCGCCGAGGGGCGCGGCACGCCCGCCGCCGGGTCCCGGGGCGCCTGGAGGGGCCGCCGGATGAGCGCGGCCAGCGCCGCCGCCCCGGCCAGGCCCGCCGCGGCCACCCAGAAGCAGGCGTACGGGCCGGCGGCGGCGCTCAGGATGCCGCCGAGCGAGGCGCCGACCACCGCCATCGTGCCCCAGGCCGAGCCGGCGACCGCGTTGGCCGCCGCGAGGTCCACCGGATCGACCACGTTGGGCAGCGCGGCCTGGGCGGCCGGCGAGTAGAACGCCTTCGCCACGGCCACGACCGCGATGGCCAGCAGCGCCAGCCAGGCGGTCCCGGCGCCCCGCACACCGAGCAGCAGCAGGATGCCGGCGAACGCGGCCACATTGGCCGCCATCATCACCTTGCGGCGGTCGAACCGGTCGGCGACGGTGCCCGCGTACGGGAGCAGCAGGGCGGTGGTGCCGGTGTCCACGGCCAGCACCAGCGCGCCCCAGATCCCGCTGCCGGTCAGCTCCGGCAGCAGTACGAGCAGCGGCACCATGACGAACCAGTCGCCGCCGAAGACCACCAGCTCGGCGAGGAACAGGTTGCGGAAGTCGCGGTTGCGGACGAGGACCGAGAGGGTGGGTGACACGCCGGCACCCTATCGGGCGGCTCCCGGGGCGGCGGTGCGACGCAGCAGGTCGGAAACGGTGACGAACGCGTAGCCCCGGGCCCGCAGCCCGGCGATCATGTCGGGCAGGCCGCGGAGCGCGACCAACCGCCGCTCGTCGCCGACGTCGTGGCCGAGCAGGATGGTGCCGGGCCGCACGTCGGCCACGATGCGCCGGGCGTGCCCGGCCGGGTCGTGCGGGAACTCGCTCTCCACCATCTGGAGTGTCCAGAGCACCAGCCGGTAGTCCAGTTGGGCCGCCGCGTACAGCACCGCCCCGCCCAGGTGCCCCCAGGGCGGGCGGAGCAGCCGGGGCGCCGTGCCGGTGGCCGCGGTGATCGCGTCGTGGCTGCGGCGCAGGTCGTCGTGGACCGCCGCGGCGTCCATCCGGGCCAGGTCGTGATGCGCCCAACTGTGGTTGCCCACCTCGTGGCCGCCCATCCGGCCGCGCACCAGCGCGGCGTGCCGGCGGGCCCGCTCCCCGACCAGGAAGAACGTGGCCGGCACCCGGTGCTCGGCCAGGGTGTCCAGCACCATCGGCGTCCACTGTGGCCGTGGCCCGTCGTCGAACGTCAGCGCCACCAGCGGCTCACCGGTGCGGACACCCCACACCACCTGCACGCCGCCCCCGCCGACGTCCTGGCGGCGGTTGCCGAGCGTCGCGCTGGCCGGGCCGCCCGCCAGCGGCAGCCGGCGGTCGGCCACCCACGTGCTCTCCAGGGTCGCGGCGGAACCCATCGCGGCACCGCCGAGCAGCAGCGCCGACCGGCGCAGCAGCGCTCGGCGACCCCACCGGCCCCTGCCGTCCGCCATCGCGCCCCCGCACCCAAAGTAGGCACCAGCTCACCGAGCGTACCGCCTAGCGAGGCACTACCGGGGGGAGGTGTTAGGCGGGGGCCCCGCTTATGCAGAAAGCGTTAAGCGGGGCCCCCTCCTTTCACTCGGTGGGGGGAAGGGGGGAACGGCGGCTCTTCGGCAGCCGGAGCACCTCGAACTGGTCGGTGCCGTCGACCAGCGCCCCGGACGGGCGGGCCGGCGGCTCGGGCGGACCGTCCCCGCCGCCCACGGTCACCGGCGTCGGGGCCTCGGCCCGCTCGACCGGCTCGGCCGGGCCGGTCGGCTCCGGCACGCCCCGGCGGCGGTCCCGGCGGTCCCGGAACGAGCCCTTGGTGCGCTCGACCATGGTGTAGAGCGTCGGCACCAGGACCAGCGTCAGCAGCGTCGAGCTGAGCAGACCACCGATCACCACGATCGCCAGCGGCTTCGAGATGAACCCGCCCTCACCGGTCAGCCCGAACGCCATCGGCAGCAGCGCGAACACGGTGGCGACCGCGGTCATCAGAATCGGTCGCAGCCGGCGCCGGCCGCCCTCGACCACCGCCTCGGTGACGCCCATGCCCTGTGCCCGGTACTGGTTGATCAGGTCGAGCAGCACGATCGCGTTGGTCACCACGATGCCGACCAGCATGAGCACGCCGATCAGCGCCGGCACGCCCAGCGGCGTCCCGGTGGCCAGCAGCAGCGCGATCGCGCCGGTCGCCGCGAACGGCACCGAGATCAGCAGGATCAGCGCCTGGGTCAGGCTGCGGAACGTGGCCACCATGATCAGGAAGACGATCGCGATGGCGGCCAGCACCGCCAGGCCGAGGTCCGCGAACGCGTCCGCCTGGTCGGCGCTCACCCCGCCGATGACGTACGTGGCACCCGGCACGTCCAGCGCGTCCAGCTTCTTCTGGAGCTCAGCCGTGGTGGCGCCGAGGTTCGAGCCGGTGGCCGTGCCGGTCACCGAGACGCTGCGCTCGCCGTCGATCCGGGTCACCTGCTGCGGCCCGTCGACCTGGTTGACGTCGGCGATCGCGTCCAACGTCACCGGCCCCACCCGCAGCGCCCGCAGCTCCGCCACGCTCAGCGGCGGCTTCGCCCCGCTGCTCAGCACCACGTCCTGCGCCGTGCCGTCCAGCGTGACCTGGCCCAGCGGCACCCCCCGGTACGTCTGCGCGACGAGCTGCCCGACGGCCGCCTCGGTGAGACCCGCGCGGGCCGCGGCGACCCGGTCCACGGTCACCTCGACCCGGGGCACCCGGGTGGCCAGGCCGCTGGTGACGTCCTCGACGCCGGAGGTGCCGGCCATCGCGGCCCGGACCTCCTCCGCCGCTCGGGTCAGCGTCTCCTGGTCGGCGGCCTGCACCACCACCTCGACCTGGTTGGCCGAGGCGTCCTGCCCGCCGCCGAAGGTCAGCTCGCCGACCTCCGGGCCGAGCGCGTCGAACTCCTTGCGCAGCGTCTCCCGCACCGCCTTGGCGTCGGTGTCGCCGGCCAGCGCCAGCGACCAGGAGGCGCTGTCACTGCCGCCGCCCCCGGCCCACGGGTTGTCCCCGCCGCCGGCGCTGACCTGGTAGGTCTCCACGCCCGGCGTACGCTTCAGCACCTCCTCGACGCGGGCGGCAGCCCGGTCGGTGCCGGTGAGCCCGGTGCCGGCCGGCATCTCCTGCCGGATGGCCAGGGTGTCCTGGCCGGAGTCGTCCAGGAAGTTGGTCTCCAGCTTCTGCGCCAGGCCGAACGTGCCCAGCAGCACCAGCAGGCCGAGCGCCACGGTGGCCCACCGGCTCTTCCGCGACCGGGTGGCGAAGCCGATCACCGGCAGGTACGCCCGCTGGAGCGGGCTGCGCAGCTCCTTCTCCTCGGCGGCGCGGCGGGCGGCCTCGTCGTCCGCGCCGCGGCGCGGCCGGAGGAACCAGTACGCCAGCACCGGGATCACGGTCAGCGACACCAGCAGCGAGGCGAGCAGGGCCACCGTCACGGTGATCGCGAACGGCGCGAAGAGCTGCCCGACGAAGCCACCGACCAGGGCGATCGGCGCGAAGACGGCGACCGTGGTCAGCGTGGAGGCGGTGACCGCGCCGGCCACCTCGCGGACCGCGGCCAGGATCGCGTCGCGTTTCTCCTCGCCGTACTCCAGGTGCCGTTTGATGTTCTCCAGCACCACGATGGAGTCGTCCACCACCCGGCCGACCGCGATGGTCAACGCGCCAAGCGTGAGCAGGTTCAGCGAGTAGTCGCCGGCCCAGAGCACGATCAGCGCGACCAGCACCGACAGCGGGATGGAGACCGCGGTGACCACGGTGGACCGCACCGAGAGCAGGAACACCAGGATCACCACCACGGCCATCAGCAGGCCGAGCAGGCCCTCGGTGGTGAGACTCTCGATGGACCGCTCGACGAACGGGGCCTGGTCGAAGACGACGGTCAGCTCCGCGCCGGAGGCGGTCCGCAACTCGGCCAGCCGGTCGCGGATGTCGTGCGAGATGCCGACCGCGTTGCCGTCCGGGCTGGCGGTCACCGCGATGCCCAGGCTCGGCTTGCCGTTGGTGCGGGTGAACGACGTCGCCGGGGCGAGCTGCTGCTCCACCCTCGCCACGTCACCGAGGCGCACCGGCGCGGCCGGCGCGGTGGTGAGCACGATGCCCCGCAGGTCGTCCACCGTGCGGATCGGCGTGCCGACCTGCACCGGCAGCGACCGGTCGCCGTCGGCCAGCGCGCCGGCGGGCACCGCCACGCCGTTCGACTTGAGCGCCGACGCGATGGCGGTCGGGGCCACCCGGGCGGCGGCCAGCTTCGCCGGGTCGGGCGTGATCGTCACCACCTGGTCGCGGGCGCCGGTGACGTCCACCGAACGGACGCCGTCCAGCCCTTCCAGCTCCGGCACCACGGTGGCGCGCAGCTTCTCGGCCAGCGCCCGCTCGTCGCCGTCGCCGGTCGCGGCGACCACCACCGCGGGCAGGTCGTCGGTGCTGCCGGCGATCACCTGCGGGTCGACGCCCTCCGGGAGCTGGGCCCGGTTGATCGCGGTCTCCATCTTGTTGACCACGTCGTCCAGGTCGGTGCCGAACTCGTACTGCACCTGGACGGTGGCCGCGCCCTCGCGCGAGGTGGAGGTGACCTTCTCCAGCCCCGGGATGCCCTGGAGGCTGTTCTCGATCGGCTCGGCGACCTGGGACTCGACGATCTCGGGGGCGGCGCCCGGGTACGGCGCCACGATGAACGCCGCCGGGAATTCCAGCGAGGGCAGCAGCTGCTGCTTCAGCGACGGCACGGCGAACGCGCCGAACGCCGCGGTCACCAACGCGATCAGGGCGATCAGGCCCCGGTTGGCAAGACTGAATCTGGCGAGCAACGACATGGGCGTTGGTCACTCCTGGGAAGGGGTCTGCGGGGTGCCCTGAGTCTGCCGCACCCGGTCCCGCTCCCCGCCTGCGGGGCGGGTGGGTTCAGGCCAGGTCGAGGGAGCGGGCGGCGGCGAGGGCGTCGTTGGCGATGGTCACCGGCGCCGGGGCGGTCGAGATGGCCCACTCCGGGTCCTTCAGGCCGTGGCCGGTGACCGTGCACACCACCCGCGACCCGGCCGGCACCTGGCCGGCGGCGGCCTGCTGAAGCAGGCCGGCCACGCTGGCCGCGCTGCCCAGCTCGACGAAGACGCCCACCTCGCGGGCCAACAGGCGGTACGCGGAGAGGATCTCCCGGTCGGTGACCGAGGAGATCAGCCCACCGGAGGCGTCCCGCGCGTCGACCGCCTTCGTCCAGCTCGCCGGGTTGCCGATCCGGATGGCGGTGGCGATGGTCGACGGCTCGGGCACCACCTGGCCGGTGACGATCGGGGCCGCGCCGGCCGCCTGGAAGCCGAACATCCGGGGGGCCTTCGTGGCGTTGCCGTCGTGCAGGTCCTCGGAGTAGCCCATCCAGTAGGCGGTGATGTTGCCGGCGTTGCCGACCGGCAGGCAGTGGATGTCCGGCGCGTCGCCGAGCGCCTCGACGATCTCGAAGGCGGCCGTCTTCTGGCCGTGCAGCCGGTACACGTTCACGGAGTTGACAAGCGCGACCGGGTAGTCCTGGGCGAGCTTGCCGGCCAGCGCCAGGCAGTCGTCGAAGTTGCCCTGCACCTGGAGCAGCTTCGCGCCGTGCACCAGCGCCTGGGCCAGCTTGCCCAGCGCGATCTTGCCCTGCGGCACCAGCACCGCGCAGGTGATCCCGGCGCGGGCCGCGTACGCGGCGGCCGACGCGCTGGTGTTGCCGGTGGAGGCGCAGATGATCGCCTTGTCGCCGCCCTCGACCGCCTTGGAGACGGCGAGCGTCATGCCCCGGTCCTTGAACGAGCCGGTCGGGTTCGCGCCCTCGACCTTGAGCCACACGTCCGCGCCGACCCGGGCGGAGAGCACCGGCGCCGGCAGCAGCGGCGTGTTCCCCTCGTGCAGCGTGACGACCGGCGTGGCGTCGGTGATCGGCAGCCGGTTCCGGTACGCCTCGATCAGCCCTCGCCACATGTCGCGCTCCTCGCCTCTCCCGCCCCGGTCCGGGGCCCGCCTCAAGCGTGGACCAGCCTGCCCGACCGGTCACCGGCACACTCCGACCTAACCATCAGGCGGGACGCCGGGGTTACGCGCCGCCCTCGACCCGCAGCACGCTGGTGACCGACCGGACGGTGTCCAGCCCGCGCAGCTCGCGCACGGTGGCCGCGAGCGCGGCGTCCGGTGCGACGTGGGTGACGATGACCAGCTCGGCGTCGCCGCCGGCGGGGCCCTGCCGGACGGTGGCGATGGAGACCTCGTGCCGGGCGAACACCCCGGCCACCGACGCCAGCACACCCGGCCGGTCGGCCACGTCGAGGCTGATGTGGTAGCGGGTGAGCGCCTCTCCCATCGGCCGCACCGGCAGGTCCGCGTACGCCGACTCGCTGGCCGCGTGCACGCCGGCGAGGCGGTTGCGGGCCACCGCCACCACGTCGCCGAGCACCGCGCTGGCGGTCGGCGCCCCGCCCGCGCCCCGGCCGTAGAACATGAGCTGCCCGGCGGCGTCCGCCTCGACGAAGACCGCGTTGAACGCGTCGCCGACGCCGGCGAGCGGATGGCTCAGCGGGATCATCGCCGGGTGCACCCGGACGTTGACGGTCTCGCGGCCGGCCGTGTCGGCGCCCCGGGCCGCGATGCAGAGCAGCTTGATCGTGCAGCCCATGGCCTTGGCGCTGGCCACGTCCGCGGCGGTCACCTCGGTGATGCCCTCGCGGTGCACGTCGGCGGCGGTGACCCGGGTGTGGAACGCCAGCGAGGCGAGGATGGCGGCCTTGGCGGCGGCGTCGAAGCCCTCCACGTCGGCCGTCGGGTCGGCCTCCGCGTACCCCAGCTCGGTGGCCTCCTCCAGCGCCTCGGCGAACCCGGCGCCGGTGGCGTCCATGGCGGAGAGGATGAAGTTGGTGGTGCCGTTCACGATGCCGGTGACCCGGGTGATCCGGTCGCCGTGCAGCGACTCGCGCAGCGGGCGCAGCAGCGGGATGGCCCCGGCGACGCTGGCCTCGTAGTAGAGGTCGGCGCCGCCCTCGGCCGCCGCGTCGTGCAGCGTGGCGCCGTCCTCGGCGAGCAGCGCCTTGTTGGCGGTGACCACGCTCTTGCCGGCGCGCAGCGCCTCGACCAGCCAGCCCCGGGCCGGCTCGATGCCGCCGACGACCTCGATCACCACGTCCACGTCGTCGCGCTTGATCAACCCGAGCGCGTCGGTGGTGAACAACGCCGGGTCGACCGGCAGGTCGCCGCGGTCACGGCCGAGCCGGCGGACGGCGATGCCGGCGATCTCCAGCGGGGCGCCGATCCGGGCGGCGAGGTCGGCCGACTGCGCGTGCAGCAGCCGTACGACGTCGCTGCCGACCGTGCCGCAGCCGAGAAGTGCCAAGCGAACCGGTGAGGTCATCCCACGTCCAATGCGAGCAGGTCGTCTTCGGTCTCCCGCCGAACGATCACCCGGGCGTGACCGTCACGCACGGCGACGACCGGGGGCCTCGGCACATGGTTGTAGTTGCTGGCCATGCTCCGGCAGTAGGCCCCCGTGCCGGGCACCGCGAGAAGATCTCCGGGCTGCACGTCGGCGGGCAGGAATTCATCCTTCACCACGATGTCCCCGGACTCACAGTGCTTTCCCACCACGCGGGCGAGCATCGGCACCGTGGAAGACGCGCGGTTCGCCAGTGTCGCCGAGTACGACGCGTCGTAGAGCGCGGTGCGGATGTTGTCGCTCATCCCCCCGTCCACGCTGACGTACGTCCGCAGGCCGTCCACGTCCTTCACCGTGCCCACCTCGTAGAGCGTGAACACGGCCGGGCCGACGATGGCGCGACCCGGCTCGACCGAGAGGTGCGGCACGGCGAGGTTCTCCGCCGCGCACTCGCCGTCGACGATCTTGCGGAGCCGCTTGGCCAGCTCGTGCGGGGACGCCGGGTCGTCCTGCGTGGTGTACGCGATGCCGAAGCCGCCGCCCAGGTCCAGCTCGGGCAGCTCCACGCCGCGGGCGTCGCGGATCTGCGCCTGGAGGGCGAGCACCCGGCGGGCGGAGACCTCGAAGCCGCTGGCGTCGAAGATCTGCGAGCCGATGTGCGAGTGCAGCCCACGCAGCTCCAGCACGTCCTCGTCGAGGATCCGGAACGCGGCCGTCGCGGCGGCGCCGCCGGCGAGGGAGAAGCCGAACTTCTGGTCCTCGTGCGCGGTGGCGATGAACTCGTGGGTGTGCGCCTCCACGCCGACGGTGACCCGGACCAGCACCTTCGGGCGGACCCCGCGCTCGCGGGCCAGCTCGGAGAGCCGGTCGATCTCGGTGAACGAGTCGACGATGATCCGGCCCACGCCGGCGTCCACCGCCCGGGTCAGCTCGGCCACCGACTTGTTGTTGCCGTGGAAGCCGATCCGTTCCGGCGGCATCCCGGCCGAGAGCGCGGTGGCCAGCTCACCGCCGGTGCAGACGTCGAGGAACAGGCCCTCCTCGGCGATCATGCGGACCACCGCGCGGCAGAGGAACGCCTTGCCGGCGTAGTAGACGTCCGCGTCTGGAAAGGCGGCCCGGAACTCGCGGCAGCGTCCGCGCAGGTCGTCCTCGTCCAGCACGTACGCCGCGGTGCCGAACTCGGCGGCCAGGTCGCGGACGTCCAGGCCGGCGACGGTCAGCGCGCCGGCCGGGCCGCGCGCCACGTGGCGCGGCCAGAGCTGCGGCACCAGGGCGTTGACGTCGACCGGGGTGCGCAGCCAGGCGGGCCCCCGGTTGCCGATGTCGCCGTGCAGGGCGCCGGCCTCATGCGCGCGCACCGGGGATCACATCCTTTCCGGCGCGGAGACGCCGAGCAGGCGCAGGCCGTTGGCGATGACCACCCGGGTGGCGTCGTTGAGCCAGAGCCGGGCCCGGTGGGTGTCGGTGATCTCCTCGTCGCCCTGCGGCGCGATCCGGCAGTTGTCGTAGAACCGGTGGTACGCCTGCGCGACGCTCTCCTCCAGGTAGCGGGCGATCCGGTGCGGCTCGCGCAGCTCGGCGGCGGTGGCCACCACGGCGGGGAACTCGGCGAGCGCCTTGAGCAGCTCGTTCTCCTTCTCGTGGCCGAGCAGCTCGGGGCGGAACGCCGTGGCGTCGGACCGGGTCAGCCCGATCTCGGCGGCGTTGCGGGCCACCCCGGCCGTGCGGGCGGCCACGTACTGGACGTAGTAGACCGGGTTGTCGTTCTTGGCCCGGGTCCACAGCTCCACGTCGATGTCGATCGGCGAGTCGGCCGAGTAGCGGGCCAGCGCGTACCGGGAGGCGTCCACGCCGATCGCGTCGACCAGGTCCTCCAGGGTGACCACGGTGCCGGCCCGCTTGCTCATCCGCACCGGGGCGCCGTCGCGGACCAGGTTGACGAGCTGGCCGATGAGGATCTCCAGGTTGCGCGCCGGGTCGTCGCCGAAGCAGGCGGCCATCGCCTTCATCCGGCCGATGTAGCCGTGGTGGTCGGCGCCCAGCATGATCACGACCCGCTCGAAGCCGCGCTCCCGCTTGTCCAGGTAGTAGGCGCAGTCGGCGGCGAAGTAGGTCCACTCACCGTTGGACTTGCGCAGCACCCGGTCCTTGTCGTCGCCGAAGTCGGTGGTGCGCAGCCAGGTCGCGCCCTCGGACTCGAAGACGTGCCCCTGCTCGCGCAGCCGGGTCAGCGCCGCCTCCAGCTCGCCCCGGTCGTGCAGGTCCTTCTCGTTGAAGTAGGTGTCGAACTCCACCCCGAAGTCGCGCAGCGAGGACTTGATCTCGGCGAACATGAGCTGGACGCCCTCGACCCGGAACACCTCCTGGGCGGCGTCGTCGGTCAGCTCCCGCACCTCGGGCCGGCGCCGGACCACCTCGGCGGCGATCTCCGCGATGTACGCCCCGCCGTAGCCGTCCTCCGGCGCCGGCTCGCCCTTGGCGGCGGCCAGCAGCGACCGGGCGAACCGGTCGATCTGCGAGCCGGCGTCGTTGAAGTAGTACTCCGTGCCCACGTCGGCGCCGGTGGCGCGCAGCAGGCGGCTGAGCGCGTCGCCGACCGCCGCCCAGCGGACCCCGCCGATGTGCACCGGGCCGGTCGGGTTCGCCGAGACGAACTCCAGGTTGATCCGCTGCCCGGCCAGGGTGTCGCTGCTTCCGTACGCCGGCCCGGCCTCGACGATGACCTTGGCGAGCTGGCCGGCGGCGGCCGCGTCGAGCCGGATGTTCAGGAAGCCGGGGCCGGCGATCTCCACCGACTTGACCCCCGGCGCGTTGCCGAGCTGCTCGGCCAGCGCGGCGGCCAGCTCCCGCGGCGGCACGCCGACCTTCTTGCTGAGCTGCAACGCCAGCGTCGAGGCGTAGTCACCGTGATCGGGGTTACGGGGTCGCTCGACGGTGGTCTGCGCGGGCAACGCGGCAGGGTCCAGCCCCCGCTCGTCGAAGACGGCGTGGGCTGCGGCGAGGACGACCTCGGCGAGTTCTGCGGGAGTCACCGAACCATGTTATCGGGGGTAGACTCGGGCACCGCGGCGGCGACCCAGCATGTGAACAGGCCCCCGCGCTCCCCTGACCGACCGACCTGACGAGGCACGATGAGCATCAGCACCCCGGGCGGCCCGGAACGCCGTCCCACCGTGGTCAGCACCGGCAAGAAGCCGGCCGCCGGCCGGCCCGCGGCTGCCGAGAAGCCCGCCGGCAAGGCCGGCGCGACCAAGCCCGGCGGCGGCAAGGGCCCACGGGCGGGCGCCGGGGGCAAGGGCCGCAAGCCGGTCACCCCGGTCAAGGTGAGCCAGGGTCGCTCGTGGGGCCCGATCGCCCTCTTCGTCGCGGTCGGCGTGCTGGCCGTCGGCATCATCGGCATCGGCGCCTGGGCGGTCTACCAGGGCGCCCAGCCCTGGCAGAAGCGGGCCGACGCGATCGACGGCATGGTCGACTTCCGCAAGAAGGACAAGAACCTGGTCAAGGGCGGAAACCACCAGCCCGGCGCGATCAAGTACGACGTCTCCCCGCCGGTCGCCGGCCCGCACAACCAGGCGTGGCAGAACTGCATGGGCGACGTCTACGACGCCCCGATCGCCAACGAGCACGCGGTGCACAGCCTGGAGCACGGCACGGTCTGGATCACCTACCGCCCGGACCTGCCGGCCGACCAGGTGGCGAAGCTCAAGAGCAAGGTGCAGGGCAAGGAGAAGCTGATGCTCAGCCCGTACGAGGGGCTGGACAAGCCGATCTCGCTCCAGGCCTGGGGCTTCCAGCTCAAGGTCGACAACGCCGACGACGGCCGGATCGACGAGTTCATCAAGACGCTGCGGGTGAACGCCTCGATCGAGGGCCCGAACGCCCTCTGCGACCAGGGCGTGACCGCCACCGGCACCACCCCGCGTGACAACCTCCAGCAGAACATGCCCGAGCAGCCCACCCAGTGAGGACGCCGCGATGACCGCCCCGGTGACCACCGACAGCGAGCTCGACGAGGCCCCGGCCGCCGACGAGGGCGGCCGGCCGGCGGCGCGCCGTTACGGCCTGCTGGCCCTGGCCGCCGCCGTCGTGGTCGGGCTGCTCCTCGGGTACGCCGGCGGCCTGCTCACCCCGACGCTCACCCGCCCGGGCCAGAACTCGGCCGAGGCCGGTTTCGCCCGGGACATGACCGCCCACCACAACCAGGCGGTGGCCATGGGTCTGCTGGCGTTCCGCCAGGGGCAGGACGCAGAGGTCCGCCAGGTCGGGGTGGACATCGCCACCGGGCAGCAGGGCGAGATCGGCACCATGCAGACCTGGCTGCGCTCCTGGAAGCTGGACCCGACCGGCGACCAGGCCCCGATGGCGTGGATGCCGGACGGTGCCGGGCTGGTCAGGAACGGCCTGATGCCGGGCATGGCCACGCCCGAGGAGATGGCGAAGCTGCGGGCGGCGAGTGGTCGCGAGTTCGACGTGATGTTCCTGAAGATGATGATCCAGCACCACATCGGCGGGGTCCACATGATCGACGGCATCCTCGCCGAGGGGCACGACGACGACGTGCTGGCGGTCGCCCAGGTCATGAAGAACACCCAGCAGAACGACCTGGCCAACCTCACCGCGGCGCTCAAGCGCCTGGGTGGCACGCCCTGACGGTCCCGCCCTCCGCTCACCGGAGCCCGCGTCGCGCCCGTGACGCGGGCTCCGACATGTCCGGGCCCAGCAACTTTGCCCGTTATGTCGGTTCGTAGACTTTTTCTACCCACATATCGTGACCAGTTGTGATTCGGGGTCGTTGCGCAGGACGTGGGGGTTGCACTCAGAGACGCAGGGCGGTCGGTGACCAGCTGGTGCCGACGCCACACCATCGGCGGTGACGGAGCGGTGGCAGCCGTCCGTCGCGGACTGCGGCAGGGCGAGCCGGGAACGCTCAGCCGCGAACAAGAACTCGAACTGATCGACGTGCTGCGGGGCGTCCACCCGGACGAGTTCGGCCTCGACGAGGAGCTGTGGACGCGGCAGAGCCTGACCACGCTCATCGAACGCCGGTTCGCGCTGGCCATGGACGCCGGCACCGTCGGGGCGTACCTCCGGGCCTGGGGCCTGGGCCCCCGCGAGCCGCGCGAGCGGGCCTGCGGGCTCTGCGTGGGCGCGGTCGAGCGGTGGGTACGCAGCGAGTACCCGGCGATCACCCGGGCGGCCCAGGAGCACGCGGCGGAGATCTACTGGCTCGGCCGGGTCCGGCTGCGCGGCACCATGCCAGCCGCCGACGTGGTCTCGGCGGTCTCCTCGCGGGGGCGGGTGCGGTTCATGGTCACCACGCCGTCGGTGGACCCGCCGCTGCCCCGGGACTTCGTCCTGCGGCTCAGCGGCGCCGACCAACGCCCCGTGCACCTGATCGTGGACGGCTCCTGGCCGCGCAACGAGTGGCCCCGACGACTGCCCCGCCGCATCGCGCTGCACCCGCTGCCGAGCTGCGGTCGCACCGTCGCCGCCGCCTGACCGGCGAAGATCGACTCGCGGGCGATACCGATTCGGTGATCCGGGAAGGGGTTTGCTACTCTTCTCGGGTCGCTGAGCCCCCGTAGCTCAGGGGATAGAGCACCGCCCTCCGGAGGCGGGGGCGCAGGTTCGAATCCTGCCGGGGGCACCAGACATCTCGAAGCCCGGGCCGCCGCGCCCGGGCTTTCGCGTTGCCGGTCAGCCGGCCTCCCGGCGGGCCCGGGCCCGCCGCTTGCCCTCGTGCATCGCCTGGACCCGGGCCACCGGAATGGTCCGCCCCTCGGCGACCAGCTCCGCCGGCAGCGACTGCGGCGCGGGCAGCGCCTCGGCCCACGGGTCGCGGTCGCCGAGCAGCGCGGGCACGGTCTTCACGGTGAAGTCGGCGGGCGTCGCCGACTCCAGGTCGGCCCAGCCGATCGGGTACGACACCGGCGCGCCGGGCCGGATCCGCGGGCTGTACGCGGCCACCACCGTCGCCCCGTGCGCGCGGGTCGAGTCCACGAAGACCCGGCCCCCGCGGTCGGCCACGATGAACGCGGTGGTGGCCAGCGCCGGGTCGAGCCGTTCGGTGTGGGCCGCGAGCGCCCGGGTCGCGGCGGCGGCCTCCTCGGCCGTGGTCTCCGGCGTCACCGGCACGATCACGTGCAGGCCCTTCGCGCCGCTGGTCTTGACCGCACCGGCCAGCCCGGCGTCGCGGAGCGCCTGCCGCACCAGCAGCGCGACGCGTACCGCCGCGCCGAACGTCTCCCCCTCCGGCGGGTCCAGGTCGAGCACCAGGTGGGTCGGGTGCTCGACCTGTCCGGCGTGGGCCAGCGTGGGGTGGTACTCCACCGCCCGCTGGTTGGCGAACCAGAGCAGCGTCCGCCGGTCGTCGCAGAGCGCGTACGAGATGCGCCGGTGCGACGCCTCCGCCCAGACCTCGGTGCGGCGCACCCACTCCGGCGTGTACTTCGGCAGGTTCTTCTGCATGAACGGCTCCTGGCCGGGCCGGACCCGCAGCACCGACAGCGGCCGGTCGCGCAGCTCCGGCAGGATCCGCCCGTGCAGCGCGTCCAGATAGTCGACCAGGTCACGCTTGGTCGCGCCGGCGGAGTCGAACAGCGGCTGGTCCAGGTTGGTCAGCGAGATCCCGTCCCGGGTCTCGTCAGCGGCGCCCATCCGACCACCTTCCCGGCCCGGCGGCGGCTCGGCAACCCCGACACGGCGCCGGCGTGACGGCCCGCTCGGGGGCGGGTGTCCGAACTCCCGCTGGCGAAACGTCGAACGCCTGGGTGATGCGCCACCACGCTACGAACTTGATGGCGTGAACGGGTCATCGGCGGCTGATGCATTCATGCCATCAAGTTCGTAGGCGGGAACAACCCAGGTCTTCACCGGCCCGGCACGCGGTAGCCGTACGCACTCCGGGCGGTCGGCTGCCACTTGTGACGCATGATGGTCACCGAGGCTCCCGTCGGGGCCGAGCGGAAGGAGCCGCGGTGACAACCCAGGACGACCGGTGCGCGTCCGACCCGGCCGGCCGGACCGCGGACGGGACGCAGGCGCGGGCCTGCACGGTGCGGGAGGCGCTGGACCGGGTCGGCGGCAAGTGGAGCATCGGCATCCTGATCGCCGCCTCGACCGGCCCGGTGCGCTTCACCGAGCTGGAACGGCGGGTGGAGGGCATCAGCCGGCGGATGCTCACGCTGACGTTGCGCAACCTGGAGCGCGACGGGCTGCTGGTCCGGCACGTGCATCCGACGGTGCCGCCGAGGGTGGAGTACACCGCCACCCCGATGGCCCGGGAGCTGTACGAGTCGCTTGTCGCGCTCACCCGCTGGGCGGAGCGGCACCGCGAGTCGATCAGCGCGGCCCGGACCGCGTACGACCGGGAGCATCCTGTGGCGAAGCCCACCCGATCCGTCTGACCGATCGGTCAGGTGCTGACCGATCGGTCAGGCATGCTGGAGGGCATGGCACGCGCTACCCCGGCCACCCACGACGAGCTGCTCACCGCCGCGGCCCGTCGGTTCGCCGTCACCGGCTACAAGGGCACCTCGCTCCAGGACATCGCCCGTGAGGTGGGCTGTTCCAAGGCCACCGTGCTCTACCACTTCGCCAGCAAGGACGCTCTGCTCTGCGAGCTGATGGCCCCGGCCATCGCGATGCTGGAGGCACTCGACGCCCGGCTCGCCGACCTCACCGGCGCGCCGGCGCAGCGGGCCGCCGCCGAGGGCTTCGTCGACCTGGCGGTCCGCTTCCGCCGGGAGATCGCGCTGCTCCGGGGCGAGTTCCCGGACCTGCTCCAGCAGCCGGCGTTCGCGCACATCCAGCAGATCTCCGAACGGCTGATCGCCGCGTTCGCCGGCTTCTCCGACCGGCCGGTGGCCCGCGTCGCCGCGCTTGTCGTGCTGGCCGGCATCGCCGAGACCTGCGGCGAGTTCCTGGACATCCCCGACGAGGAGCTGCGACCCGCGCTGCTCGCCGTGGCGCACCGCGCGCTCGAACCCACCACCTGATCCCACCAGTTCGCACCCGAGGACGAAGGAAGGTCCATGGCGACCCTGCTGTACCGGCTCGGCCGGGCATCCCTACGCCGACGGCGACTCGTCGCCGTCGTCTGGCTCGTCGTACTCGTCGGCCTCGGCCTGGCCGCCGCCACGCTGCGGGGCCCGACGGCGAGCAACTTCACCATGCCCGGCACCGAGTCGCAGCAGGCCATCGACCTGCTCGCCGACCGGTTCCCGGCGGCCAGCGGCGCCACCGGCACCATCGCCGTCAAGGCGCCGCAGGACGGCGCGCTCACCTCGCCGGCCGGCCAGGCGGTGGTCAAGCAGGTCACCCAGGAGGCGGCCACGCTGCCCGGCGTGGTCGGCGCGATCGACCCCTACCAGGCGCAGGCGCTCACGCCGGACGGCCGGTACGCGCTGATCCAGGTGCAGTTCGCCGGTCGCGCGGACGACGTGACCACCGAGCAGCGCGACGCGTACGAGAAGGTCGGCCAGCAGGCCGAGGCGCAGGGCTGGCAGATCGCCCCCGGCGGCGAGGTGCTCAACGGCGAGCCGGAGGTCGGCTCGACCGAGGCGCTCGGTGTGCTGGTCGCGGCGATCGTCCTGGTCATCACGTTCGGCTCGCTGGTGGCGGCCGGGATGACCATGCTGAACGCGCTGATCGGCGTCGGCGTCGGCATGGCCGGCCTGTTCGCGCTCAGCGGCGCGGTGGAGCTGACCAGCACCGCCCCGATCCTGGCGCTGATGCTCGGCCTGGCGGTCGGCATCGACTACTCGCTGTTCATCACCTCCCGGCACCGGCAGAACCTGCTCGACGGGCTCTCCCCCGAAGAGGCGGTCGGCCGCGCGGTCGGCACCGCCGGCTCCGCCGTGGTGTTCGCCGGCGCGACGGTGGTGGTGGCGCTGGCCGGCCTGGCCGTGGTGGGCATCCCGTTCCTCACCGTGATGGGTCTGGCCGCCGCCGGCACCGTCACCGTGGCCGTGCTGGTGGCGATCACGTTGGCCCCGGCGCTGCTCGGCTTCGCCGGCCGCCGGGTGCTGCCGCGCAAGCTCCGCAACCGCGAGGCGGTCGCGGACCCGGGCACCGGCTCGGAGGACCGCTCCGGCTTCGGGTTCCGCTGGGCGAACTGGGTGACCCGGTTCCGCATCCCGGTGATCCTGGTCGGCCTGCTCGGCCTCGGCCTGCTGGCGATCCCGTCGCAGGACATGCGTCTGGCGCTGCCGGACGCCTCCACCGCCGCCGAGGGCACCCCGGCCCGGGTCAGCAACGACCTGATCCGGGAGGGCTTCGGCCCCGGTTTCACCGGCCGGCTCGCGGTCGTGGTCACCGCCGACTCGCCGCAGGCCACCCAGGCCGCCGTGCCGCAGGTCGCGTCGCTGATCCAGAAGACCGACGGGGTGCTGGCGGTGGCTCCGCCGCAGCTCGACCCGTCCGGCCGCACCGCGCTGCTCGGCGTGATCCCGAAGACCGGGCCGACCGACGAGAAGACCGAGGAGTTGGTGCACGACATCCGCCGGCAGGTCGGCGGCATCGGCAACGCCGAGGTGCTGCTCACCGGCGTCACCGCGATCGGCATCGACGTGTCGGAGAAGCTCTCCGACGCGCTCCCGGTCTACCTGCTGCTGGTGGTGGGCCTGTCCGTGCTGCTGCTGATGCTGGTGTTCCGGTCGATCCTGGTGCCGGTGAAGGCGGCGCTCGGGTTCCTGCTCACCGTGGCGGCCACGTTCGGCATCACGGTCGCGGTGTTCCAGCAGGGCCACCTGGCCGGGCTGCTCGGCGTCGACACGCCGGCGCCGCTGGTCAGCTTCCTGCCGATCCTGCTCATCGGCATCCTGTTCGGCCTGGCCATGGACTACGAGGTCTTCCTGGTCTCCCGGATGCGCGAGGACTTCGTGCACGGGGACACCGCGCGCCAGGCCACCATCAACGGAATGGGGCACGGCGCCCGGGTGGTCACCGCTGCGGCGCTCATCATGATGTCGGTGTTCGGCGGCTTCGTCTTCCTGGACGACCCGATCATCAAGTCGATGGGCTTCGCGCTCGCGATCGGTGTCGCCATCGACGCGTTCGTGGTCCGGATGACCATCGTCCCGGCGGTGATGTCGCTGCTCAACAACGCCGCCTGGTGGCTGCCGCGCTGGCTGGACAAGCTGCTGCCCAACGTGGACGTCGAGGGCGAGGGCCTGCGCGCCCACCTAGCCAACCGCGAGCCCGCCCCGGTGAAGTGAAAGGAGGGGCCCCCTGTTAACGCCTCGTGCATAACAGGGGGCCCCTCCTCACACTCCGGCGGGATACGTCTCCATCTCGCCCGGTGTCACCAACGCCGGCAGCGGGTGCAACGCGGTCGTCTCGTCGCACCAGACGAACGCGTCGTACCGCTCCCCCAGCCGGGTCGGCACGTAGTTGCCCCACGACTCGAAGCTCGGGTCGTACACCACACCGACGGCCCGGTGGTCCGCCTCCCCGGTCACCCACTCCGGCTCGTCCGGGCCGCCGAAGACCAGCACCGCCCGGTCCGGCATCAACTCGTGCAACAGGTGCTCCACCGACCCCTCCCGGGCCGGCGGCACCATCATCGTCTCGGCCGGGGAGCCCCAGCGCGGGGCGGCGATCACGCTGCCCCGCCAACTGCCGAAGCCGATCAGCGCCACCGCGTCCCGGCCGTGCCGTTCCCGACCGAGCTGACCGATGTTCACCATGCCGTCCGCCGCCATCTCGGTGGCCCGCGCGTCGCCGACGTGCGTGTTGTGCGCCCAAACGACGCCGCGCGCGTCCGGCCCGTAACGGTCGAGCAGCCGGTCCAGCGTGTCCGCCATGTGGATGTCGCGGACGTTCCACGACTCCGGACCGCCGCCGATCATGGCCCGGTAGTACCGTTCCGCGCCGGCCACCACCTCCGCGTTCTGCCAGGCCGAGAAGCGGTCCGGGCCGTCCGCGGCGGCCTGTTCCCGGGTACGCGCCAACAACCGGACCACCTCCTCCTCGCACCGGGCGGAGACGAACCGGCTGGCCAGGCCGTACTCCTCGGCCTGCTTGCCGTACGGCTCGAAGCAGCGGTACGCCTCCTGGGCCGCCTCCAGCGACGCCGGGTCCTCCTCGCCCAGGTAGTCGAAGATGGCCTGCATCGACTCCCAGAGCGAGTAGACGTCGAGGCCGTGGAAGCCGGCCCGCTCCGCTTCCGGCCGCTCCAGGTTCCAGGCGCGCAGCCACCGGCAGAACCGGGCCACCTCCGCGTTCGCCCACATCCAGGTGGGCCAGCGTTCGAACCGCTCCAACGCGACCATCGGATCGGCCAGTCCGCCCGGTGCACCCACCACCGAACGGTGCACCCGGTCGCAGTCCGGCCAGTCCCCCTCCACCGCGACGAAGTCGAACCCCTGCTCGGCGATGAGCCGCCGGGTCAACTGCTCGCGCAGGCGGTAGTAGTCGTAGCTGCCGTGCGTCGCCTCGCCGATCATCACGATGCGGGCGTCGCGGACGCGCTCCAGCAGCGGGTCGAAGTCGCTCGGTGCGCCGAGCCGCTGAACCAGCATGTCCGCGGCTACCCGGGCCCCGCCGGGGCAAACCGCCGTCGGGACCGGCATGCCGCGCCGCCCAGCGGGTAGCCGCGCGACATGACCGTCAGCGGCGCGCAGTTGCAGGAGTTCGTCTCCGGACTCGACTACCCGGTCTCCCGGGAGGACCTGGTCCGCTGGGGCCAGGAGAACGGCGCCAGCACCGAGACGCTCCAGATGCTCCGGACGTTGCCGGCCGAGGAGTTCGACACCCCCGCCGAGCTGGGCGAGGCGCTGGCCCCGTTCACCGGTTAGGCCACCTCATGCCAAGCGGGGCGCCCGCCTCTACCGGAGGCGTTAACCGGGGGCCCGGCCTTTCACCGCACAGTGAGGGTGATGGTGTGGTGGCCGGTGGCGCCGTCGGGGAACGGCGGGCGGCGTCGCTCGGGCTGCGTCGCGCCGGTGCCGTCGGTGGCGCGTACGCGCAGGGTGTGCGGGCCGGCCGGGGCGGGCCAGGCGTAGCGCCACTGCACCCAGGTGTCGGTGGAGGCGGTGGGCAGCAACTCGGCCGCCCGCCACGGGCCCCCGTCCACCGACACCTCCACCGCCGCGATGCCCCGGTGCTGGGCCCAGGCCACTCCGGCCACGGTCACCGGCCCGGCGGGAAGACGGGCGAACGGCGCGGGCCGGTCGATCCGGGACGCGGTCTTCACCGGCGCCTCCCGCGCCCAGCCCCGCCGCACCCAGTAGGCGTCGAAGGCGTCGAACGTGGTCACCTCCAACTCGGTGACCCACTTGCACGCGCCCGCGTAGCCGTACAGGCCGGGGGTGAGCATCCGGACCGGGAAGCCGTGTTCGAACGGCAACGGCGCCCCGTTCATGCCGAGCGCGAGCATGGCGTCCCGCCCGTCGAGGAGCGTCTCGATCGGCGTGCCGATGGTCATGCCCTCGTCGGAGCGGGCGACGAGTTGGTCGGCGCCGGCCCGGATGCCCGCCGCCCGCAGCAACGGGGCGAGCGGCGCGCCGAGCCACCGGGCGGTCCCCACGTACGGGCCGCCGACCTCGTTGGACACGCAACTCAGCGTGACGTCCCGCTCGATCAGGCTGCGGTCGAGCAACTCGGCGAAGCTCACCTCGACCGGTCGCGCCACCAGGCCGTGCAGCCGCAGCCGCCAGGCGTCCACGTCGAGCCGGGGCACGGTGAGCGCGGTGTCCACCCGGTAGAACTCCCCGGTCGGGGTACGGAAGCCGGGCGCCACGCCCGCGGGCACCGGCCGGGCCGGCGAGGCCGGCGCGGGCAGCCGCACGGACTCCCGGGACCGGGCCGCGTCGGCCACGTTCAGCCGGCGCAGCACGGCCGCGCCGGCCCCGGCGAACACGGTGCCGGCGGCGACAAGCGTCGCGTTCCGCACCACCGTCCGCCGGGTGGTCCCGCCCGCCGATCCTGAGCCGCCCGAGCCGCCCGCACCAGGGCCGCCCCTGCCTGGGGCACACCTCTCAGGACCACCCACCCGGGCGGAACCGGCCGCGCCGCCCCCGGACGCCGCCCGGCCCACCCCCACCGGGTCGGCGGCGGCGTCCGGAGTGTTCGGGGCGGCCGGCAGGCCGGGCAGGGGCAGCCGGCGCAGCAGGCCGGCGGCCACCGCGGCGCCGGCCAGGGCCGGCAGTGCGTCGATCGGGCGGGCGTCGGGTCGGGTCAGCGCGGCGCCGACGCCGGCCAGCCCGAGCACTGCCGGCCCGAGCAGGCCGAGCGCCGGGCGGCGACGGGCGGCGATCCCGGTCAGCGCGGCCAGCAGCGCCAGCGCCAGCCCGATGCCGCCCAGCAGCAACGGCTTGTCGTACGTGCCGAACGTGCGCACCGCCCACTCCTTGACCGGGGTCGGCGCACCGTCCACGACGGTGCCGCCGACCGCGACCAGTGGCGCCGACTGGGGGCGGACGGCGGTGGCGAGCAGTTCCGCGACCGCCACCCCGGCGGCGGCCACGAGCAGGCCCGTCCCGGCGGCCGCCAGGGTACGGCGGATCATCGGTCTCTCCTCTCGCCGAGCGCCGGCCGCGTCAGGACTTCGGCATCAGGACCGAGTCGACGATGTAGACGGTCGCGTTGGCGGTCTGCACGTTGCCGCAGATCACCATGGAGTTGCCGTTCACGGTGAACTCGGTGCCACTGCCGGCGACCGTCACCTCGCCGCCCTGGAGCGTCTTGTGCGCGCCGGCGAGCTGGTCCGGGCCGAGCCGACCCTCGACCACGTGGTAGGTCAGCACGTCCGTCAGCATCTTCTTGTCGGCGAGCACCTTGTCCAGGTCGGCCTTGGGCAGCTTGCCGAACGCGTCGTTGCTGGGCGCGAAGACGGTGAGGCCCTGCGCGCTGTTCAGCGAGTCGACCAGGCCGGCCTGCTTGACGGCGGTGACCAGCGTGCTCAGCACCGGGTTGCCGGACGCGGCGGTGGCCACCGGCACCTTGGCCATGGCGGCGAAGCTGCCCGGGTTCGACGCGTCGGTCGGCACCGCCGCGCAGCCGGGGCCGAACTGGCCGTCGGCCATCGCGGGAGCGCTGCTGGCCGGCGCGGAACTCATCGGGGCGCTGCTGGCCGGCGCGGCGGTGTCGGTGTCGTCCCCGCCGCAGGCGGCGAGTCCGAGGCTGAGCGTGGCGGCAAGGGCGACAGCGGTGAGCTTCATGGGACGCATCAGGTAAATCCCTTCAGATGGTGAACTGTCGGTCTGGAAGGGATTCGGTGCCCACCGGCCCGCGGATGGGTGGATCCGCGAAAAAGATCAGGCGAGCGCGACCGCCACCAGCGGGGTCATGGTCGGCCGCGCCGACCCGCCCGCCGGCTCCTCGGTCACGCCGAGGAGACCCTTGCCCCGCACCCCGGACAGCAGCGTCGAACCGCCGCCCCGGCCGGCCGGCAGCACGCCGGCCGAGGTGGCCGTCGCGCCGTCGATCAGCCAGAGCTGGTAGGCCCGGCCGGCGGCGGGGACGGTCAACCCGTCGAGCAGCGCCACTCCCTCGTTCCGGCTCGGCGACGCCACCACGGTGACCCGGCCGCCCGCCGGAACCGCTCCGGTCCGGACCACCGCGTCCGGCGCGGCCAGCACGGCGCGGATCCGGCCCGCCTCGTCCCGCGCCGCGCCGGCCTCGGTGCGCGCGTCGCGTACCCGCTGCTCCTGGACGGTCCAGGTGGCCGCGCCCGCGCCGCCGGCCAGCAGCACGGCGGCGGCCGCGACGGCCGCCCGACGGCGCCACCCCCCGGCCCGGTCGCGGGCCGCCCGACCGACCGGGCCGGGTCGCTCCTGCGGGGTACGCCGGATCTCCGCCAGCACCGACGTGCGCAACGCGGGCGGCGGCACGGACCAGGTCGGGTCGGCCAGCCGGGCCGCCGTCTCGTGGAACTCGGCCAGTTCCAGCGCGCAACTCTCACAGCCGGCCAGGTGCCGGACGAACGCGGCCCGCTCGACGTCGTCCACCGCGTCGAGCACGTACGCCCCGGCGAGCGCGTGGATGTCGGTCATCGGCTGAACTCCACTCCCAGGCAGTCACGGAGACGGATCAGCCCGTCCCGCATGCGGGTCTTGACGGTGGGCAACGAGGTGCCCAGCAGGCCGGCCACCTCGCGGTAGCTGTGCCCGCCGTAGTAGGCCAGCGTGATCGCCTCGCGCTGCATCTCGGTGAGCACGTCCAGGCAGTGCCGCACCTGCTGCCGCTCCAGCCGGGCCGCCGCCTCCTCGGCCACCTCGTCGTACGGCGTCTCGGCGGAGCCGGCGGCGACGCGGCGGGTGCGTTCGACGCCGGCCTGCTCGGACCGGACCCGGTCCACGGCCCGGCGGTGGGCGATGGTGAAGATCCAGGCGGTGGCCGAGCCCTTGGCCGGGTCGAAGCGGGCGGCGGTGCGCCACACCTCGACCAGCACCTCCTGCGCGACCTCCTCGGCCTGGGCCGGGTCACGGAGCACCCGCCGGGCCAGCCCGTAGACGCGGGGCGACACGATGTCGTAGAGCCGTTCGAACGCCGCCTCGTCGCCGCGCGCCACCGCCCGCAGCAGGCCGTCGGTCTCCGCCCGTGGGTCCGGGGCGGCCGGGGGCACGGCGTGCAGCCTCGACCGCCCCGGCACGTCACCGGCGCTGTCGCCCTCGGTCATCCGGTCCCGCCTTCCGTCCGCTCCGTCTGCCAGCACGGTAGGCATTCGGAGCGGATTCCGGACCGGATGGCCCCGAATTCCCGGGCCGGCCCGGGTCGGTGGCGTGCAGCAGGCGGAACAGCACCAGCCACTGCTCGGGCCAGACCAGCCCGACCGGGGTGTCCGGCGCGATCCGGGCGGCCCGCAGCGCGCCGTCGACCCGGCGGCGCGCGTGGGCGGTGCGCAGCGAGGCCGCGAGCGAGCCGCCGACCCCGCCGAAGCCCAGCTCCACCATCCTCCGGTACGCGGGCAGCACGCCCGGCGCCAGCAGCGGCTCGGTCCGGCGCTCCAGGTGCAGGATGCCGCCGTCCACCGCGGGCACCGGCCGGAACGCGCCCCGGGGCACCCGCCCGGCCAGCCGCCAGTGGTGTTCCGGCCAGGTGAGCACCGTGAGCCGGCTCCACCGGCCGTGGTCGCCGGTGCGTTTGCGGGCGTAGTCGAGCTGGGTGAGCAGCGTGGCCGCGCGCAGCTCGGGCGCCGCGAGGCACCAGCGGACCACCGCCGCGGTCAGCGACCAGGGGATGTTGCCGGCCACCGAGAACGGCTCCCCGGGCGGCGGCGCGGAGAGGAAGTCGGCCGCCCGGACCTCGACGTGCGGCAGCGGCGCGCAGGTCGCGGTCAGCTCCGGCAACACGGCCGGGTCCACCTCGTACGCGATCAGCCGCCCGCACCGCGCGGCGAGCGGGCGGGTGAGCTGGCCGCGTCCGGCGCCCACCTCCAGCAGCAGGTCGTTCGGGCCGGGGCGGGCCGCCCGGACGATCCGTGCGGCGGCGGCCGGATCGGCGAGGAAGTTCTGGGACAGTACGCGACGGGACCGGTCGCGTGCGGTGGTGCGGAGTCGGCGGGGCGCCACGGGTTCGTCCTGTCTGTCGCCGGACGGCGACGGGTACGGACCGCTGCGCAGGTGTTCCAGGCCGCCCCTCGGGCTCGGGGCGTGCGACCGACCCGGCGGGCGGGCACCGCCGGACGGGACGGGTCGGCAGCCGCGACGGGCCGGGTCGGCTCGCCGGGTCGGCTCGCCGGGTCGGCTCGCCGGGTCGGCGTGGAACGGATGGGGCGGGCGGTCCGAGCGGATCGGGGCTCGGACGACCCTGGATCGGTCGGGACGCTCACCGCGCGAACCACCGCGCCACCTGTCGGCGGCGTGGTGGGATCAGCGCGACCGCCAGCGCCAGCTCGGCGAAACGGCGGGATCAGGCCCCACTGGACGCCGTCAGCCCGGTGACGTGGCGGGTCGGCCAGTCGGGCTCGCGGGCGGTGGTCAGGTCAGGCGCGGCGGTCCGCGTCCCGGCCGGTCAGGGCCGGGCGACGGACCCGCGGGCGGGCGACCAGAAGGAGCCCGGACGCGGCCGGCGCGACGGCCACGTCGATCAGGGCATGCGTGAACATGCGCGCGACGCTAGCGGCCGGCCCGCCACCCCCGCGACGGGTTTTCTCACACGTCGACCGTGCGCCCCTGCGCCCGGGCGGTCTCGGCGGCGTCGAGCACCGCCACCACGTCCCGGCCGAACCACACGTCGCAGCGGTGGTCGCGGGTACCGGCGTCCACCTCCGCCAGCAACTGGTCGAGCGCGGCGCCGAACGCCTGGAGCGCGCTGCCGTCACCGGGCGGGATGCTCTCGGTGCCGTTCGCGCCGAACAGGACGAAGTCACGGGTGACCGCCTCGGCCGGCGCGTCGAGGGTGAGGGAGAGCGCGCTCGTCGCGCCGCCGTCGTGGGTGAGCAGCAGGTGCACCAGGCCGCTCGGCCCGTCCATCGCGGCGACCCGGGTGACCCGGCCGAGCACCGGCAGGATCAGTGACAACGCGTGCGGGCCGATGTCCCACAGCGCGCCCCGGTCGCGCCGCCACCGCGAGTCGCCGTACGGGTTCCCGGGCTGGTAGATCGAGGCGAACATGGTCCCCCGGGCGTGCTGCCAGCCGCCGGCCGCGGCGGCCGAGGCGAGGACGCCGGTGACATTGGGGTGGAAGCGCTGGGTGAAGAAGACCACCGAGGCCACCCCGGACGCCTCGGCGGCGGCGACCACCCGGTCGGCGTCGGCGAGGCTCAGCGCCAGCGGCTTGTCCAGCAGCAGGTGCCGCCCGGCGGTGGCGGCCCGGACCGCGATGTCGGCCTGCACGTCGGGCGGGAGCGCCACGGCGACCGCGTCGACGGCGTCGAGCAGCGCGTCGACGTCGGTGAAGGCCGGCACGCCGTGCCGGGTGGCCAGCGCCTCCGCCTTCGCCGGGTTGCGCCCCCACACGCCGGCCAGTCGGGCCCGGGGGTGGGCGTCGATGGCGGCGGCGTGCGTCTCCGCCGCCCAGTGACCGGTGCCGAACAACCCGAAGCGCACCCCTGCCCCCTGCCCTCGTCGTGGGCCACCGGCGTACGCCGGGACCGTGATCCACGCTAGTCGTCCGGCCCGGCCGGCGCGCCCCGACCCGCGCGGCGGCTGGCTACTACACGACTTAGTAGGCTGGGCCGGTGAACGACACTGCGTCGATGACCAGCGCCGCGGCGGCGGGCTCGCCGGTGGACGGGTTCCTCCCCACGATCGCGATCGTGCTGTCGCTGGCGGTCGCGGTCTGGGCCCTGGTGGCCGCCGTACGCCAGCAGCCGCCGGACCGGATCCAGTTCGCCGGCCTGGCCGTGGTGGAGGTGGCGCTGCTGGCGCTGACCGTGGTGGCGCTCGTCGCCCTCGGCGGTGGGGACCGGCCGGGCGAGCCGGGGGCGTTCTTCGGCTACCTGGTGACGCTGGTCTGCCTGCCGCCGCTGGCCTGGGTGCTGGCCCGGATGGAGCCGACCCGCTGGGGCTCGGCGATCGTCTGCGCGATCTGCCTGGTCACGCCGGTCGTGGTGGTGCGGTTGCAGCAGACCTGGGAGGTCGTCGGTGGTTGATTCCCGGGCGCCCGGACGCGCCACCAACCGCGGGCCGGGGCGGCTGCTGATCGCGGTCTACATCCTCTTCGCCATCGCCGCGACGTCGCGGGCCGGGCTCCAGATCGCCACGAAGTTCGACGAGGCGCCGGTGGCGTACCTGCTCTCCGCGCTGGCCGCGCTGATCTACATCGTGGCGGCGGTCGGGCTGGCCCGGGCCGGGCACGCCGGCCGCCGGGTGGCGCTGGCCTGTTGTTCGGTGGAGCTGGTCGGGGTGCTCGCGGTGGGCGTGCTGAGCATCGCCGACCCGGAGCTGTTCCCGGACGAGACGGTCTGGTCCGACTTCGGCAGCGGCTACGGCTACATCCCGCTGGTGCTGCCGGCGCTCGGCCTGCTCTGGCTGTACCGCACCCGCCGCGACCCCGCCTGAACCGCGCGCTTTCCCGGAAAGCGTGGCCATGGGGCGCGAAATGGCCCCTCTTTCCGGGAAGGAGGGGCCATCCGCCCGGGGGCGGCGGTCAGTCCTTGGGGCCGCCGGCGACGTAGATGACCTGGCCGGAGACGAAGGACGCGCCCTCGCTCGCCAGGAACGAGATGGTGTGCGCGACGTCCTCCGGGCGGCCGGTGCGGCGGACCGGGATCTCGGCGGCGGCGTGCTCCTGGAGCGCGGCGAACTCGACCTTCATCCGGGCCGCGGTGGCCGCGGTCATGTCGGTGACGATGAAGCCCGGCGCGACCGCGTTGACGGTCACCCCGAACGGGCCCAGTTCGATGGCGAGCGTCTTGGTGAAGCCCTGCATGCCGGCCTTGGCGGCGGCGTAGTTCGCCTGGCCGCGGTTGCCCAGCGCGGAGGTGCTGGACAGGTTGACGATCCGGCCCCACTTCCGCTCGACCATGTGCTTCTGGGTGGCCTGGCTGAACAGGAACGCGCCGCGCAGGTGCACGCCCAGGACGGTGTCCCAGTCGGCGTCGGTCATCTTGAACAGCAGGTTGTCGCGGAGCACGCCGGCGTTGTTGACCAGCACGGTCGGCGCGCCCAGCTCGGCGGCGACCCGCTCGACGGCGGCCTCCACCTGGGCCCGGTCGGCCACGTCCGCGCCGACGCCGAGCGCCCGACCACCGGCGGCGACGATGCCGTCGACGGTCTCCGCGGTGGCGGACTCCTCGATGTCGACCACGGCGACGGCCATGCCGTCGGCGGCCAGCCGGCGGGCGGTGGCCGCGCCGATGCCGCGTGCGGCTCCGGTCACGATGGCGACGCGGGGCTCCTCCGACATGATTACCTCCCGGTAACTTGGCTCGATCGGAGGAGCCTAACCCGCCGTCACGTCCGGCTACAGCGCCCCACCCCGGCAGAGCCGGATCCAGCGGTAACCGTGGCCGTTCAGCTTCAGCCGGTCGAGCTTGCCCACCTCGTCGTAGTTGCGGTCGCTCAGCACGTCGATCGGCAGGTCCGCCTCCGGCGCCAGGGTGCTCAGGTCGACCTCCACGTCCTCGGTGCCGAGGTTGTGCAGGAAGACCATGGTCCCGGTCCGCCCGTCGGCGCGGTGCGCGAGCACCCCGGCCGGCATCGGCACGTCGATGTGGGTGGTGCTGCCGGAGCCGACCTCCGGGGCCTCCCGCAGCGTCCGGATCATCCGCTCGAACCAGCCGAGCAGCGAACGCGGGTCCTTGCGCTGGGCGGTGACGTTGACCTGCTGGTAGCCGTACTCACCCTTGTCGATCACCGGGCGGACCAGCTTCTCCGGCTCGGCGGTGGAGAAGCCGGCGTTCTCCTTGTAGGACCACTGCATCGGGGTACGGATCGCGTCGCGCCCCTTCAGCGTCAGGTCCTCCCCCATGCCGATCTCCTCGCCGTAGCGCAGCACCGGCGTGCCGCGCAGCGAGAACTGGAGCGCGTACGCCAGCTCGATGTGCCGGCGGTCGTTGCCGAGCATCGGCGCGAGCCGGCGGCGGATGCCCCGGCCGTAGAGCTGCATGTTCTCGTCCGGGCCGAACTTCGCCAACACGTCGTTGCGCTGGTCGGCGGTGAGCCGGGACAGGTCGATCTCGTCGTGGTTGCGCAGGAACGTCGCCCACTGGCCGCCGGTCGGCAGCTTCGGGGTGTCACGCAACGCGTCGATGATCGCCTCCGGGTCCTCCCGGGCGAACGCGAGCATCAGCCGGCCGTTCATCATGAAGTCGAAGAGCATGTGGATCCGGTTGCCCGAGCCGCTGCCGTCGCCGAAGTAGACCGGCAACTGGTCCGGCTCGACGTTCGCCTCGGCCAGCAGCATCGCGTCGCCGCGCCGCCACTGGACGTGCTGGCGCAGGTCGGTGAGGAAGTCGAAGTCCTTGGTCGCGTTCGGGTTGCCCGGCTCGGTCTTCTCGATGATGAACGGCACGGCGTCCATCCGGAACCCGGAGACGCCGAGCTGGAGCCAGAACGAGGTGATCTTCTTGATCTCCGCGCGGACCTTCGGGTTCTCGATGTTCAGGTCCGGCTGGAACTTGTAGAACCGGTGGTAGAACCACGCCTTGGCGGTCCGGTCGTAGGTCCAGGTCTCGTGCTGCTCGCCCGGGAACACCATGCCCTGGTGCCGGTCGTCCGGCTCGTGGTCGGCCCAGACGTACCAGTCGCGGTACGGCGAGTCGGGCGAGGACCGGGCGGACTGGAACCACGGGTGCTGGTCCGAGGTGTGGTTGACCACCAGGTCGATGATCACCCGGATGCCCCGGTTCTGCGCCTGGTGCAGGAGTTCGGCGAAGTCGCCGAGCGTCCCGAGCCGCGGGTCGACGTTGTAGAAGTCGGTCGCGTCGTACCCGTCGTCCTTGTTGGGGGACGGGTGGATCGGGTTGAGCCAGAGGCAGGTCACCCCCAGCCGGGCCAGGTAGTCCAGCCGGCCGATCAGCCCCTGGAAGTCACCCACCCCGTCGCCGTCGGAGTCCGCGTACGTGTCGACGTCGAGGCAGTAGACGACTGCCTCCTGATACCACCTGTCACCCATGCGGGCTCTACTTCTCCGAACGCGCGTTCTGGCAAACCCGGTACGGTGCCGGCATGAGCGAACGCACCGAGCGGAGCGAGGGCCGTGAGGGCATGCCCAGCCAGCACAGCATGAGCGAGGACACCGACTGGTCGGCCGGCACGTGGCTCAATCCGCCGGAGCGGGCCGAGGCGGTCGACGGCGGGCTGCTTGTCGAGCCGCGCGGGGGCAGCGACTTCTGGCGACGCACCAGCTACGGCTTCGTGCACGACGACGGTTCGGCGCTGCTCGCGCCGTTCGCCGGGGACACCGCCGTGGAGGTGTCGTTCCGGCTCGACTACGCCGCGCAGTTCGACCAGGCCGGCGTGCTGGTGCGGGTGGACGAGCGGCGGTGGACGAAGGCCGGGGTCGAGGTGAGCGACGGCGTGCCGCAGGTCGGCGCCGTGGTGACCGACGAGTTCTCCGACTGGTCGGTGGCGCCGGTGCCGGAGTGGTCGGGGCGGGAGGTGACGATCCGGGTGAGCCGGGCCGGCGACGCGTTGACGGTCCGCGCCCGGGTGGACGGCGAGCCGTGGCGGCTGGTGCGGGTCGCGCCGCTCGACCCGGCGGCGTCCGCGACGGCCGGGCCGTACTGCTGCTCGCCCAGCCACGGCGGCCTGCTGGTCCGTTTCACCGGCTGGCGGCGGGGGCCAGCGGACGAGGCGCTGCACCCGGAGGGTTAGCCCGGTCACCGGCGGGTGTGAGCAAGACTCACCCGGGTACTACCCCCGGATCTCCGGCACCCGTGTGGAAGGACCGCCATGGCCCTCGCCCAGAACGTCGATCCGAACCAGTTCACCGGGCTGACCGGGTGGGTGGCGAGCGTGATCGACGCGTGGGGCGCGGTCGGCGTGGCGCTGCTCGTGGCGCTGGAGAGCATCATCCCGCCGATCCCGAGCGAGATCGTGCTGGCGATGGCGGGCTACCTGTCCGCCGAGGGCCGGTTCAACGTGGTGGTGATCGTGCTGGCCGCGACCGCCGGTTCGCTGCTCGGCGCGCTGGTGCTCTACTGGCTCGGCGCGGCGCTCGGCGAGGACCGGCTCAAGCGGTGGCTCGACCACATCCCGCTGGTCGACCTGGAGGACCTGGAGAAGGCGGACCGCTGGTTCGAGCGGCACGGCCGCTGGGCGGTGCTGATCGGCCGGGTGGTGCCGGTGGTCCGCAGCCTGGTGTCGATCCCGGCCGGCGCGAACCGTATGCCGCTGGGCGAGTTCATCCTGCTCACCACGCTCGGCAGCGGGGTGTGGAACACGCTGATCGTGGGCGCCGGCTTCCTGCTCGGCTCACGCTGGGAGGACGTCGACCGCTACAGCCAGTGGTTCAACTACGCGATCTTCGCGGTCTTCGGCGTGATGATCGTGAGCTGGGCGGTGAAGAAGGTGCGCCGGCGGCGCGCCCGGCAGTCGGTGACCACCGGGCGCTGACCGCCGGGTCGATCAGCGGCGGAACGTGAACCAGTTGACGTTGACGAAGTCCGACGGCTGGCCGCTGCTGAACGTGAGGTAGACGGTGTGCCGGCCGGTCACCGCGCCCACGTTGCCGGGCACCGAGGTCCAGGTCTGCCAGCCACCGGTGTTGCCGACCGCGAAGCTGCCGATCGGCGTCGCGGTGGGGCTGTCCACCCGCACCTCCACCAGGCCGCTCACCCCGGCCGCCGCGCCGGACGCGACCCGGGCCACGAAGTCGCGTGGCGGCGTGGAGCCGAAGTCCACGTTGTCGTAGCGGGCCCAGTCACCGTTGGCCAGGAAGCCGATGTCCTGCCCGCCCTCGGCGCACGTCTCCACCTGCACGCCGTTCTGCGCGTTGAACGACTCGGCCTGGATGGTCGCGTACGCGTCCCGCACCCCGCCCGGCGGCGGCGTGGTCGGCGTCGGCGACGGGTTGCTCCCGCCGCCCCGGGAGTAGACCGCCACGTAGTCGACGAGCATCGGCCGGCCGGAGACGGTCGACGCGGTCGGCGTGGCGGAGCCGGCAACGCCGTTCGGGAAGCCGCCGCCCATCGCCACGTTGAGCAGCAGGAAGTAGCCGGCGTGACTGGTCATCTGGGTCCAGTACGGCTCACCGACCTGGGTCTGGGTGACGGTGTGGAACTGCTGGCCGTCGACGTACCAGCGCAGTTGCTGCGGGCTCACCGAGGTGTCCCACTCGAACCGGTAGGTGTGGAACGCCGACTGGCAGGTGCTGCCCGGGCAGGCGCGGGACGCGCCCCGGCCGTTGAACTCGTCGCACGGGCCGCCCGGCGCGACGCCGCAGTGCAGCACGCCCCAGACCGAGTTGATCCCGTTGACGTTCTCCATCACGTCGAACTCGCCGATGCCGGGCCAGTTCTGGTAGTTGCCCCGGTAGGGCGAGCCGAGCGCCCAGAACGCCGGCCAGTAGCCGGCCGCCGCCGCGCCGGTGACGTTGGGCATCTGGATGCGGCCCTCGATCGCCAGCACGCCGCCGCTCGACGGCTTGAAGTTGCTGCGTACCGTCTCGATCCGGGCCGACGTCCAGCGGCCGGCGCTGTCCTTCAGCGGGGTGATGCGCAGGTTGCCGGCACCGTCCTGGGACAGGTTGGCGGTGCTGGAGGTGTAGGTCTGGATCTCGCCGGTGCCCCAGTTTGCCGGGCCGCCCGGGTAGCTGGTGCCGGTGTCGACGATCCAGTTGGCGGACGAGGGCAGCGTGCCGGCCGCGCCGGTGAAGTCGTCGCTCCACACCAGGTTCCACCCGGCGGGCGGGGACGGCACGGCGGCCTGCGCGGTCATCTGGACGCCGGCGAGCGCGGTGGTGGCGGCGAGCACGGTCGCGGCCAGGGCGAGCCGGCGGCGGGACCGGGGCACGGTGGTGGGGGCGGCCGGGGCCGCCGGAATCGGGTTCATCGGGGTGCCTCTCTGCGGGGACGGGGCGGAGAGCGCTCTCTGAGAGCGATTTGTACGCGCCTGCCCCCGCATTTGTCAACAATCTTCAATGAATGCCGGTGGCGGCGACGGTCAGGAGGACTCGCGGACCAGCGGGAAGGGCAACGTCTCCCGGATCGAACGGCCGGTCAGCAGCATCACCAGGCGGTCCACGCCGAGCCCCAGCCCGCCGGTCGGCGGCATCGCGTACTCCAAAGCGGTGAGGAAGTCCTCGTCCAGCTCCATTGCCTCCGGGTCGCCGCCGGCCGCCTGCAACGACTGCGCGGTGAGCCGCCGCCGCTGCTCGGTCGGATCGACCAGCTCGGAGTACGCCGTGCCCAGCTCCATCCCGTACGCCACCAGGTCCCAGCGTTCGGCCAACCGGGGATCACGCCGGTGCTGCCGGGTCAACGGCGACACCTCGGTCGGGAAGTCGAGATAGAACGTCGGCGCCTCGGTACGCGCCTCGACCAGCCGCTCGTACAGCTCCAGCAGCACCGCGCCGGCCGACCAGCGCGGATCGAACGGCACCCCGGCCGCGTCGGCCAGCTTGCGCAACGCGGCCAACTCGGTGTCGGCGGTGACCTCCTCGCCCAGCGCGGCCGAGACCGCCTCGTGCACCGTGACCGCCCGCCACTCGCCGCCCAGGTCGACCAGCTCGCCGCCGGGCCGGCGGGCCACCGGCGCACCGTGCACCGCGGTCGCCGCCGCCACGATCAGCTCCCGGGCCAACGCCCGCATGTCCTGGTAGTCGGCGTACGCCTGGTACGCCTCCAGCACGGTGAACTCCGGGTTGTGGGTGGCGTCCACGCCCTCGTTGCGGAACGCCCGGCCCAACTCGTAGACCCGCTCGATGCCGCCCACGGCGAGCCGCTTCAGATACAGCTCCGGCGCGATCCGCAGACTCAACCGCAGGTCGTACGCGTTGATGTGGGTGACGAACGGGCGGGCGTTCGCGCCACCGTGCACCCGTTGCAGGATCGGCGTCTCCACCTCCAGGAAGTCCCGCCCGGCCAGCCCGACGCGCAGGCTGTGCAGCGTCGCGCTCCGGGCCCGCACCATCTCCCGGGCCGCCGGGTCCAGCGCCAGGTCCAGGTACCGCTGCCGGACCCGGGCCTCCGGATCGGCCAGCCCGTGGTGCTTGTCCGGCAGCGGGCGCAGGCACTTGGCGGTCAGCTCCCAGCCGGTCACCCGCACCGACACCTCGCCACGTCGGGTCGCGTACACCTCGCCGGTGGCGCCCACGTGGTCGCCGATGTCGACAGTCGACCGCCACCGGTCCAGGTCGTGCTCCAGCATCAACTGAAGATCGCCGCTGCCGTCCCGGATCGTGGCGAACAGGACCCGCCCGTGGTCGCGGACCAGCAGCACCCGCCCGGCCACCGCCACCGTCTCGCCGGCACCGGTGTCCGGGGCCAGCCCGGCGTGCCGGTCCCGCACCGCCGCGCAGGTCGCGGTGCGCGGATAGCCCACCGGGTACGGGTCGACGCCGGCGGCCCGCAACCGGTCGAGCTTCGCCACGCGTACCCGGATCTGCTCCGGCCGACGCGCGGCGGGCGGCTCCGGCGGGACGGCCCGGACCGCCGCGGCGGCCGGCGGCACGTAGCCGATCCCACCGCCGGCCGGCGGCACCCCGTGCAGCGGCGTGGGCCGCCCACCGGGCAGGGCCAGGAAGCCCTCCGCGGCGACCGCCGCGAGACCGACCCGAGCCAGCTCGCGGCGCTCGGCGAAGCAGAGGTAGCGCGGCGTCCAGTGCGGTTGGTACTTCGCGTTGGAGAGGTAGAGCGACTCGAGCTGCCACCAGCGGGAGAAGAAGAGCAGCGTGTGCCGCCAGGCCCGGATGATCGGACCGGCGCCGATCCGCGCGCCCTGCTCGAACACCGACCGGAACGCGGCGAAGTTGAGCGACACCCGGTCGACGCCGAGGCGCGGGCCGGCGGCCAGCAGCGCGGCCACCATGAACTCGGTGACGCCGTTCTCGGCGGCGCGGTCCCGGCGCATCAGGTCCAGCGAGACGCCGTGCGTGCCCCACGGGCTGAACGAGAGCAGCCCGCGCACCCGGCCCGCGCCGTCGCACGCCTCGACCAGCACGCAGTCACCGTCGGCCGGGTCACCGAGCCGGCCCAACGCCATCGAGAAGCCGCGCTCGTGCCCGGTGTCCCGCCACGCGGTGGCCAGCCCGGCCACCTCGGCCAGCTCCTCCGGCGGGATCTCGGCGTGCCGGCGGACCCGGGCGGTGTAGCCGGCCCGCTCGACCCGGTGCACCGCCTGCCGGACCGGCCGCATGTCCCGGCCGTCCAGGTCGAACTCCCGGGTGTGCAGGATCGCCTCGTCGCCGAGCTGGAGCACCTTCAGGCCGTGCCGGCGGTACGCCCGCGCGCCGGCCTCGCTGGCGCCGAGCACCGCCGGCGTCCAGGCGTACGCCCGGGAGTGCTCCAGCCACGCCTCGATGGCCGGCCCCCACGCCTCCGGGTCGCCGACCGGGTCGCCGCTGGCCAGGCTGACGCCGTTGACCACCCGGTAGGTGAGCGCGGCCTTGCCGCTGGCCGAGAAGACGGCGGCCTTGTCCCGCCGGGTGGCGAAGTAGCCGAGCGAGTCCCGCTCGCCGTGCCGGGCCAGCAGCTCCCGGATCCGCTCCTCCTCACCGGCGTGCAGCACCGCGTTGGCCCGCTGCGAGCGGACCAGCGTGAACAGCGCGGCCAGGAACGCCGTCGCGCCGAACGCGCCGAGCAGCAGGTTGACCCAGCCGGGCGCCTGCCCCCGACGGGTCAGGTCCAGCGTGATCGCGCCACCGAAGACCTTCTCCACCGCGTAGCCCAGCCGGTCCGACCAGGTGTGCAGGCTGCCCGGCTCGACCAGGAGCAGCAGATAGCCCAGGCCGACGAAGACGGCGGCCAGGCCGGCGAGCACGCCCAGCGCACGCCAGGTGCTGCCGGACCGGACCCGGGCGTAGAACTCCCGCCGCGCGGCCACCAGCAGCGCCACCGCGGCGGCGGCGAACGCGATGCCGACCCAGACGCCGATCGTCTCCAGCGTGCCGAAGAGGCGCTGGCCGGCGGCGTGGTTCAGCTCGTTGGCGCCCACCAGCAGCAGCAGCCCACCTGCCGTCAGGCCGACCACCAGCGTGAGACTGAAGTAGACCAGCAGCACCCACCAGGCCAGCCGCTTGCGCCGCCTCGCGGCGGCGGCCAGGACGCCGAGGAAGACCGCGTACGCGAGGTTCGCCGGCGCGGGCACCAGCAGCGCGTCGATCGCGGTGCGGACCGGTTGGACGTCGGCGGCCACCGCGCTGCTCAGCGCCGCCAGCGCGCAGACCGCCGCGATCACCGCGAGCAGGATCGCGAAGCCGCGTGGAACCTGGGCGCGAACGCCGGTCACCGTGCGCGACGTGCCGTTCGGAGTCACCACGACCTCCTCCGGCCCGGCGACCGCCCGCCGGGCCGGCTCATCGTAGTCCCGCGTCCCGTCACCCGACGGCCCTCCGCGGCACGGCGGCACACGACCGACCGGGCGAATCGGGCCGACACGCCGTCCGACGCGTTTTCGGGCATCGACACGGTGGGTAACAGAGCGTCGACCACGCGGCACGGTGTCGCGGCCGGTCGGAAAGAGGCGGTGGTGGCGATGAGCGGCTCAGTGGCGGAGCGGGAACGGCACGCCGCCGAGGGCGGGACGGACCTGCTGACGGTCGGCGTGGAGGAGGAGTTCCTGCTCGCCGATCCACACACCGGCACCGCCGTGCCCGCCGTCGAGCTGGTGATGGAGCAGGTGCCGGCCGAGCTGCGCGGCCAGGTGGAACGCGAGTTCCAGACCAGCCAGATCGAGATCGGCAGCCCGCCGGGGCTGGAGCTGTCCTCGATCCGGCACTCGCTGGGGATGCTCCGCGCCGAGTTGGCCGACGCGGCCGAGCGGGCCGGCGTACGCCTGCTGGCGATCGGCACCGGGCCGGTCGACGGACCGGTGCCGGCGGTGGTGGACAAGCCGCGCTTCGACCGGATGATCGAACGGTTCCGGCTGCTGGTGCCCGGTCCGGGCAACAACGGCATGCACGTGCACGTCGGCGTGCCGGACCCGGACACCGGCGTGCAGGTGCTCAACCACGTCCGGCCCTGGCTGCCGACCCTCCAGGCGGTCACCACCAACTCCCCGTTCTCCCGGGGCGAGGACACCGGCTACGCGAGCTGGCGCTCGATCGAGTGGGAACGCTGGCCGTCGGTGGCGCCCACGCCCTACCTGGAGTCGCACGAGCACTACCAGCGGCTGATCCGGCAGCTCATCGCCAGCGGCGTGATGCTCGACGAGGGAATGCTCTACTGGTACGCCCGGCTCTCCGCCAAGTACCCGACCGTGGAGATCAGGATCGGCGACGTCTGCCCGTCGGTGGACGACGCGGTGCTGGTGGCCGCGCTGGTCCGGGGCCTGGTCGCGACCGCGCTTACCGACATCGCGGCCGGCCGGCGGGCCGTCAACACCGACCACCACCTGCTGGTCGCCGCGCACTGGCGGGCCGCCCACGACGGGCTGGAGGGCCAGGGCGTCGACCTGACCGACGGCGAGCTGCGCCCGGCCTGGGAGCTGCTGGAGCGACTCGTCGACCGGCTCCGCCCGGAGCTGGAGCGGCACGGCGACCTCGACCGGGTGACCGAGCTGCTGGACGGGCTGCACCGGCACGGCAGCGGCGCGGCCCGGCAGCGGGCGGTGTTCGCCAAGACCGGCAAGCTGGTCGACGTGGTCGCGGACGTGGCCCGGCAGACCCGTGGTTGAGCTGCCCCGCGGCCCGGTCGGGGCGTGACAGGATGAGCGGCGTGGCGGAGCGGATGATCGTCGTCGGCGGGGACGCCGCCGGCATGTCGGCGGCCTCCCAGGCGCGGCGCCGCCGCGACCGGGCGGACCTGGAGATCGTCGCGTTCGAGCGGGGACACTTCACGTCCTACTCGGCCTGCGGCATCCCGTACTGGGTGAGCGGCCTGGTGCCGGAACGCGACCAACTCGTCGCCCGCACCCCGGCCGCGTTCCGCGACGACTTCGACATCGACGTCCGGACCCGGCACGAGGTCACCGCCATCGACCTGGGCCGCCGCGAGGTGGTCGCCCGGGACCTCGACGGCGGCGGCGAGGTCCGCGCCGGCTTCGACACGCTGGTGTACGCCACCGGCGCCACCCCCGTGCAGCCGGAGTGGGCCCGCGACGAGGTGGCCGGCGTGTTCGGCGTGCAGACGCTCGACGACGGCGCCGCGGTGCTCGACTGGCTCGAACGCGAGCCCCGACCGCGGCACGCGGTGGTGGTCGGCGGCGGCTACGTCGGCGTGGAGATGGCCGAGGCGCTGGTGCACCGCGGGCTCACGGTCCAGTTGGTCGAGCAGTCCGCGCAGCCGATGGCGACCGTGGACCCGGACATGGGCGAGCTGGTCGGCGAGGCGATGCGGCAGGTCGGCATCGGCATCCGCACCGGGACGACGGTCACCGGCCTGGAGGAACGGGACGGTCGGATCGCCGCGGTGGTCACCGACGCGGGGCCGATCCCCGCCGACGTCGTGGTGCTGGGTCTCGGCGTACGCCCCAACACCCGGCTCGCCGAGGCCGCCGGCCTGCCGCTCGGGCCGTCCGGCGCGATCCGGGTGGACCGCCGGATGCGGGTGCCCGGCGCGCCCGGCGTCTGGGCGGCCGGCGACTGCGTGGAGAGCCTGCACCGGGTCAGCGGCATGCCGGTGCACGTCCCGCTCGGCACGCACGCCAACAAGCAGGGCCGGGTCGCCGGGATCAACATCGGCGGCGGGTACGCCACGTTCCCCGGCGTGATCGGCACCGCCGTCACCAAGGTCTGCGAGCTGGAGGTCGGGCGCACCGGGCTGCGCGAGCGGGACGCCACCGAGGCCGGGTTCGAGTTCGTCACGGTGACGGCCGAGTCGACGAACCGGGCCGGCTACTACCCGGGCGCGCAGAAGATGACCGTGAAGCTGATCGCCGAGCGGCCCGGCGGGCGGCTGCTCGGGGCGCAGATCGTCGGCTGGTCCGAGGCGGCCAAACGGATCGACGCGCTGGCCGTGGCGCTGTGGAACGGCATGACGGTGGACGAGATGACCGCGCTCGACCTCGGTTACGCGCCCCCGTACGCCCCGGTCTGGGACCCGGTGCTGATCGCCGCCCGCAAGGCCGTCGACGCCCTCGCCGAGCGGTAAGGAAGGGCCCCTTCTTAACGCCTCCGGTAGAGAAGGGGGCCCTTCTCACCTTCCGGTTCCGGCTCTGTCGGAGGGCGGGGTTAGCGTGTGCGCGCTGTCGGTTCGGCACTCGCTCGGAGGTAACCCCCATGTCGCAGGAGACGACCTACCTTGAACTGTCCGAAGTGGACGGAGGCGCGCACAAGTTCTACGAGGTGGTGGTGGACGACGCGGCGATGACCGTCCGCTTCGGACGGATCGGTGACCAGGGGCAGGTGAAGACCAGCGCCTACCCGGACAACGCCCGGGCCCGGGCCGCCGCGGCGAAGAAGATCGGCGAGAAGGTCCGCAAGGGCTACGTCCCCGCGGTGCCCGGCGTACGCCGGAAGCGGCCGGTCTCCCGCCGGGAGATCGTGAGCACCCGCTCCACCGCCCGTACCGCCCCGGTCCTCTGGCGGTACGCCTCGGGCGCGCCCGCCTTCGGCATCTTCGTGGACGGGCGGCACTGCATGGTCGGCAACGAGCACGGCGTGATCACCACGCTGGACCACGACGCCCGGATGGTGAACCAGGTCCGGCTCCCCGACGGCGTGAAGTGCATCGTCGCCGACGACGCCTGGGTCTACGCCGGCTGCGACGACGGCAACGTCTACGACCTCTCCGGCAAGGTGCCCCGGGCGGCGTACGCGATCGCACCGGAGATCGACATCTACTGGCTGGACATCCACGACGGCATCCTCGGCGTCTCGGACCGCGAGGGCGGCGTCGCCGCGTTCGACCACGAGGACGAGTTCCTCTGGCGCCGGGCCGGGCGCGGCCGGTCCGCCTGGATGGTGCGCTGCGACGCCGACGCGCTCTACCACGGTCACTCGCAGGGCGTCACCGGCTACGACTGGCGCACCGGGCGGGAGCTGTGGCACACCGGCACCGGGGCGGTGCTCTTCGGCTGGCAGGAGCGCGACACGGTGTTCGCCGGCACCGGCACCCGGGAGGTGGTGCGACTGCGCAAGGACGGCCGGGCCGAGCGGACGTACCGCTGTGACGCCCCGGTCTTCTCGTGTGCCACCGCCGAGGACGGTCGGTACGTCTTCGCCGGGGACAGCGCCTCCTCGATCTACTGCTTCGACGCGGCCGGCAACCGGCTGTGGAAGCTCGGCACCGGCTGCGGCTCGGCGTACTCCATGCAGTATCACGACCAGCGGCTCTACGTGGTGACCACCAGCGGCTACCTGGCCTGCATCGACGCCGGCGAGGCGGCGATCCGGGCGGCCGAGGCGGGCGACGTGCCCGAGGTGGTGGACGTCAAGGCACCGGCTCGGCTGCCCGAGCCGGCCGCCTGGGCCACGGTCGAGGTGACCACCGACAGCCGGGACGGCGTGCTGGTGCAGTGCGTCGAGCACGGCGGCCGGCTGCGGGTCCACGTCCTCTCCGACGGCTATCAGCGGGACTGGTCGGTCCAGTTCCCCAAGGGCATCCGGGAACCCGGGGCCCGCTACCTGGTCAGCGAGGTCCGCGAGTCCGGCCGGGGTGGCTTCTACCGGGCGTACGGCGACATCCGCCGGCTGCGGTGACCGGGTCCCGGCGGGGCGGGGCGGGGCGGGTCGGGGCGGCGCCGGTCGCCGCACTCGGTCAGGATGGCCGGATGCGGTGGGAGATCCCGGACGGGTTGCGGTGGACCGAGCGGACGCCGCTCGGGCGGGCCTGGCTGGCGGAGCTGCCGGACCGGTTGGCGGAGTGCGTGGCGCAGTGGGAGCTGACGGCCGTCGGGCCGCCGTTCGCCTACGCGTTCGCCTCGCTGGCCCTGCCGGCCGAGCTGCCGGACGGCACGCGGGCGGTGCTGAAACTGCAGTACCCGGACGACGACAGCGTCCACGAGGCCACCGCGCTGGCACACTGGGCCGGCCGGGGCGCGATCCGGCTGCTCGCCCACGACGCCGACCGCCGCGCGCTGCTGGTGGAGCGCTGCGACCCGGGCGTACCACTGCACACGCTGGCGCTCGACGACGCGCTCGACGCCGCGGTCGGCCTGCTGCCCCGGCTCGCGGTGCCGGCCGGACCACCGCTCACGCCGCTCGCCGAGGAGGCGGCCGGCTGGGCCGAGCGGATGCCGGCCAACTGGCGACGGACCAACCGGCCGTACGAGCGGCGGCTGCTCGACGCCGCCCTCGGCCTGCTCGCCGAGCTGGCCCCGGACCAGGGCGAGCAGGTGCTGGTCAACCAGGATCTGCACGCCGGCAACGTGCTGGCGGCCGACCGCGAGCCGTGGCTGGTCATCGACCCGAAGCCGCTTGTCGGTGAGCGGGAGTTCGCGGTGGTGCCGCTGGTCCGCGGCGCCGAGCTGGGGCACTCCCCCGCGGCGGTGCGGCACCGGCTCGACCGGCTCAGCGCCGAGCTGGGCCTGGACCGGGCCCGGGTCCGCGGCTGGGCGATCGGCCAGACGCTGGCCTGGAGCGTCGGCGGCGACCAGGTCTTCCCCGGCAACATCGAGGCGGCCCGCTGGCTGCTCGACGAGTGCTGACTCAGCCGGCCTGGCAGGTGGGGCACCAGTAGAGGTTGCGACCGGCCAGCGTGCCCCGGCTCACCGGGGTGCCGCAGACGTGGCAGGGCTCGCCCGGGCGGCGGTAGACGTACACCTCGCCGCCGTGCCGGTCGACGCGCGGTGCCCGGCCGGTGGCCTCCGGCAGGTCCGCGTCGCGCACGGTGTCGATCCGGCCGCGCTCGACCGCGCGGGTCATCAGCATCACCAGGTCCGCCCAGAGTTCCGCCCAGCCGGCCGGCGTCAGCTCCCGTCCGGGCAGCAGCGGTGGCAGCCCGGCGCGGAACAGCGCCTCGGTCACGAAGATCAGCCCGGTGCCGGCCACCACGGACTGGTCCAGCAGCAGCGCGGCGAGCGGGGTGGGGCTGCGCCGGATCCGCGCGTACGCCCGGTCCGGGTCGGCGTCGGCGCGCAGCGGGTCCGGGCCGAGCCGGCCACGCAGCGCCGCCACCTCGGGCGGAGTGAGCAGCTCGCAGGCGGCGGGGCCGCGCAGCTCCAACCAGTTGCGGTCGCTGTGCAGGCGCAGCCGGAGCTGGCCGACCGGGGCCGGCGGCTCCCCCGGCCCGTCGGCGAACCTGCCGTACAGCCCGAGGTGCACGTGCAGCGTCAGCTCGCCGGCGTAGTGGTGCAGCAGGTGCTTGCCGTACGCCTCGGTGCCGTCCAGGACGGTGCCGGTGAGCCGGGCCGCGCCCTCGGCGAAGCGCCCCTGCGGGCTGTCGGCGTGCACCTTGTCGCCGGCGAACAGCTCGGCGTGGCGGGCGGCGAGTCGGTGGATGGAGTGTCCCTCTGGCACGGGTGCCAAGCGTAGTCAGCGGTTCTCACCGCTGCCGGCTGACCGCCGCCAGGTCGAGCAGGTGGGCCAGGCGGTACCGCAGCACCCGCGCCTGCCCGACCGACAACACCACGGCGGAGGCCGCGCCGCTCAGGCGCACCATCGTCTCGGCGGCGGGATGCAGCGCCCGCACCAGCCCCACCTGGACGACGGACGACTCCGAGCGGTTGGTGTCCACCCGGCCGGCCCGGGAGCAGTGTCGGCCGCGGAGCCGGCAACGGTCCCGGTCGCACCAACGCGGGTGGGCCAGGTCGTCCGGGGCGGCGAGGGCACCGGTCGGATAGACGAACACATGCCCGCAGGGCCGCGACATCCCAGGACCCACACCGATCGGGTACGCGTCCAGCCCGGCCCGGCCCAACACGGCGACGGCGTGCGGGGTGTGTGCCGCGCAGGTGTACGCGCAGGCGTCCAGCGAGTCCGTCGTGTACAGCTCGATCCGCAGCGTCGCCGGTGCTCCGCACTCGGGCAGGGTGGGTAGGTTGCTCACGGGTCGCCTCCTAGCTGGGCGATCAAGGCCCCCGGCCAACGCCGCAATCGCTGACCGGGGGCCACTTTCGTGCCGTTCGACCAAACGTACATCCAATAGACGTCTAGATGCTAGACGTCTATTGGCTGGACATCCCCGGGCACGTACAGATCATGTGCGTGTCTACGCTGCCGCCCATGACGAGTCCGCTCAACAGCGTGCCGCTCTACCGGCAGTTGGCGGACCTGCTTGCCAAGCAGATCGAAGAGGGCACGTTACGTCCAGGACAGCCGCTGCCGAGTGAACTCCACTTGCAGCAGACCTACGGCGTAGCCCGGGGAACCGTGCGGATGGCGATGCGTGAGCTGCGGGATCGCGGTCTCGTCGTCACCGTTCACGCACGGGGAACCTTCGTCGCTGAGCAGCGGTAGCGACCGCAGCGCGGGACGCCATTGAATCGACGTCTGTCGAATGACAGACTGACTCCGGTCGCGCTCGGGAGCCGGTGCGAGCCGCTCGATCCAGCAGGAGAGTGACGCGCGGGGTGGTGCGCCACCCGGCGCCGGGCAGTCCTCTCCGGCAGTCCGCCGTGCCGCCGTCGCGCCGCCGGGCCGGTTGAACGCCACCACCGCCGGCCGCGCCGCGGGGGCCGCAGTTCAGCTCAGGAGCGCAGATGATCCGTACCCTCGGCGCGGCTCTGGCCGCCGCCCTCACCCTGACCGGCCTGGCCGCCTCGACCGGCGCCGCCCGCCCGCCCGCCACCGTCCTGACGACGCCCGCGCCCACTCCGACGCTGGTGTGCCCGCCGGCGCTGCCGGTCGGGGGCCAGGTGACCGGCGCCACCGCCACCAGTCTCACCATCAGCTACTCGATGCTGCTCAGCCCGCCCTGCGGTTACGACCCGCCGCTGGTCGTCAGCCTCTTCACCAGCCGCGAGGACGCCACCGGCTGGCGTAATCCGGTGGCCGAGGCCGTTACCGGGCCGGAGCGGTACGGGACGGTGACCGTCGGCGGGCTGACCCCGGACACCGACTACTGGTTCCGGTTCAGCGACCCCCACGGCACGCGCGACCCGTACTTCATCGGTGGACCGGCGCGGACGCTGCCGACGTCGACGTGCACCGCGACGGTCACCATCGACAGCCGGTGGTACGGCGGCTTCATCGCCACGGTCACCGTGCGCAACACCGGGACCCAGCCCACCGGCGGCTGGGTCGTCTCGTGGCGGTGGACCGGTGACGAGCGCATCGAGTCGATCTGGGGCGGGGTGGCGGAACGCGCCGGCGAGAACGTCACGGTCCGCAACGCCTCCTGGAACGGGACGCTGGCGCCGGGCGGCTCGACCACGTTCGGCGTGCTGGTGGCCGCCAGCAGCGCGTCCGCCGGCATCTCGCCGGTCTGCGGTCGGTGACCGGCATGCGGTCGACGGATCGGGCGGTCCCCCACGGAGGGAACGACCGGATGAGCCGGGGCGGACGACTCGGGGCGGTCCTGGCGGCGCTCGCCGTGGCCGTCGCGGCGGCGCTTGTCGGGCCAGCCACGGGCGCGCAGGCGGCGCCGGTGACCGTCACCAACGGCACGCAGTTCACCGACACGAGCGGCGCGGTGGTGCACGCCCACGGCGGCGGCGTCCTCAAGGTCGACAACTACTACTACTGGTTCGGCGAGAACCGGAACCCGGACAACACGTTCCGGGCGGTCTCCGTCTACCGCTCCACGGACCTGCGCACCTGGGAGTTCCGCAACAACGTGCTGACCCAGGCGTCGGCGGCCGAACTGCAGCGGGCCAACATCGAACGGCCGAAGGTCATCTACAACGCCGGCACCGGCCGGTTCGTGATGTGGATGCACAAGGAGAACGGGTCCGACTACAACGAGGCCCGGGCCGCCGTCGCGTCGTCGGCCACGGTGGACGGCAACTACACCTACCACGGCAGCTTCCGGCCGCTCGGGCAGCACATGTCCCGGGACATCACGCTTTACAACGACAACGGCACCGCGTACATGATCTCGGCCGCCAACGAGAACCGCGACCTGAACATCTACCGGCTCACCTCGGACTACCTCAACGTCGCCGGCCTGGTGGGCAACTTCTGGGCCGGCGCGACCCGCGAGGCGCCCGCGATGTTCAAACGGGGCGGCACGTACTTCCTGCTGACCTCCGCCGCGACGGGCTGGAGCCCGAACCAGGCCCGGTACGCCACCGCGCCGAGCATCTCCGGTCCGTGGAGCGGCTGGACCGACGTGGGCAACGGCACCACGTTCAACTCCCAGCCCGCCTTCGTGCTGCCGATCCAGGGCACCGCCACCACCAGCTACCTCTACCTGGGTGACCGGTGGGCGGGGGCGTGGGGTGGGCCGGTCAACGACTCGCAGTACGTGTGGCTGCCGATCTCGTTCCCGACCAGCACCAGCATGAGCCTGACCTGGTACCCGTCGGTCACCATCGACACGGCCGCGGGGACGGTGACCGGCGACACACCGGTCTCGTACCGGGTCACCGCCCGGCACAGCGGTCGGGTGCTGGACGTGATCGGCAACTCCACCGCGAACAACGCCGAGGTCAAGCAGTGGGCGTGGAACGGCGGCGGGAACCAGCGGTGGGAGTTCCAGGACGTCGGCGGCGGCTGGTTCCGCCTGGTGAACGCCAACAGCGGCAAGTGTCTCGACGTCGCCGACGCGTCCACCGCCGACGGCGCGAACATCATCCAGTACACCTGCGGCGGCGGCGCGAACCAGCAGTGGCAGTGGGCCGCGGTCGGCAGCTGGTTCCAGCTCCGGGCCCGGCACAGCGGCAAGTGCCTGGACGTGGTCAACGCCGCCACCGGCGACGGCGCGGACGTCCAGCAGCTCACCTGCGGCGGGGGCACCAACCAGCAGTGGTCACGCACCCAGTCCTGACGACGCCCACGTGACGGAGCCGGGCTGTCCCCGCCGGCCGGACGCCGGCCGGGCGGGCCCGGTTCCGTCACCGGGTGTCGACTTCCGCACGTCTGGGTACCTCCGCACTGTCATGCGCGGCCTCCGCGCCTGGATCAGGAGGTACCAACGTGAACATCCTGTCCCGCCGGAACTCTCCGGCGCGTAGTACCGATGTGAACGGCGACGGGGTCGTGGACGCCCACGACGGGCCCCCGGCCGCCGACGGAACCCCGCTCGCGGACGGAACGGCCGACCGGCCGGTGGTGACCGACCGCGACGCGGTGCGGACCACGTACCGCAGCGGCGCGACCGCCACCGAGGCGGAGCGGGCCGCCGACGCCGGACCGGTCGCCGACGCGAGGCCGGTCACCGACCCCGGACCGGTCACCGACGCCGCGCGCGTCGAGACCGCGCCCCGCACCGGTGAGGCGGAGCGGCGGGCGGCGCAGCGGGCCGCCGCGGCCCGGGCGGCGACCAGCCGGCCGTCGGGTCGGAGCACGCGGACCGTCGACCCGGAACCCACCCGGGAGCAGGCCGTCGACCTGGACGGGGACGGCCGCCCGGACCGTGCCGTCGACCTGGACGGCGACGGTCGCCCCGATCGTGCCGTCGACCTGGATCGGGACGGCCGCCCGGACCGTCCCGTCGACCTGGACGGCGACGGCCGCCCCGACCGGGAACTCGACCCGGAGCTGACGAAGAAGCCGCGGGCCAGCCTGCTCGCCACGCTCGGTCTGATCGTGTCCGTGGTCGGCGCGCTCTTCGTGCTCTCCGGCACGCTGGCCGGCTACGGCATCGGGCTCGGCGCGGTCGGCGCGGTGCTCGCGGTGCTGGGTCTGATCGCCACCCGACGCCGGCACGTGGCCGGGAAGACCGACGCGCTGATCGGCATCATGGTCGGCCTGGCCGCCGTGGTGCTCGGCATCGTGGCGATGACCGGCCAGTTCGACTGGCCGACCACGGACGGCGAGTGGGCGGGCCGCTTCCGCGAGTGGCTTGATTCACAGTTTGTCGATCGATTCTGAGGGCACTGTTCCACTCGCCGGCAGCGACCGGCAGCCCGACAAAAGCTCCGGTGGTTCACCGGGCAGCTCCGGTGGTTCACCGGCAGGGCAACACCCTTTCGGGGGGCGGCGATTCGCCGCCCCCCGAAGTGTTTTCCCCGTCCCGCCGACGTGTGGACTCCCCGCCCACTCCCACTACCAGAGACAAATGTTCCACCCGTCGAGATCCCCATAGATCTTGGTACGTTTCGGCCCCCATAGGGGCCATTTCCTACCAAGATCTCGGCCGTTCGGGCTTTTCGGGCGCAGTACGCCCGCGTGCCGGGGTGGCTGGGGCGGGAGGGCTGGGGGCGACGGGACGGCTGGAGGCGAGTCGCGCGCCGGCTGCGGGAGCGCGCGGACTGACGCCAGTTCGCCGAGCCGGCGGCAACCTGAGGCGCCCGACGCGCGAGGGAAGCACGACGAGGAAGTAGAACGGGCGGAGTGCGTGGACGCAACAATCGGTCGATGAAGCGTCGTTAGACGCAATGATCAGCTGCTCGACGCACGGTTTCGCGGTGGAAGTCGACGCACCGGGCCGCATACGGTTGACCCACGGCGCCAGCCCGTGGGCCGACCGTGGCCGGGCGCGCCCGACCCTGGGAGCACCACATGACGATGGACGTTACCCGCCAGCGCTTCCTGATGTGCCGGCCGACGTACTTCGCCGTCGACTACGCGATCAACCCGTGGATGGACCCCACCGCCCCGGTCGACGCCGACCTGGCGATCCGGCAGTGGGAGCAGCTCCACCAGACGTACCTCGACCTGGGCCACGAGGTCGAGCTGATCGACCCGGTCGCCGGCCTGCCGGACATGGTGTTCGCGGCCAACGGCGGCACCGTGATCGACGACAAGGCCATGGCGGTGCAGTTCCGCGACCCGCAGCGCGCCGACGAGGCGCCCGCGTACCGGGCCTGGTTCGAGGCCGCCGGCTTCGAGATGTACGACCCGAAGCACCTCAACGAGGGCGAGGGCGACGTCCTGCTGGTCGGCGACCACCTGCTCGCCGGCACCGGGTTCCGCACCGCGCACGCGTCGCACGCGCAGCTCCAGGAGGTCTTCGGCTACCCGGTGGTCACCATGCAGTTGGTGGACGCCCGCTTCTACCACCTGGACACCGCGCTGACCGTGCTCGACGAGCGGACCGTGGCGTACCTGCCGGAGGCGTTCTCGCCGGGCAGCCAGGCGGTGCTGCGCCGGCTCTTCCCGGACGCGATCCACGCGACCATGGCCGACGCCGAGGTGCTGGGCCTGAACGCGGTCAGCGACGGCCGGCACGTGGTGCTGCCGGCGCAGGCCACCGACCTGGCCGCGAAGCTGCGCGACCGGGGTTACGAGACCATCGGGATCGACCTGTCCGAGCTTCGCAAGGCCGGCGGCGGACCGAAGTGCTGCACGTTGCGACTCCGTCAGGGAAAGGCGATCAAGTGATCATCGACGACATGCTGCGGACACCCTCCGCGGTCCGGGACGCGGAACGCCACACGGCGCACAACTACCACCCGCTGCCCGTGGTGATCTCCTCGGCGGAGGGCGCCTGGCTGACCGACGTGGACGGCCGCCGCTACCTGGACTGCCTGGCCGGCTACTCGGCGCTGAACTTCGGCCACCGGCACCCGAAGCTGATCGAGGCGGCGCACGCCCAGCTCGACCGGCTCACGCTGACCAGCCGCGCGTTCATCCACGACCAGTTCGCCGACTTCTGCCGGGAGCTGGCCGCGCTCTGCGGCAAGGAGCTGGTCCTGCCGATGAACACCGGCGCCGAGGCGGTGGAGACCGGCATCAAGGTCGCCCGCAAGTGGGGCTACCAGGTCAAGGGCGTCACGCCGGGCCAGGCCAACATCGTGGTGGCGGAGGGGAACTTCCACGGCCGTACCACCACCATCGTCAGCTTCTCCACCGACGAGGACGCGCGGGCCGACTTCGGGCCGTACACGCCGGGCTTCACCGTGGTTCCCTACGGCGACCTGGCCGCGCTGACCGCGGCGATCGACGAGAACACGGTGGCCGTGCTGCTGGAGCCGATCCAGGGCGAGCAGGGCGTCGTGGTGCCGCCGGAGGGCTACCTGCCCGGCGTGCGCGAGGTCTGCACCGAGCGGAACGTGCTGTTCATCGCCGACGAGATCCAGTCCGGGCTGGGGCGCACCGGCGCCACGTTCGCCTGCGACCTGGAGGGCGTCGTCCCGGACATGTACCTGCTGGGCAAGGCGCTCGGCGGCGGCATCGTGCCGGTCTCCGCGGTGGCCGCGAACGCCGACGTGCTGGGCGTGCTCCAGCCGGGTCAGCACGGCTCCACGTTCGGCGGCAACCCGCTGGCCTGTGCGGTCGCCACCGAGGTGGTCCGGCTGCTCGCCACCGGCGAGTTCCAGCGCCGCTCGGCCGTGCTGGGCGAGCGGCTGAAGGCCGGCCTGGAGGCGCTGCTCGGCAAGGGCCTCGTCGCGGTCCGGGTGCGCGGCCTCTGGGCCGGCGTCGACATCGACCCGGCGCTGATGAGCGGCCGGCAGGCGTGCGAGCGGCTGATGGAGCGCGGGGTGCTGGCCAAGGACACCCACGGCTCGACCATCCGGCTCGCCCCGCCGCTGGTGATCACCGCCGACGAGATCGACCACGCGGTGGCGCAGCTCACCGCCGTGCTGGCCGGCTGACGGCGTACGCGGAAAAGGGCGCCGGGACCACGACGGTCCCGGCGCCCTTCGCGCTCGTGGGTCAGGGACGCGGCAGCCGCATCGCCATGGTCGGCGCCTCGGCCATCACCGAGTTCGGCGTGTACGTCGCGTCGCTGGCCGTCTCGGCGGCCCGCCCGATCTGCACGCCCGGGTAGAGCTCGATCAGGTCGCCCTCGCCCAACGACCGGGACTGCTGGGGCGGCAGCGGGATCCGCTCCGTCTCGACCATCGACCCGCCCGGCCGGATGCCGGAGCCGTTGGTGCTGGTGTCGGTGACCACCACCTCGCCGCCGCGCCCCAGGTCGAACCGGACGTGGCTGCGGCTGATCCAGCGGCGGGCCTCGTCGTTGAGCCACTGGCCGAGCGTCACGCCGCCGGGGCCGTCCGGGGCCCGGCCGACCGCCACCGGCTCGGCCTCGGTGAGCACGAACCGCTTCCGCACCAGCCCGCCGATCCGCACCGCCAGCACCTCGCTGCGCGGGCGCTGCCCGGCGTCGGAGAGGCGGCTGCCGTGCCGGGGGCAGGTCGGCGCGCCGGTGCGCAACGTGGGCGGCGGCTGTTCGGACGGGGTCCGGTCGATCGCGGCCAGGTCGGCGAAGGCGCCGCCACCCCCGCCGCCGCCGAACAGCGCGCAGCCCGGCTCGGGGCAGCGCCACTGCCGGGAGAGCAGCTTGACGCCGGCCGGTGAACGGGAGCCGGTGACCGGGTCCTGGCCGCCGCCGACGTGCGCGATGAACACCGGCCCGCCGGCGCCGGGCACCGGCGCGAGCACCCGGCCGGCCTGGCCGACCCACGGGTAACGGCCGACGAGCCCGTCCAGCCGGGCGCGGGTGAGCACCGGCAGGCCGAGCAGGTCGGCCACCTCCAGCATCCGGTCGCCGGGCTGGTCGAGCACCTCCACCAGGCCGTCGTCGGCCCAGCGGCGGACCACCATCCGCTCGTTGGAGGTCAGGTCGGCGTCGGACAGCAGCGCCCGGTGCACGATCGCGTAGACCTGGACGCTGTCCTCGCCGATCTGCCGGGACAACGCGTCGATCACCATCCCGAGCCGCAGCAGGCTGGCCGGCCGCCCGCCGTCCAGGTTCTGCCAGCGGATCACCTCGGCCAGGTCGACCACGGCCCGCGCCAGCAACGGGTCGGTGCAGACCCGCCCCTCGATGGCGTCCAGCACCTTGCTGATCTCGAATCTCATGCCGCGCTCCGCACCATGTCGTCGCTTGACCCGGTCGGGGCCGGTCGCCCACCGGGCCGCGCGTCACCCCGGCGACGCGCCGTCCCACCACTGCGACGACCCTACCGGCCGCGTCCGACGGCGGCGTTCCCCCGCACGCCGGAAGCGGCGCACGCCACCGGCCGGGCCGGGCGGGGACACCCCTCGACGCCCCCGCCCGGCCCGCCCGACTCAGCCCGCGCGCAGCGGTCGCCCCACGTCGTGCAGATGCGCCAACCCCTGCCGGTACGACTCGACCAGCCCGGCCTCCGCGTACGGGATGCCCTGCTCGGCGCAGTACGCCCGGACCAGCGGGCGGGCCCGGCGCAGGTTGGCGCGCGGCAGGTTCGGGAACAGGTGGTGCTCGATCTGGTGGTTGAGGCCGCCCAGCGCCAGGTCGACGAACCGGCCGCCGCGCACGTTGCGGGCGGTGAGCACCTGCTTGCGGAGATAGTCGAGGTCGTCGTCGGCGGTGGGCATCGGCATGCCCTTGTGGTTCGGGGCGAACGCGCACCCCATGTAGAGCCCCCAGAGTCCCTGGTGCACGGCGGCGAAGAGCAGCGCCTTGCCCGGTGACATCACCGCCAGCAGCAGGCCGACGTAGCCGGCGGTGTGCGCCGCGAGCAGCGTCGCCTCCACGGCCCGGTGCCGCACCGGTACGCGCCACCGGCCGTCCGGCTGCCGACCGACCAGCGCCCGTACGCTCGCCACGTGCAGCGCCAGCCCTTCCAGCAGCAGCATCGGGAAGAACAGCCACGCCTGCCGCCGGGCCAGCCACCGGCTCAGTCCCCGGGTCGCCTGCGCCTGCTCGTACGTCCAGACCAGCGCGCCCGCGCCGACGTCCGGGTCCTCGTCGGCGTGGTTCGGGTTGGCGTGGTGCCGGTTGTGCTTGTCCACCCACCAGCCGTAGCTGAGCCCCACGGCGAGGTTGCCGGCGACCAGGCCGGCCACCTCGCTGGGCCCGCGCCGGCGGAACATCTGCCGGTGCCCGGCGTCGTGCCCGAGGAACGCCACCTGGGTGGTGGCCACCGCCATGACGGCCGCCAGCGGCAGTTGCCACCAGGAGTCGCCGACGACCGCCACCAACGCCCAGCCGGCCAGGAACGCGCCCAGGGTGAGCGCGATGCGGACCGCGTACCGGCCCGGCCGCCTGTCGAACAACCCGGCCTCGGCGACCCGGCGGGACAGCCGCGCGTAGTCGCTGCCCCGCCGGCCCTCCGGTGCCGCCACCGTCGAAGTCGTCATCCGCGATCCCCCCGCTTGGCCGTGGGCCCCGTCCGATCGTGACCCTCGGTGACCATCGTGCCGAAATTCGTGGCCCTGGGTAATCCCGTCATCCCCCGAACCACCGGTGGGGTTGCCCCCACCCCCGTGGGTTGCGGTCAGGTCAGGCGGGTGACGGCGGCACGCAGGCGGGCCAGGTCGCGGCGGCGTCGCTCGTACGTGGCGGCCAGACCGATCAGCGCCAGGCCCCCCAGCGCGAGGAAGACCCAGCGGGGCAGCAGGTCCCAGCTCCGGGCCAGCTCGTGCAGCGCCAGCGGCACCAGCGTGGCCGCGCCCAGCAGGACCGGCGCCTGCCAGCGCCGGACCGCGCCGCCGAGCACCGCGCCGAGCGCCACCGCGCCCAGCGCCAGCCGGCGCAGCGGCTGCGGGTCCGGTGCCGCCAGCACCGAGACCAGGCTGGGCAGCAGCGCCGCGCCGAGCCCCGGCCCGAGCGCCAGCCAGCTCGTCAGCCCGGGCCGGCGCCGCAACGCGAACAGGCCCGCGCCGAGGGCGAGCGCCGCCGCCGGCACCGTGTACGCCTCCAGCACCGCCACCCCGCCGGCCGCCAGCAGCAGCCAGCCGCCGAGCAGCTCGCTGCCGCCCGCGACCGCCGCGAGAGCGGCGCGCCGGCCCGGCGTCTCACCACGGCGCAGCACCCGGACCGCCACGACGACGCCCCAGAGTGCGCAGACCGACGCCGCGTACCGCAGCGCGCCGCCGGTGAGCAGCAGCGCGAGCAGCGCCACCGCCTGCGCCACCCCGTCCAGCACCGCACCCGTCGCCGTCCACCGCGTCCACTGCGTCGATCTTGGAGTTGTGGCGCCCACGATGTCGGAATCGCGCTTCTTGCGAACGACCACAAGTCCAAGATCGACGAATCGGGGCGTGACCCGCAGCGCCGGCGCGGCGTGCAGGGTCACCGCCGCGACGGCCAGCACCGCGAACCCGGCGGTACGCAACGGCAGGCCGCCGGCCAGCGGCGCGGTGACCGCGAAGGCGGTGGCCGCGGCCACCGCGCCCATCCAGCCGCCGAGCCGGACCGCGCCCGACCACCCGGTCACGCCCACCACCACGCCGGCCACCACCAGCGCCCCCAGCCCGGCCAGCGTCCCCGCCCGGGTGGCGACCAGCCCGCCGAACCCGAACCCGCCGAGCACCGCCCCCGTCAGCACCAGCACCGGCAACCACCAACCCGGGGCCGACGTCGGGCGCGCCCCCGCCGGTTTCGCCGTTCGCGCCCCCGCCGGGCCCGGGACCGACGCCGGAGCGTCGCCCACCGAGGTGGCCTGGCCCGGACCCGCCGTGGCGGCGGTCAGCAGCGCGGCCAGGCCGGTGCCGAACGCCACCGCCGGCACCACCGGCCAGGGCGCGCCGGCCGCCGCGAGCAGCACCGGCAGGGCCACCGCGCCGAACGGCAGCGCCGCCCGCACGCGCCGGCCGACCGGCGTCCCGATCCGGGCGTACGCCGCCGCGGCGACGCCGAGCAGCAGCAGGGTCAACCCGGCCCGGGCCGCCTCCGCCGGAGCCGCCGTGCCGGCCGGTGCCCCGGACCAGGGCCGGACCGGCAGCTCCCCCAGCACCGCCAGCGCGCCCGGCGCGGCGGCCAGCCCGGCCAGCCCGGCCAGCGCCGCGCCGACCACCCGCGGGGCGTACGCCGGCCGGGTCGTCCCACCGCCAGCGGCCAGCGCCAGCAGCACTCCCGCCGCCGCGTAGAGCGCCACCGGTTCCCGGCCCGGCACGACCAGCGGCCCGAGGCCGAGCGCGGCGAGCGCCACCGCGAGCGCCGTCGAGGCGTACCCGGTCAGGTCGGGCCACCGGCGGCGGACCGCCAGCACGGCGACCACCGGCACCACGACGGCGGTCGCCCCGCCCCGCAGTTGCCACCAGGTCGGCGCGTGAAGGCCGAGCAGCGCGACGGCCACCGCCGCCGGTACGGCGAGCAGCGCCACGGCCAGCGCCAGCCCGGCGACGACCGGCTGGGCGCCCGCACCGCGCCGGCCGAGTGCCGCCACCGCCACGCCGAGCACTGCCGTCACCGCGAGCACCGCGACGGCACCGGCCGGCGCGGCGCAGCCGACCAGCAGCGCGTGCCCGACCAGCACCGCCCCCGCCGACGCGGCGACTCCGACGACGACCCGGCCCCGGCGCGGCCGGGCCACGGCACCCAGCAGCAGCGCGGCGGCCACCGTGAGGTCGGCGACCAGAACCGCCGGCCACGGCGTGCCCACCACGGCCGGCGCGGCGAGGACGGCCAACCCGGCGGTCACCACCCCGACCAGCGGTCGGGCGGCCCGGGGCGTCAGCAGCGCCACCGCGCCGGCGACGAGCAGCAACGCGGGCGGCAACTGCCAGCCCCAGGACGGCACGGAACCGCCCGGCCGGGCCCGGACCGCGGCGACCGCGACCGCCGCGGCCGTCACCCCGGTCAGTACGACGGTGACCTGTCCCAGCCCGGCGGCCACCGCGAGCGCACCGATCCGCGGCCCGGTCCGCAGCCGCGCCGGAAGCGCCCGGACCGCGCCGGCCAGCACCGCCACCGTGAGCCCGGCCGCGAGCAGCAGCAGCCCGGGACGCTCGGCGGCGACCGGACGTACAAGCGCGGCGGCCAGCACCGGCACCAGCAGCCCGGCGGCCACCGCGCGCCACATCCGGCCACCGGCCGCGTACGCGCCCGCCACCAGGGCGAGCGTCACCACCAGCAGTGGACCGCCGGCCAGCAGCGGGGTGCCGCCCGCGCGGCCGACCGCCAGCGGCACCAGCGCGAAGCCGGCGGCCAGGGCCAGCGCCGCTCCGTGCCCGAGCCAGCCCAGCACCTGCCCGGCCCACACCGCCCCGCCGGCCGGGCCCGTGCCGGCGCCACCCCCCAGGCGCGCGCCGCCGGCACGGGCGGTCCGGCGGCGCAGGGCGACCACCACCGCCAGGTCACCGAGCGCCAGCACGGTCAGGGCCAACGCCCAACCGGCCGCCGCCGGCCGGGCCGCCGCCACCGCCAGCGGCAGCACCGGCTGGGCCGCCAGCCACGCCGCGAACCACGGCGCGGTCAGGCGGCTGAGTCGCCCGTAGCCGGCCGCCACGGCAGCGCTGACGGCCGCGACCAGCGCGGCGTACCGGCTGCCCGGCCAGCCGGCGACCCCGAACAGGTCCACCGACCAGGCGGCGTACCCGTCCAGGAGCACCAGCAGCAGCCCCACCGCGGCGATCGTCTCGGCGGTGCCGCGCAGCCCGCGCGCCCGGGCCAGCAGCGGCGCGGCGAGGGCCAGCACGGTGACGGCGAGCAGGATCAGCGCCCGGCCGGCCACCCCGAACGCGGCCCAGGCGACCGCGGTGAAGACGATCGCGGCGGTGCCGAGCAGCAGTCCTCCGAGCACGAAGAGCAGACCCTGCACCGCCCGGCCGGACGTCTCCGCGCCACCGGCCCGGGCCGTTCCGGCGACGGGCGGCGCCGGCCGCACCGGCTGCACCGGCCGCACCGGCCGCACCGGCTGCGACGGGTGCACCGGCTGCGACGGGTGCACCGGCTGCGACGGGTGCATCGGCGCCCCGGCGGTGACCGTCCGGGGCGCGGGGATCTCCAGGCGGATCCGGGCGGCCAGCGCCGCCCGTCGCTGCCGGACCGTGGACAGCCGGCCGGCCAGCTCCTGGTACGCGACCCGGGCCGCGTCCACCCGCGGGGTCAGCGCGGCGATCTCCCGGTCCAGCCGGACCACCTCGGCGGCGGGCGGGTAGGGCGGGCGACCGCAGGCGCGGCAGCCGGCGACGAGGTCGGCCGGTGCGCCGCACCCGGGGCAGGGGTAGCCGGTGTTCTCCACCCGGTCAGCCTCGCCGGTGGCGGGGCGGGCGGACAGAGTAGGGGTACCTAGGGCCGGGTGTGTTCGCGTACCCAGGCGGTGTAGTCCGGGTTGCCGCTGTCCTCCCGGGCGACCAGGATCTCCGGCACCTCGTACGGGTGGCTGGCCCGGATCTGGTCGACAAGCGCGTCCACCCGGTCCGGCGTGGTCTTGAAACGCACCGACCACTCGGCGGTGGTCTGGATCGCCGACTGCCACCAGTAGGTGCTGTCCACCGGGCCGCCGACCTGGGCACACGCCGCCAGGCGGCCGGCGACGGCCGCAGCCGCCAACACGTCCGCCACCCGGCGGGCATCCACCACCGTCGTCACCACGCAGATCTGGTCCACCAGCGCACCCTACGCGGCGTCCGGGCCGCGCCGCCGTATCCGGGCACGAAAGCCGCTCAGGCGTCGACCGTGCCGTCCCGGGTGGCGGCGATCCACTTGTCGATCCGGGCCCACCAGTCGAACAGCCAGTCGATGCGCTCCTGCTTGCCGGCGGGGATCTCCTCCGGCGGCACGGACCAGAACCGCATCACGATCCGCTTGTCCATCGGCAGCTCACGCCACACGTCCGCGACCGTGAGCAACTGGTCCAGGCCGGTGTGCGCCACGAAGATCACCCCGGCGTCCGGCGCGGCGTCCAGCGCGGCCAGCAGTCCACCGGGCTGCGGGGCGAGCACGTGCTGCATCCGCTCGGCCCGCAGCGCCATCCGCTCCAGCCCGAGCGACCGCAGCCGGGCGATCGCCCGCAGCCGGCGCGACGGGGTGAAGTTGCCGCCCTCGGGGAAGATCACGAAGGCGTCGTCGTCGTCGAGGCCGGTGGCCAGGTGGCTGATCTGCCGTACCGCCGAGTCCCGGCCGTCCGCGCCGGGCGCGATGAACCGGTTGGGCAGCCGGTTGAGCAGCACGTCGATCGCCGGGTCCCACTGGAGGCTCTCCTTGAGCACGATCCGGGGCTCCCGGTGGAACCAGTTCACCAGCGCGTGGATCAGGATGAACGAGTCACCCGGCCCGGCGTGCCGGCAGAGGACCAGCTCGGGGCGGCCGGGCAGCGCGGTGTCCGGGTCGGTGCCGACCACGTCGATGCTCAGCCGCAGCGTCCACCGGGCCTGCCAGAACAACACCCGCAGGAAGCGGCCGGCGACCACGTAGTGGGCCCGCTGGAACGCCGGCGAACGCTTGTACCGGCCGAACCCGGACGCCAGCCAGAGCACGAAGAGCGTGAGCAGCGCGGCGGCGTCCCAGACCAGGTAGACGGTGCCGATCCAGAGCAGCCGCAGCGGGCGCAGCCGTCCCGGCACCAGCGGCGACGCGGCCAACGCCAGCAGCGCCCAACCGGGCAGCGTGGTGACCACGGCGACGGCGAGCAGCACGACGCCGGGCGCGAGCAGCAGTCGGCGTACCCAGCGGGGTGGCAGCGGCATCAACGCTCCAGCGCGGTGTCCAGGTAACGGCGGGAGGCGGTGTACGCCCGGCTGATCCGCCGCCCCACGGCCGCCATGTCCCGGTACGCCCACGGGCTGTCGTCGCGCGGCTCCAACCCGCCGGTCGGCAGCACGTGCACCTCGACGCCGTCGGGCAGCGCCGCCATCTCCCGGGCGAACCGGTGCCGGCGGGCGATCTCGAACGCGACCTGGGCGACCTCCCACGGCCGGCGCGGCGGGCTCAGCTCGCGCTCGATCCGGCCCACCTGGAGCACGAAGATCTGCGTCGCGCCGGCCGCCACCGCCTCGCCGACCGGGATCGAGTTGACCACCCCGCCGTCGATGTAGTGCTGGCCGGCGATCTGGGCGGGTGGCAGCAGCCCGGGCACCGAGGCGGACGCGAGCACCGCCGGCACCACCGGCCCCTCGGAGAACCAGTACTCGGCGGCGCGCTCGATGTTCGCCGCGCAGCACCGGAACGGCACGGCCAGGTCGGCGAACGTGGTCGCCTCACCCAGTTCGCTCTCCAGCAGGCGGCGCAGTGGGCGGGGCGAGTGCAGGTGGGTCCGCGCGGCGAAGCGGCGTAGCTGCCGGGCGACCGAGTCGCCGTACACCTCGCTCGCCTCCGGGGAGGCCCAGAGCCGGACCAGCCGGTCGGTGACCGCCTCGGTCGGGTCGGCGGCGACCAGGGCGCCGTTGACCGCGCCGATCGAGGTGCCGAGCACCAGGTCGGGCCGGATCCGGGCACGGAACAGGGCGCGCAGCATGCCGACCTCGACCGCCCCCAGCACTCCCCCGCCACCGAGCACGAACGCCACCGGACCGCCTGCCATGCCGTTCATCCTGGCACGGGCCGCGCAGTCCGGCCCGGCGTGCCCGGCCGGGCACGGTGGGCCACGGCCGACGCGCGGATCGTGACCGGCTTCCGGACGCCCGTTGACAGGCCGGACACATTCCCGCAACCTGGTAGCGCTCCCGAGCCCAGGCAGGTGCGAGGTGAAGGCGACACTCCAAGCCGGCCGTCTGCTGGCCCGGCGGTACCGGCTCATCGACCGGATCGGCGCCGGCGGCATGTCGGTGATCTGGCGGGCCCGCGACGAGGTGCTCGACCGGGTGGTGGCGGTGAAGGTGCTCGCCCCCTCGCTCGCCGCCGACGCCCGGTTCCGCGACATGGTGCGCGAGGAGGCCCGCTCGGCCGCGCAGCTCGACCACCCGCACGTCACCGCCGTGCACGACTACGGCGAGACGGTCGCGCCGGACGGCTCGATCACCTCGTTCGTGGTGATGGAGCTGCTCAGCGGCGAGGAGTTGGAGCACCGGCTGACCGAGGGGCCGCTGCCCTGGGCGGCGGCGGTGGAGACGGGCGCGCAGGTGGCCGAGGCGCTGGCCGCGGCGCACCGGCTCGGCATCGTGCACCGCGACGTCACCCCCGCCAACGTGATGATGACCGGCGTCGGGGCGAAGGTGCTCGACTTCGGCATCGCCACCCGGGTCGGGGCACCGGACGAGGACGAGGACGGCGGCACGTTCGGCACCCCGGCGTACGTGGCGCCGGAACGGCTGGACGGGGCACCGGCCCAGCCCGCCACCGACGTCTACTCGCTCGGCGTGCTGCTCTTCGAGACACTGACCGGCCAGCCGCCGTACCCGGCGGACACCTGGGAGCAGCTCAGCGCCGCGCTGGCGGAGCACGCGCCGCCCACGCTGGACGGCGTACCCGGGCTGCCCCGGCCCGTCGCGGAGATCTGCCTGCGTTGCCTGGCCCGCGATCCGCGGGACCGGCCCACCGCGCACCGGGTGGCGGCCGTGCTCCGCGACCAGTTGCTCCCCGCCGATCCGCAGGCCGCCACCATGCTGGCGCCGACCATGACGCTGCCCGCGCTGAGCCGGACAGCGGCCCCGCCGACCCAGCCGGTCCCCGCCCCGCCCGGTCCGGCGGGCGGACCCGGTCCGGCGGGCGGACCCGGTCCGGCGGGCGGACCCGGTCCGGCGGGCGGACCCGGTCCGGCGGGCGAACCGGCGCCGGTCGGTGGGCCGGGCCGACGCCGCGTCCTCGCGCTGGCGGGGGCCGGGGTGGTGCTGGTCGCCGCCGCCGCGTTGCTGGTGCCGGCGTTGACGCCGGACCGGCCGGTCGAGCCCCGGGTGCTGCCGACCGCCGGGCCGGTGGAGACACCCACCGGCGTGCCGACCGGTGACGGGGACCCGGCCACCACGCCGCCGCCCGAGCCGACCCGCGCGCCGGCCACCACCGTCCCGGCCGCGCCGACCGACGAGCCGGCGGACGCGGCCGAGCGGGTGGACGGGCTGATCGAGGCCGGGCTGACCGACGGTCAGATCCGCAGCGACGTCGGCGTGGACCTGCGCAACCTGCTGCGCAACGCGGTGGCCGCGAGCGGCGAGGACGAGGTGACCGCCGCGGTGGAGCGACTCCGCGGCAAGATCGCCGAGCGTCGACGCGAGGGCAGCATCACCCCCGGGTACGCGCGGCAACTCGACGCCGCGGCAGCGGCGCTCGTGGTCGGGCGCACCTGACCGGTCAACCGGTGACGAGCCCCGCGACCGCCCGCGGGCCGTCGGTCGTCGCCCGCCCGGCCAGGAAGCCCCGGTACACCGCCTCGTACCCGGCGGCCATCCGCTCCACCGAGAAGCTCTCGGCGACGTGCGCGACGCAGTCGGCCGGGTCCAGGTCGGCGACCGCGCGCAGCGCCGCCGGCAACTCGTCGGCGGCGTCGCACACCAGCCCGGTGACCCCGGTACGGACCAGTTCCGGCACCGCGCCCCGGCGCAGCGCCACCACCGGCGTACCGGTCGCCATGGCCTCCACCATCACCATGCCGAACGGCTCCGCCCACTGGATCGGCATGATCAGGCAACGCGCGTCGAGCAGCAGCCGCAGCACCGCCTCGCGCTCGGCGTTCACCACAAGCGTCACGTCCTCGCCCAGCAACGGCTCCACCACCTGCTCCAGGTAGCGGCGCTCGGTCGGTTCGTTGCACTTGCCGGCCAGGGTGAGCGGCAGCCCGGCCGCCCGGCAGGCCCGGATCGCCACGTCGGGGCCCTTGTCCGGGCTGAACCGGGCGAGCCAGAGCACCGGCCCGGCCCCCGGCGCGCGCTTGTGCGGGAAGTCCCGCAGCGGCATCGCGTTGTGCACCGTGCCGACCCACGGCAGGCCCGGGTTCGCCCGGCGCTGGGCGTGCGAGATCGCGATCAGGCCGACCCCCCGGTCGGTGTTGCTGAGCACGGTGCCGTACTCGCCGACCGGGTTGCCGTGCACGGTCGCCACGGTCGGCACCCGGCGGCGGCCGGCCACCATCGGGCCGATGGTGCTGTGGTCGTGCACCAGGTCGAAGTCGGCCGGGTCGACCAGGTGGTCGACGTGCGCCAGGTGGGCCAGCTCGGGCAGCGACTCACCCAACCGGTCGAACTGCAGTTCGGCGCAGGTGGAGACGAACTCGGCGGCGGTGCCGTGCTCGGTGCCGGCCCCGAACAACGTCACCGCGTGCCCGCGGTCGACGAGCGCGTCGACCAGCCCGGCCACCAGGGTCTCCAACCCGCCGTAGCCGGGTGGCGGCACCGACAGCCACGGCGGGACCACCATCGCGATCCGGAGCGGCCCGGCCCGCGCCCGGTCAGGCGGTGGCTGGTCGACGGCCACGAGTCCCTCCCCCGCTGGTCCCCGGCGTACCCGATCGGCGGCGGGTTCCCGACGCGGCACGCGGTAAACGGCGTTCGCGCCCGGACCGGTCACCGGGCCGGTCACCGGGCCGGTGACCAGCTCACCCGGACCGGGTGAGCCACGAAGAGGGGCGGTGGGCGACGAAGCCAACCCCCTTGGCTCCGTCGCCCACCGCCCCGGGAGGGAGGTAGGTCTTGCGGACTATGACGTTTCGGCGAGCGTCACGGTTGCCGTCTCGTCGGATCCGTTTCGCTTGAACTGAAGTTCGACCCGGTCGCCGACCTTGCCGGCCTGCACGGCGCCGACCAGGTCGTTGGAATCGTTGATCACCTTGTCGCCGAACTTGGTGATCACGTCACCCCGCTGGATCCCGGCCTTCTCGGCGGCGCTGCCCGGGGTGACCGCGGCGACCATCGCGCCGCCGTCCTCCGCGGCGTTCACGCTGACCCCGAGCGACGGGTGGCTGATCTTCTCGCCGCGCTGGAGCTTCTCGGCCACGTCCTTGGCCTTGTTGCTCGGGATGGCGAAGCCGACACCGATGTTGCCGTTGCTGCCCTGCCCGGCGGTGGCGATCGCGGTGTTGATGCCGATCACCTCGCCCCGGGTGTTGACCAGCGCGCCGCCGGAGTTGCCCGGGTTGATCGGGGCGTCGGTCTGCAACAGGCCGGAGATCGAGCTGGCCCCCTGCTGCGGGGTCTGCTGCTGGCCGCCCTCACCAGCGGAGATGGTGCGGTCGCGGGCGCTGAGGATGCCGGCGGTCACCGAGCCCTGGAGGCCGAGCGGGCTGCCCAGCGCGAGCACCTGGTCACCGACCTGCATGCCGTCGCTGTCGCCGAACTTCGCCGCCTTCAGGTCACTCACGCCGCTGGCCTTGACCACCGCGAGGTCGGTCTTCGGATCCGTGCCGACGATCTTCGCCGAGGCGTTCTTGCCGTTGGCGAAGACCACCTTCACCGTGTCGCCGCTGGCGGAGGCGACCACGTGGTTGTTGGTCAGCACGAACCCGTCGGCGCTGAGGATCACCCCGGAGCCCTCACCGCTGTCCGTCATGATCGTGACGATGCTGTCCTGCACGGCAGCCGCGATCTTGGGCAGGTCGGCGCTGTTGATCACCGGAGCGGCGGAGTAGGTGCGGGTGACGCCGCCGCCGTCGTCGAGCGCGAGGGCCAACGCGCCGCCGGCCACGCCCGAGCCGAGCATCAGGGCCAGCGCCAACGCGCCGGCGCCGACGAACTTGCCGGCCCGGCTGGGCCGCGCCGGCTGGTGCTGTCCCCACGGCGGGACCGGCTGCCCGGCCTGGTGCGGGGGGTACGGCTGCGCCTGGTACGTCGGAACGGGTCCCCCGGTGTGCGACGACGGGTAGCCGGAGCCGCCCTGCTGCGCCCACCCGCCCTGCTGCGGCGACCCGTACCAGTTCTGTGGTTGCCCCGAGGCGGGGTACGGCGGCGCGGAGGGCTGGGCGTACGGGCTGCCGGACGGCTGGGCGTACGCGCCACCCGGCGCGTACGGGCTGGCCGGCGCGGCGGAGGACGGCGCGTACGGGTTGGCCGGCGTGTCGGACGACGGCGCGTACGGGCTGGCCGGCGTGTCGGACGACGGCGCGTACGGGCTGGTCGGTGCGTCGGCGTGGGCGGTGGTTCCGGCGGCCGGGGAGTCGGCCGGAACCGACGCGGCGGCCGGAGTGGAGTCCGATGTCCCGCTCTCGACGCGGGGCAGCTCGGCGGTGTGGTGCGACGGCTGGGCGTCGGCAGGTGCCGGCGACCGCTGCGGCTCGGTCTCGTGGTCGGTCATGCCTACAGCTTTCCCCGCCGCACTGTCACCAGCCTGGAATCCGCCTGAATGTTTTCTGTAAGTCACTCGCCCGACTCCGGCGTCTCCGGCAGCAGCGGCAGTTTCACCCGGAACGTGGCCCCGCCGCCCGGCGTGGCGACCGCCTCGACGGTGCCGTGGTGCGCCGCCACCAGCGCGGCGACGATGGCCAGGCCGAGGCCGGTGCTGGTCGGCCCGGCGGCCCGCCGGGTCCGGGCCGCGTCCACCCGGTAGAACCGCTCGAAGACCCGTTCGGCCTGCTCCGGGGTCAGGCCGGGGCCGGTGTCCGCCACCTCGACCACCGCGACGTTCCCCGCCTCGGCCCGCAGCCGCAGCGTGACCGCGGCGTCCGGCGGGGTGTGGGTGAGCGCGTTGGTCATCAGGTTGCCGATCACCTGCCGCAGCCGGGCGTCGTCACCGAGCACCACCAGCGGGCCCGCGCCCGGTTCCAGCTCCAGTTCGATCCGCCGTTCCGGGTCGACCACCCGGGCCGCCTCCACCGCGTCCGAGGCCAACACCGGTAGCTCCACCGGGGCCAACGCGATCGGCCGTTCCCGGTCCATCCGCGCCAGCAGCAGCAGGTCCTCGACCAGCAGCCCCATCCGGGACGCCTCGTCCTCGATGCGGCGCAGCAGGTCGGCGGTCTGCTCCGGGGCCCGGGCCGCGCCCTGCCGGTACAGCTCGGCGAAGCCCCGGATGGTGGTCAGCGGTGTCCGCAGTTCGTGCGAGGCGTCCGCGATGAACTGCCGCATCCGTTCCTCGGACCGGCGGGCCCGCGCCTCGGACGCCTGCGCCAGGGCGGCGGCGTCCCGGGCGCCCGTCTCGGCGCTGCGCGCCGCCGCCTCGGAGGCGGCCCGCGCGGTGAACGCGGCCTCGATCTGGGCCAGCATCGTGTTCAACGCCCGGGAGAGCCGACCCAGCTCGGAGGTGGGGCAGGGCCGCCCCTCCTCCGGGTCGGGCACCCGCCGGGTCAGGTCGCCGCCGGCGATGGCCCCCGCGGTCCGCTCGATCTCCACAAGCGGCTTGAGGCTGGTACGCACGATGCCCGCGCCCACCGACGCCAGGATGATCAGCACCGCGCCGCCCACCAGCAGGTCTATCCAGAGCAACTGCCGCACGGAGAGGTCGACGTCGTCGAGGTTCTGCCCGATCGCCCGGTACGAGTCCTCGCTGTCCTGCCGGATCATCATCCGCCACCGGACCTGCCGGTCCGCTCCCTCGACGGTGAACGCCTCCCCGTTGGCGTGCTCCTCGTACCAGCGCTGCTGCTTGATGCCGGCCGGCAGGTCCTGCTCGCTCAGCGCCCGGTCCCGGGCGAACGCCACCCGCTGGTACGTGCTGTTCCACTGGGCCACCATGTAGTCGGTGGGCAGCGTGTTCAGGTTCTCCTGGCTGACCGTCACACCGCGGTCGAGCTGGTCGTTCAGCTCGCCGTCGATCCGGCCCACCAGATAGTTGTGCAGGAAGTACGCGGTGGAGACGCTGATCACGAGCAGGGCGCCGGCCACCAGCGCGAGCACGGCGGTGACCAGCTTGAGCCGGAGCGGGATCCCGCGCAGCCAGCTCTTCGCGTCGTGGACGGCGTTCACGCCGCCGGCTTGCGCAGCACGTACCCCACCCCACGCAGTGTGTGGATCAGCCGGGGCTGGGTGTTGTCGACCTTGCGCCGCAGGTAGGAGATGTACGACTCGACGATGTTGTCGTCGCCGCGGAAGTCGTAGTTCCAGACGTGGTCGAGGATCTGCGCCTTGCTGAGCACCCGGTTGGCGTTGAGCATCAGGTAGCGCAGCAGCTTGAACTCGGTCGGCGAGAGCTGCACCCGCTGGCCGGCCCGGTGCACCTCGTGGGTCTCCTCGTCCAGCTCCAGGTCGGCGAACGTGAGCCGGGACGGCGCCTGCTCGCCGGTCGCGGTGCGCCGCAGCACGGCCCGGATGCGGGCGGTCAGCTCCTCCAGGCTGAACGGCTTCGTGACGTAGTCGTCGCCGCCCAGCGTCAACCCGCGGATCTTGTCGTCGGTGGCGTCCCGCGCGGTCAGGAACACCACCGGGGTACGCGTACCACCCTCGCGGAGCATCCGGATGACCTCGAAGCCGTCGAGGTCGGGCAGCATCACGTCGAGCACGACCAGGTCGGGCCGGTGATCCTTGGCGGCGTGCAGCGCCGCGCTGCCGCTGGTCGCGGTCGCCACGTCGAAGCCCGCGAAGCGCAGGCTCGCGGAGAGCAGTTCGAGGATGTTGGGATCGTCCTCGACGACGAGCAGTCGAGCCTCGGTGTGGGTAGCCGCCATGGCCCCATCATCCGTGCTCCGGCTGCGGTCGCGCTGGGTGGTGGCTGGAAACAACCTGTGAGCTCAGCGGAGCAGTCGCCGCAGCCCGTCGAGCGCGCCGTCGAGCAGCCGGATCGCGGTCCGGAGCTGGTTGTCGCTGAGCCGCCCGGCCCGCACCAGCGCGCCGACCTCGACGGTGAACGCGGCCAGCCGCTCGTCGAACTCGACGAGCAGCGGTGCCTCCGCCGGTCGGGCCGCCCCGTCGTGGTCACCGGGCCGGGTGGCCGGTGGCGGCGTCCAGCGGCCCTGCCGGGTCTGCCGGGTCACCTCGCGCAGCTCCCGCTTCAGGTCGCGCACCGAGCCGCGTACCTCGGTGCGGATCTCACCGGCCAGCGCGGAGAGGTCCTCGACGGAGGCGCTGATGTCGGCCTCCAGCGTGGCCAGCTCGTCGGCGCGTTGGCGCAGCTCGGCGCGGCCCGCCTCGGTGATCTCGTAGACCTTGCGCCCGCCCACCGCGGTGTGCGTGACCAACTCCTCCACCTCCAGCCGTTGCAGGCGGGGGTAGATGGTGCCGGCGCTGGGCGCGTACAGGCCGAGGAACCGCTCCTCCAGCAGGCGGATCAGCTCGTAGCCGTGCTTCGGCCCGTCGTCGAGGAGCTTGAGCAGGTAGAGCCGGAGCCGCCCGTGGGTGAACACGGCGGTCACGGCAGGTCCTCCACGTCGTCGGCGTCCGCCACCGGGCGGGCCAGCAGCGCGATGCTGCCGGACGTCGCGGACGCCCAGAGCTTACCCGCGCCCCCGCCCAGCACGCCGTGGCTGTCCTTGACCGCGCCGAACCCGTGCTGGCCGCCGCAGATCTGCGGAAAGCCACTGGTGATCCGGCCGGAGGTGGTGTGCAGGTGCACGCTGAGGTCGCTGTCCTCGCGGACCCGGACGGTGATGCTGCCGGAGATGGCGCTGAGCCGGATCTCGCTGCCCCGCGGGTTGTCCAGGTCGCAGGTGATCGAGCCGGAGACCGCGTGGGCCCGCACCCGTTCGGGCGCGCTGTCGGCCAGGATCAGCTCCCCGGAGACCGTCTCCAGGTCGAGGTCGCCGCCGATGCCGAGCGCCTCCACCGGACCGGAGACCACCTTGGCAGTGGTGCGTCCGCGCAGCCCCATCAGGGTGACCTGGCCCGAGGTGACGTCGACCCGGGTGTCCCGGCGCAGCCCGGAGGCGACCAGCGCGCCGTCGATCAGGTGCAGGTCGGCGAGCGCCTGGGCCGGCACGGCGACCGACACCTCGGCGCGGAACCGGCGGCGGAGCTGACCGAGCCACCAGAGCACGCCCGGCCAGCGGGGCATCCGCTCGTGCCGGACGGTCAGCCGACCGTCGCGCAGCTCGACCACGATCGGCCGGCGGCTGATCCGGGTGACGTCGACCCGGGCCGGGCCGTCGGCGGCGACCACGTTGAGCCGGCCGCTGACCAGCCGCACCTCCAGCCGGGTGACCGGCTCGTCGAGCGTGAGCCGGCGCGGACTGTCGACCGTCCAACTGGCCATGGCGTCCTCCCCTCGCCGACGTGCCGGACGACACGTCGAGTGACGGGAGGAGCATAACGCGATACATCGCGACTCATCAAGACCTGCATCGCGACCGTATCGCGTCTACCCCGAAATCTTGGCACGCGAGATCTTGGTACGAAACGGCCCCCGGAGGGGCCGATGCGGTCCAAGATTCACTCCCGTCCCAGCCTACGGAAGATCCATCTTTGCTGGTGGGAGCGCTGGGCGAAGGACGAACTGTCAGGCCACCAGATCGACGACCGCCTCGCCGGGCACCGGCCTCGCGGGAAGCGGGCGGCTCGCGGGAAACGGGCGGCTCGCGGAGAGCGGGCGGGAGACCGGTGTCCGGATGGGCGGGGCCGGATGGATGGCGACCTCGGCGGCGCGGGCCAGCAGCCGCCGGTCCGCCCCGTCGGCCGGGTGCAGCGCGGCGGCCACGGTCACCGACACGGTCAGGTCCCGGGCCGCCAGCACCCGCCGCAGCGACGCCCAGAGCGTCTCCGCGCCGAGGAAGGCGGGCAGCGTGCTCGCGTCACCGGCGTGCCGGTAGCCGATGCCCAGCGGCACCACCGGCGCCCCGGCGACCACCGCAGCCTCGAACATCGCCGGCCGGAAGCCGCGCGTCGGGCGGCAGCCGGACGGCGCGCCGCACCAGGTGGTGCCCTCCGGGAACACCGCCACCGGATGCCCGGCGCGCAGCGCGTCGGCCACCCGGGCGACGGTGACCGGCAACGCGCGCGGCCGGGACCGGTCCACGAAGATCGTGCCGGCCGCCGCGGCCAACGCGCCCAGCACCGGCCAGCGGCGCACCTCCCGCTTGGCCAGCATCCGGGCCGGCGACACCGCGAGCACGGCGAGGATGTCCAGCCAGGAGACGTGGTTGGCGACCAGCAGGGCACGGCGGCGCGGCGGCCGGCCCCGGACCACCAGCCGCACGCCGAGGGCGCGCAACGTCGTACGGGCCCAGGCGCGCAGCGCGGCCCGCCGGTCGGCCGCCGGCAGCAGCGGCAGCACCGCGGCGAGGCCGGCCCCGACCACGAGCATGACGAGTACGCCGAGCAGCCGGCCGACCCGGCGGAGCGCGGAGACGTCCGGGGCGGCAGCGTGGGGCAGGCACCGCGGCCCGCAGCCGGACGCGGGGCGCCACAGATCGTCGCCGAGCGGTGTCACGACGCCACCTCGCCGAGGAAGTGCCGCAGGTGCCGCGGGTTCATCCGGTCCAGCGAGAAGAGCACGTAGAAGTCGGCGCAGCCGAAGTCCGGGTCGTACGCCGGCTCGCCGCCGATCCAGGCACCGAGCCGCAGGTAGCCGCGGAGCAGCGGCGGGACCAGCGCCCGGCGCTCGGCCGGGGTGAGCGCCGCCGGCGCGGGTGCTGCCGGCGCCTCGGCGAACCAGGGCCGGCGCGGGGTCACCCGTAGCGGCGGCGGGGCGAGGTGCCGCTCGGTGACCTGCGCCCACACCTCGGCGGCGGCGGTCCCGCCGTCGGCGACCGGCACCGAGGCGCAGCCGCCCAGCCAGCGGGAGCCGCGCAGGTGCAGGTAGCGGCAGATGCCGGCCCACATCAGGTTGATCACGGCGCCGGTGCGGTGGTCGGGATGCACGCAGGAGCGGCCCGCCTCGACCAGGTCGTCGCGCAGCGGGGCCAGTGGGGTCAGGTCGAACTCGCCGTCGGCGTACCGGCGGTCGGTGCGGCCGGGCGGCAGCAGGCGGTAGGTGCCGACCACCTCGCCGGTGTCCTCGCGCAGCACCACCAGGTGGTCGCAGTGGGCGTCGAACCCGTCGGTGTCGAGCCCGGCCGCGTCGGGCGGCAGGGTGGCGCCGAGTTCGCCGGCGAACACCTCGTGGCGCAGCCGTTGCGCGGCCGCGACCAGGGTCGGGTCGTCGGCGATCAGCAGGGTGTAACCGCTGGTCGTGATGGGTGCGCCAGCGGCGTGCAGAACAGCCATGGGTCCTGTGTAGGGGCTACGGGTTGCCGGGCCCGGGGTGAGGGGTGTCGATCCGGTGAACGCCGGTCGGCGGCGGCGTGCGGACCCGGGCCGGCGGGTGTGCGAGGCTGCCGGGCGAACACCGGCGACGACGCCGGCGGACCATCATCCGGAGGTGCACGTGCTGGTCGAGGCCCGTTTCCACGGCCCGGACGGTTCCGGCAACGGCGGCTGGAGCGCCGGGATCTTCGCCGCGCTGGTCGACGACCGGGGCCCGGTGCAGGTCACCCTGCGCCGGCCGCCGCCGCTGGACACGCCGCTGACCGCCGCCGACGGTGGTATCCACGATCCGGCGGGCCGGCTGGTCGCCGAGGTACGCCGGGTCGAGCCGGTGGACGCGGTGGTGCCGCCGGTGGACCCGGCCACGGCCGAGGCCGCCGCGCTGGCGTACCCCGGTCTGGTGGACCACCCGTTTCCGCGCTGCTACGTCTGCGGCCCGGACCACCCGGACGGCCTGCGGATCTTTCCCGGCCGGCTGCCGGACGGGCGGACCGCCGCGCCGTTCCGCGCACCGGCCGACGTGGTGCCCGCGACGGTCTGGGCGGCGCTGGACTGCCCGGGCGGCTGGGCGGTGCTCTCCGCCGGCCGCCCGTACGTGCTGGGCCGGATCGCCGCGCAGATCACGGCGCTGCCCCGGCCCGGCGACGCGTGCGTGGTGACCGGGCTCGCGGTCGGCGGCGAGGGGCGGAAGGCCGAGGTGCACACCAGCCTGTACGGTCCGGACGGTGCGCTGCTCGGCCGGGCGCGCGCCACCTGGATCGCGCTCCCGGCCGGCTGATCTCCTCCCTGAGGAGGACGGCGCGTACACATCCCGCCTGATTGACCCGGTTGCACCGGGTTGGAAGGCTGAGCGGGGCGCCTCCGCAACGGCGTCCCACCGGCGTGCGTCCAGCGCGCCGGGGCAGGAGAGGAGAATGATGTCCGACGGGCAGCCACGCCCCAGTGCCGCGACCGGCCAGATCATCGTGTCCGGCTTGACCAAGCAATACAAGAACGTCCGCGCGGTCGACAACCTGTCGTTCACGGTCGAGCCGGGTCGGGTCACCGGCTTCCTCGGCCCGAACGGCGCCGGTAAGACGACCACGCTGCGCATGTTGCTCAACCTGGTCACGCCGACCGCCGGCACGGCCACCATCGGCGGCCACCGGTACGCCGACCTGACCGACCCGCTGCGGACGGTCGGCGCGGTGCTGGAGGCGTCCAGCGCGCACAAGGGCCGCACCGGCATCAACCACCTGCGGGTGATCTGCGCGGCGGCCGGCCTGCCGAAGTCGCGGGCGGACGAGGCGTTGGCCCTGGTCGGGCTCTCTCCGGCGGCGAAGCGCAAGTTCAAGGGCTACTCGCTGGGCATGAAGCAGCGGCTCGGGATCGCCGCCGCGATGCTCGGCAACCCGCAGGTGCTGATCCTGGACGAGCCGGCCAACGGCCTGGACCCGGAGGGCATCCGCTGGATGCGGGGCTTCCTCAAGGGCCTGGCCGCCGAGGGCCGGACGGTGCTGGTCTCCAGCCACCTGCTCTCCGAGATGCAGCTCCTCGCCGACGACGTGGTGATCATCGCGGCCGGCAAGCTGGTCCGGCAGGGGCCGGTCGAGCAGGTGATGGGCTCGATGACGCACGGCGCCCGGATCCGGGTGCGCACCCCGCAGGCGGACGAGCTGGCCGCCGCGCTGCGCGAGCAGTCCGCCACCGTCGACGCCGACCCGAACGGCGCGCTGCTGGTCAGCGGCGTGGACGCGCCGACCGTGGGCCGGATCGCGCTGGCCGCGAAGGTGGAGCTGCACGAGCTGACCACCGAACGTCCCGACCTCGAAGGGGTCTTCCTGGAGCTGACGGCCGGAAAGGCGGAGATCCGATGACGCTGGTCCGATCCGAACTGCTCAAGATCCGTACCACCAGCACCTGGTGGGTCTTCGGGCTGATCAGCCTGCCCTTGTGGGCGCTGGCACTGGGCTTCAACTGGTTGCAGACCGACGCCCTGACCAGTGGGAACGTGGGCGACGTGTCGGGCGAGCAGGCCGACCAGATCCAGGCGGTCTCCAGCGCCGACAGCATCGCCGCCAACCTCTACACCAACGGCCAGTTCTTCGGCCTGCTCATCGTGATGCTGCTCGGCATCGTGGTGGTGACAAGCGAGTTCTTCCACCAGACGGTGACCACCACGTTCCTCACCGCCCCGCACCGCACCGCGGTGATGCTGGCCAAGCTCGCCGCCGCCGGCGTGCTGGCGCTCTGCTTCTGGATCGTCACCACGGTGCTCAACCTGATCTTCGCACCGTTGATCCTGAACGCGGTGGACGTCGGCTCGCAGCTCGACAGCGGGGCGGTCTGGCGCGCGGTCGCGCTCAACGGGCTGGCCTACCTGCTCTGGTCCGTGCTCGGCGTCGGCCTCGGCGTGCTGATCCGCAGCCAGATCGGCGCCACCGTGACCGGCATCCTGCTCTACCTGGGCGGCACCATCGGCGCGGCCATCGCGATCGGCCTGCTGGCGGAGCGGTTCGGCGACTGGATCAACGAGCTCCAGTTGCTGGTGCCGTCGCTGGCCTCCGGCCTGATGGTGAGCGGCGCCGAGATCCCCGGCAACCCGCCGCGCTGGGCCGGCGCGGCGGTGCTGATCGGGTACGCGGTGGTGACCGGCGTGATCGGTGTGCTGACCATCCGGCGACGCGACATCTCCTGATCCGTCGTTCGGATTCGGCCCCGGTCGGTGACCCGTGTCACCGACCGGGGCCGTCGTCGGCTAGCAGGAGTCGGGACGACACGCAGCGTTTGCCGAACTTCTGGCATCTTCTGTGAAACGGGCCACCAGCCGGAGGCGAGAATGCCGGTGGCAATCGCACGGCGTAGCCTGGGATCCGTCCCCTGTGCGCCGGAGTGCCGGGCACGGGGCCCCACCGCGTGACATTCACAACCGCGTGAAAGAGGCGATTAGCGGCCGTGTCGACCCAGCAGACATCGCAGGAGAACCCACTGGCGGGTTTCGGCCCGAACGAGTGGATCGTCGAGGAGATGTACCAGCGCTACCTCGCCGACCCGTCGAGCGTCGACTCGGCCTGGCACGACTTCTTCGCCGACTACCGGCCGGCGCCGGGCGCGGCGACCCCGCGCCCGGACGGCCAGGCCAAGCCCGCGGCCAAGCCGGCCGCCCGGCCGGAGCCCGCCGAGCAGCAGGAGGCCGTCGCCACGGTCACCGAGCAGCCGGCCCCCGCCAGGGCCGAGCCCGCGCCGGCGAAGCCCGCCGCGAAGCCGGCGACGAAGGCGCCCGAGCCGGCCCCGGCGAAGAAAGCCGCCCCGGCCAAGCCGGCCGCCGCCAAGGCGCCGGCCGCGAGCGCCGCCGGCACCACCCCGCTGCGGGGCGTCGCCGCCAAGATCGTCCAGAACATGGACGCGTCGCTCGCCGTCCCGACCGCCACCAGCGTGCGCGCGGTCCCGGCGAAGCTGCTCGTCGACAACCGCATCGTGATCAACAACCACCTGGCCCGTGGCCGCGGTGGCAAGGTCAGCTTCACCCACCTGATCGGGTACGCGATGGTCCGGGCGCTGATCGAGCACCCGGAGATGAACAACTCCTTCGCCGAGGTCGACGGCAAGCCGGCGATGCTCCGGCCGGAGCACGTCAACCTGGGCATCGCCATCGACCTGGCCAAGCCGGACGGCTCCCGCAACCTGGTCGTGCCGTCCATCAAGGCCTGCGAGCAGATGGACTTCCGGCAGTTCTGGCAGGCGTACGAGGACGTGGTCCGGCGCGCCCGCCGCAACGAGCTGACCATGGAGGACTACTCCGGCACCACCATCTCGCTGACCAACCCGGGCGGCATCGGCACGGTGCACTCGATCCCGCGTCTGATGCAGGGGCAGAGCGCCATCATCGGCGTCGGCGCGATGGAGTACCCGGCCCCCTACCAGGGCATGAGCGAGGCCACCCTGGCCGACCTCGCGGTCAGCAAGGTCATCACGCTGACCAGCACGTACGACCACCGGATCATCCAGGGCGCGCAGTCCGGCGAGTTCCTGAAGGTGATGCACGAGCTGCTGCTCGGCGAGCACGGCTTCTACGACGAGATCTTCACCTCGCTGCGCATCCCGTACGAGCCGGTGCGCTGGATGCGCGACGTGGCCGTCGACAGCGAAGGCCAGATCAACAAGACCGCGCGGGTGCACGAGCTGATCCACGCGTACCGGGTGCGCGGTCACCTGATGGCCGACACCGACCCGCTCGAGTTCAAGATCCGCAAGCACCCGGACCTGGACGTGCTCCAGCACGGGCTCACGCTGTGGGACCTGGACCGCGTCTTCCCGGTCAACGGTTTCGCCGGCAAGCAGCGGATGAAGCTGCGTTCGATCCTCGGCGTGCTGCGGGACTCCTACTGCCGCCGGGTCGGCATCGAGTACATGCACATCCAGGACCCGGAGGAGCGGCGCTGGATCCAGGAGCGGGTCGAGCGCAAGTACGAGAAGCCCAGCTCCGACGAGCAGAAGCACGTGCTCAACCGGCTCAACGCGGCCGAGGCGTTCGAGACGTTCCTCCAGACCAAGTACGTCGGCCAGAAGCGCTTCTCGCTGGAGGGCGGCGAGTCGCTGATCCCGCTGCTCGGTGAGGTGCTGGAGTCCTCCGCCGAGGCCGGGCTGGACGAGGTCGTCATCGGCATGGCCCACCGCGGCCGGCTCAACGTGCTGGCCAACATCGTCGGCAAGCCGTACGAGAAGATCTTCTCCGAGTTCGAGGGGCACCTCGACCCGCGGTCCACGCAGGGCTCCGGCGACGTGAAGTACCACCTCGGCCAGAACGGCAAGTTCACCACCCCGGACGGCGACCACGCGGTCAAGGTGTCGGTGGTGGCGAACCCGTCGCACCTGGAGGCCGTCGACCCGGTGCTGGAGGGCATCGTCCGGGCCAAGCAGGACCGGATCGACCTCAAGCTGGAGGGGTACACCGTGCTGCCGCTGGCGGTGCACGGTGACGCCGCCTTCGCCGGCCAGGGCGTGGTCGCCGAGACGCTCAACCTGTCCCAGCTGCGCGGCTACCGCACCGGCGGCACCGTGCACGTGGTGGTCAACAACCAGGTCGGCTTCACCACCGCCCCGGAGTACAGCCGGTCCAGCCTCTACAGCACCGACGTGGCCCGGATGATCCAGGCGCCGATCTTCCACGTCAACGGCGACGACCCCGAGGCCGTGGTCCGGGTCGCCCGGCTGGCCTTCGAGTACCGGCAGGCGTTCAACAAGGACGTCGTGATCGACCTGGTCTGCTACCGCCGGCGCGGGCACAACGAGGGCGACGACCCGTCGATGTCCAACCCGCAGATGTACAAGATCATTGACTCGAAGCGGTCGGTCCGCAAGCTCTACACCGAGGAGCTGATCGGGCGCGGTGACATCACCGTGGAGGACGCCGAGGAGCTGCTGCGGGACTACCAGGCACAGCTCGAACGCGTCTTCAAGGCCACCCGGGACGCGGCCACCACGCCGCGCCAGCTCAGCCGCCCGAAGCGGGAGGAGGAGCCGGAGCCGCAGGTCGACACCGCGACCGACGCCTCCGTGGTCAAGGCGATCGGCGAGGCGCACGTCAACCTGCCGGAGGGCTTCACCCCGCACAAGCGCATCCAGCAGCTCCTGGAGCGGCGCCGGAAGATGTCCGTCGAGGGCAACATCGACTGGGGCTTCGGCGAGATCATCGCGTTCGGCGCGCTGCTGCACGACGGCGTCACCGTCCGGCTCGCCGGGCAGGACTCGCGCCGCGGCACGTTCGTCCAGCGGCACGCCTCGATCGTCGACGCCCGCACCGGCGACGACTACCTGCCGCTGAAGACGTTCACCGCCGACGGCGAGCGGTCCCGCTTCTTCGTGCACGACTCGCTGCTCTCCGAGTACGCCGCCATGGGCTTCGAGTACGGCTACTCGGTGGAGAACGTCAACGCGCTGGTGGCCTGGGAGGCCCAGTTCGGTGACTTCGTCAACGGCGCCCAGTCGGTGATCGACGAGTTCATCTCCTCCGGCGAGGTGAAGTGGGGCCAGCGCTCCGCGGTCACCCTGCTGCTGCCGCACGGCCACGAGGGCCAGGGGCCGGACCACACCTCCGGCCGCCCGGAGCGCTTCCTCCAGCTCTGCGCCGAGGACAACATGCGGGTGGCCATCCCGACCACCCCGGCGAGCTACTTCCACCTGCTGCGCCGGCAGGCGCTGTCGCCCAAGCGCAAGCCGCTTGTGGTGTTCACGCCGAAGTCCCTGCTGCGGCACAAGCTGTGCGTGTCGCCGGTGGAGGACTTCACCACGGGCACGTTCCAGCCCGTGCTGGCCGACACCGCCGCCCCGGCGCCGGAGCAGGTCAAGCGCGTGCTGCTCTGCTCGGGCAAGGTCTACTACGACCTGTTCCAGGCCCGGCAGGAGCGCGGCGTCACCGACACCGTGATCCTCCGGATGGAGCAGCTCTACCCGCTGCCGGTCGACGAGGTCCGGACCGCGCTGGCGCAGTACCCGAACGCCGAGGACTTCGCCTGGGTCCAGGAGGAGCCGGCCAACCAGGGCGCCTGGTCGTTCGTGGCGCTCAACCTGCTGGAGCACCTGCCCGAGGTCCGGCTGCGCCGCATCTCCCGGCCGTCCGCCGCCGCTCCGGCGGTCGGCTCGGCGAAGATGCACGAGGTCGAGCAGAACGCGCTGATCGAGGCGGCCCTGCCCCGCCCGTGACACCCCGACGCAGCGGCCCGTCCCTCCACCGGGGCGGGCCGCTGCCGTACGACGAGAGGACGACCGTGTACTTCACCGACCGTGGCATCGAGGAGCTGGTCGAGCGCCGGGGCGACGAGCAGGTCAGCCTGGAGTGGCTGGGCGAGCGCCTGCGCGACTTCGTGGACCTGAACCCGGAGTTCGAGACGCCGATCGAGCGGTTCGCCACCTGGCTGGCCCGCCTGGACGACGAGGATGACGAGTGACGGTTCGCGTTTGACTAGTTCCGCTGCGTGACGTCCACTGTTGAGGTATGGACCCCGGGAACCGCAAGCCACCGCAGGACGCGGTGACCGTACGCCACCTGCGCCTCGGCATCGGATCGGTGGGCCTCGCGCTGCCGGTCGTGCTGGTGGTCGGCCACGTCGCCGCCACCCGACGCCTCACCCTGCTGGACTCGCTCAGCGGGTACTACCACTCCGAGATGCGGGACGTCTTCGTCGGCGCGATGTGCGCCGTCGGCGTCTTCCTGATCAGCTACCGGTACCGCCGGCCGGAGGACCTGCTGGGCACCTGCGCCGGCGTACTGGCGATCGTGGTGGCGCTCTTCCCCACCGCGACGGGCGTGCCGGCCGCCACGGTCGACGGCGTCGACCGGACGGCCGGCGTGGTGCACCAGGTCGCCGCCGCCGGCCTCTTCGTCCTGCTCGCGGTCTTCTGCCTGGTCCTCTTCGTCCGCCCGGACCGGGCCGGGGTGCCGCCCCGGCGCGCGGCGCAGGTCTTCTACCGGGCCTGCGGCGGGCTCATCCTGCTCGCCGTCGCGCTCGCGCTGGCCAGCACGCGGCTCCCGGCCGACGTCCGGCACACGCTCAAGCCGGTGCTGTGGTGCGAGACGCTCGCCGTCTTCGCCTTCGGCGCGGCCTGGGTGGCGAAGAGCGACGCGCTGCTGCGCGCCGCCGAGCCGGTCGGCGGGCCCGACGTCCCCGAGCCCCGGACGACCACGCCGGCGTGACCGACGGTCAGGCGGCGGCCCGCCGCGCGGTCGCGTCGAGATTTCCGGTACGCCGCAGCTTCTGCCAGCCCAGCCGGCCACCGGTCAACGCGGTGACCACCGACTGGATCAGCACCAGGTACATCAACTGCCGGTAGACGAACTGCTGCAACGGCAGCACCCACCCCACGCGATCTTGCAGTTGCTGCCCCGGCAACTGCCGCTTTCCGGTCGCACGAGGGGCCGCAACCGCAAGATCGGCGGGAGGAGGAGGCGGGGACAAGGACCCGGGCGGAGGGCTGGGCGATCTTGTAGCGTGAGGTCGTGGCGCGCAGCGTGTACCTGACCGGCGTGGGGTCCGGCGGAGGAAAGTCGACGGTGGCGCTCGGCCTGGCCGAGCTGCTGTCCCGGCAGGTCGAGCGGATCGGCGCGTTCCGGCCGCTGGTCGCCGGCGGTGACACCCCGGACCCGATCCTGGCCCTGCTCACCGAGCGCTACCGGGTGGAACTGCCGGTCGCCGAGCTGCACGGCGCGACGTACGCCGAAGCCACCGCGCTGGTCACGAACGGCCGGCGGGAGGAGCTGATCTCGGCGATCGTGGCCCGCTACCGCGAGGTGGAGCGGCGCTGCCCCGCCGTCGTGGTGGTCGGCAGCGACTTCGCCGACGGGGACGGCGCCGGCCCCCGCGAGCTGGCCTTCAACGCCCGCCTGGCGATCGAGTTCGGCAGCGTCGTGGTGCCCGTGGTGGACGGGTTCGACCAGCCGCCCGAGGCCATCGCGGCGGCGATGCGCGGCGCGTACCACGATCTGGCCGACCTCGGCGCGACAGTGGTGGCGGTGGTCGCCAACCGGGTGCCCGGCCCGATGACGCTGCCCGAGCTGCCGGTCCCCGCGTACGCGATCCCGGAGGTGCCGACCGTCTCCGCCCCGACGGTGGCCGAGGTGGCGACCGCGCTCGACGCCACCCGGCTCGCCGGCGACCGGGCCGCGCTGGACCGCGACGTGCTCGACTACGTGGTCGGCGCGGCGCACGTGCCGACGCTGCTGGACCACCTCACCGACGGCGCGCTGGTGATCACCCCGGGCGACCGGGCCGACCTGCTGGTCGCCGCCGGCGCCGCCCACGTGGCCGGGCAGGTGTCGCTGGCCGGGCTGGTGCTCACGCTCGGCGAGCAGCCCGACCCGCGCGCCATGCGGCTGGTCGAGCGGATGAACACCGGGCTGGCGGTGCTGTCGGTGACCAGCGACAGCTACGACACCGTCGAGGCGTCCAGCCGGATCGAGGGCCGCCCCAGCACCGCCAACCCGCGCAAGGTCGAGGCGGCCCTGGGCGCGTTCGAGCGCTGCGTGGACACCGACGACCTGGCCGCCCGGCTCCGGGTCACCCGCTCCGCGCGGGTCACCCCGCTGATGTTCGAGAACGACCTCATCGACCGGGCGCGGGCCCGACGCCGCCGGCTGGTGCTGCCCGAGGGCGCCGAGGAGCGCATCCTGCGCGCGGCGGAGGTGCTGCTGCGCCGCGGCGTCGCCGAGCTGACGCTGCTCGGGCGGCCGGACGAGATCGCCCGGCGGACCCGCGAGCTGGGCGTCGACGTCGGCGACGCGCAGCTCGTCGACCCGACGACCAGCGAGTGGCGCGACGAGTTCGCCGCCGCGTACGCGAAGCTGCGCGCCCACCGGGGCATGACGCCGGAGCTGGCGCACGACATCGTGGCGCAGCCCAACTACTTCGGCACCATGATGGTGCAGGCCGGCCGCGCCGACGGGATGGTCTCCGGCGCCACCCACACCACGGCCGCCACCATCCGGCCGGCCTTCGAGATCATCCGGACCGTGCCCGGCGTCTCGGTCGCGTCCAGCGTCTTCTTCATGCTGCTCGCCGACCGGGTGCTGGTCTACGGCGACTGCGCGGTCAACCCCGACCCGGACGCCGCCCAGCTCGCCGACATCGCCATCTCCTCGGCCGACACCGCGGCCCGGTTCGGCATCGAGCCGCGGGTGGCGATGCTGTCGTACTCCACCGGCAGCTCCGGCGCGGGCGCGGACGTGGAGAAGGTCGCGGCGGCCACCGAGCTGGTCCGGAAACGCCGGCCGGAACTGCTGGTCGAGGGGCCGATCCAGTACGACGCGGCGATCGACCCGCAGGTGGCCGCCACCAAGCTGCCGGACAGCCCGGTGGCGGGCCGGGCCACCGTGTTCATCTTCCCGGACCTGAACACCGGCAACAACACGTACAAGGCGGTGCAGCGCTCGGCCGGCGCGGTGGCGGTCGGCCCGGTCATGCAGGGCCTGCGCCGACCGGTCAACGACCTGTCCCGGGGCGCGACCGTGCCGGACATCGTCAACACGGTGGCGATCACCGCCATCCAGGCCGCCACGGAGGCGTCGGAATGAGCCGCATCCTGGTCCTCAACAGCGGATCCTCATCGGTCAAGTACCGGCTGTACGACGGCGACGAGGTGCTCGACAAGGGCACCGTGGAGCGGGTCGGCGAGCCGGGCGGCGGGCCGGCCGACCACGAGAGCGCAGTCCGGGAGATCATCGAGCGGCTCGACCTCGACGGGCTGGCCGGCGTCGGGCACCGGGTGGTGCACGGCGGACGGCGGTTCAGCGCCCCGGTGCTGATCGACGACGCGGTCGTCGCCGGGATCGAGGACCTCGTCCCGCTGGCCCCGCTGCACAACCCGGCCAACCTGGCCGGCATCCGGGTCGCCCGGGAGGCGCTGCCGGACACCCCGCAGGTGGCCGTCTTCGACACCGCGTTCCACCACACGCTCCCCGAGGCCGCCGCCACGTACGCGATCGACCGGGCCACCGCCGAGCGGTACGACATCCGCCGTTACGGTTTCCACGGCACCTCGCACGCGTACGTGTCGCGGCGGGCCGCCGAACTGCTCGACCGGCCGTACGCCGAGCTGAACACCATCACGCTGCACCTGGGCAACGGGGCGAGCGCGTGCGCGGTGCGGGGCGGTCGCAGCGTGGCCACCTCGATGGGCATGTCCCCGCTGGAGGGCCTGGTGATGGGCACCCGCAGCGGCGACCTCGACCCGACAGTCATCTTCCACCTGCGCCGCGAGGCGGGGATGGGCGTGGACGAGATCGACGACCTCCTCAACCACCGCAGCGGCCTGCTCGGGCTGACCGGTGTCAACGACATGCGGGAGGTGCTGGCCCGCCGGGACGCCGACGACCCGGCCGCGGCGCTGGCGTTCGACGTCTACTGCCGGCGGATCACCGGCTACGTGGGCGCGTACTACGCGCTGCTCGGACGCGTCGACGCGATCGCGTTCACCGCCGGGGTCGGCGAGCACGCCGCCCCGGTGCGGGCCGCGTCGCTGGCCGGCCTGGAGCGGCTCGGCATCGCCGTCGACCCGGCCCGCAACGACGACACCGGTGACCGGCTGATCTCGCCGACCGGTGCCGAGGTCGCGGTGCTCGTGGTCGGCACCGACGAGGAGCGGGAGATCGCCCGGGAGACCCGCGAGGTGCTCGCCGCCTGATCGCGGTCGACGCCACCGCGCCACCGCGTCGTCGAGGTCCGTCGTCCCGGCGCGTCCGTCGCCACGCCGACATCCCGGCGCGGACGGCGCCACGCCGACATCCCGGCGCGGACAGCGCCACGCCGACATCCCGGCGCGGACAGCGCCACGGCGTGCCGGCGTGGACCAGCGCCACGGCTCACCGGCCGTGGGGGCCGGGTCAGCCCAGGGCGACCCAGGCGACCAGGGCGACGACCACCACGGCGGCGACGGCGAGACCGGCGATCAACGGCAACCGGGACGGCGCGGGCGCCGCCGCGGCCGGCTCGGGCGTGTCCACGAAAGCGCGGAACTGCGCGGTGTTGCCGCTGGGGTCGGTGTAGTTCTCAGCCATGCGGGTGACCCTAGCGAAGCCCACCGCCCACCCGTGCCCCGCCGGGCCGGACTCGGCCTGCCCGGGCGGCCGGGGCGGGCAAAGCCCGGCCGGGTGGTGGAGGCGCGGCCCGGCCGGGTGGCGGGGGCAGCCGCCCGGACGGCGGGCGCGGTCGGCCCGCTCGGCTGCCTACCGTGCAGGCATGACGGGGCGGCGGCTGGTGGCCGTGTTGACGACGGCGCTGCTGGCCGGCTGCGGGTCGGCGGTCGCCACCACCGGTCCGGTCCCGGCCGGCGTCCGGACCGCGCCGGAGCACCCGTACGCGGTGGGGATGCGGCAGTTCACCATCGACCCGGACGGCCCTCGTCCCCTGCCGGTCACCGTCTGGTACCCGGTGGACCCGGCCGCCTTCCCCGAGCCGGTCACCGTCCTCCCCGCCACGCCGCACCCCGCCGACACCCAGGGGCCGCGATCCCCCGGACCGCACTCCCCCGGACCGCACTCCCCCGACCCTTCCGGAGCACGCTCCCCCGACCCCTCCGGACGGGACCGGGGAGCCGTTCCACCGAGCCCCGGCACGGAGGCCGGGCCGATGGTCCGGACGCGGGCGCCGGTGGCCGCCGGGCGGTTCCCGGTGGTCGTCTTCAGCCACGGACTGCGCAGCCTGCCCGCGCTGCACGCGCGGCTGACCACCCGCTGGGCCGCCGCCGGTTTCGTGGTGGCGGCACCCACCTACCCCCGTACCAACCTGCGCGCCCGCGCCTTCACCCGCGACGACGTGCGCAACCAGCCGGCCGACGCCCGGCGACTGGTCCGTCACCTGGTCCGCCTGGGCGCCCGCCCCGGCGACGCGCTCGGCGCGCACCTGGCCGTGGACCGGTTCGCCGCCGCCGGGCACTCGGCCGGTGGCCACACCACGCTCGGCATGTTCGTCGCCGGGCGACGGTCCCCGCTGCGGGCCGGGATCGTGATCGCCGGTGGCCGGCCGGTCGCCGGCATCGCGCGTCCGTCGACGCCGATGCTGTTCGTGCACGGCGCCGCCGACCGGATCGTGCCGGAGTCGATCGGCCGGGCCGCGTACGCCCGCTGCCTCGGGCCGGCCGCCTTCCTCAGCCTGCCCGGTCAGGGCCACGGCGAGTACCTGAACCCGGGCCGCCCCGGCTTCACCGAGGTGCTCGCGACCACCACGGACTTCCTCCGCTGGACGCTCTACGCCGACCGGACGGCGCTGCGCCGCCTCCCCACCGACGCCACCACCCCCGGCGTCACCACGTTCACCACCCGCGCCCTCCCCACCTGACCCTTCCCTCCCGACCACCCCCTCGTTGCGCAAGGAGTTGGCGTCGCCCGGGCCGGCGATCGCGGACGCCAACTCCTTGATCATCGGGGCCGGGCGGTCGGGACGGTGGGAAGGGGCGGAGCAGGGTAGCTTCGGCTGATGGACGGGCTGGTGGAGCGGCAACTGGGCGCGATCCGCGAGGTGGTCGAGCTGGCCGGCGCGGACGGCATCGAGGTGTGGCTGCGCGGCGGCTGGGCGATGGACTTCCACCTCGGCGCCGTGAGCCGACCGCACGTCGACGTCGACTGGTACTGCTGGCGGCGCGACGCCGAGCGGTTGGCCGTCCGGCTCGGCGGGCAGGGCTGGCGAGCCGACCCGCGGATGCCGGCCGCGCAGCAGCTCGACCTGCTCCGGGGCGACGTCGAGTTGAGCTTCGCCTACCTGGAACGGGACTCCGCGGGCCGGGTGGTGGTCGGCGCCGGGCCGTGGGCGGGCACGCCCCTGCCGGCGGGGATGCTCGACGCGCCGGCCGGCCGGATCGGGTCGCTCACCGCACCGGTGATCAGCGTCACCGCGCAGATCGAGTTCAAGGAGATGTTCCCGGTCTGGATGCCGGAGCGGCCCCGCCGCGCGAAGGACGCCGCCGACCTGGCCCGCCTCCGGGCCTCGGTCGGCGACCGTCAGGCGGGCTGACCCGGCCGCCGCTCACCGCCCGCCCAAGGTGTTGAGCGGGGGCCCCTCCTCTACCGCAGGCGTTAACAGGGGGCCCCGCCTTACGGCCCGGCCGTCGGTGGACGCGAGGCACAATCGGGAGCATGCGCTGTCGTCCCGTCGCTATGGCCACCGCCGTCGCCCTGCTCGGCGCCGGTCTGGCCGGCTGCTCGGAGCCGACCGCCCCGACCGGGCGGCCCGCCCCCGACACGTCCCCGAACAGTGCCACCCCGACCCCCCGCGTACCCGCCGGCAAGGCGCCCGCGACGAGCTTCGCGGTCGGCGTACGCCACCTGAAGCTGAACCGCGATGGTGATCGACCGTTGCCGGTATCGCTCTGGTATCCGGCGGCGGGCCCGGCCGGCGGCGCGGCGAAGCGGTCCGTCCCGGCGGCGGCCGGGCGGTTCCCGGTGGTGGTGTTCAGCCACGGGCTGGGCGCCCGGCCCGAGGACTACCAGGTGTTGCTGACGCGCTGGGCGGCGGCCGGGTTCGTGGTGGCCGCGCCGCGCTTCCCGCACACCGGCCGGGGCGGCGACGGCAACCCGCTCGACGTGCTCAACCAACCGGCCGACGTGTCGTACGTGCTGACCCGGGTGCTCGCGCTCGACGCGACGGCGGGCGATCCGCTGCGCGGCCGGCTGGACCCGGACCGGGTGGCCGCGACCGGGCACAGCGCCGGCGGGGTGACCACCATCGGGCTGTTCACCACCGGCCGGGACGAGCGGCTGGACGCGGGCATCGTCTTCGCCGGCACGGCGCTCGGCGTGGGCACCGCGTTCGCCGGCGCCGCCGCCCCGCAGTTGTTCGTGCACGGCGAGGCGGACGAGGTGGTGTCGTACGCGGCGGGCAAGGCGGTCTTCGACGCGGTGCCGTGGCCGAAGGCGATGCTCAGCCTGCCGAAGGGTGACCACGGCCGGGCGCTGCTCGGGGACGGGAAGGCGCTGCGGGTGGTCGCCGACACCACGGTCGAGTTCCTGCGCTGGACGCTCTACGGCGACCCCACCGCAAAAACCCGCCTCCCCGCCGACGCCACCCGAGCCAACCTCGCCACCCTCGACAACCGGCTGTAAGGAAGGGCCCCTTCTTAACGCCTCCGGCAGAGAAGGGGCCCCTTCTCATCAGGCCGGCCTCACGCCGTGTGGTCGACGACCACCTTGCCGAAGACCTCGCCGGAGTGCAGCCGGGCGAACGCGTCGGAGATGTCACTGAACGGCACCACCCGGTCCACCACCGGCCGGACCGCGTGCTCGGCGCAGAACGCGAGCAGCTCGGTCAGCTCGTCCGGGGTGCCCATGGACGTGCCGAGGATCTCCAACTGCATGGCGAAGACGCGACGCAGGTTGACAGTGGGCTCGTGCCCGGCGGTCGCGCCGGAGACCACGATCCGGGCCATCGGCGCGGCCGACTTCAGCGAGTGGTCGAACGTGGCCGCGCCGACCGTCTCGATCACCACGTCGACCCGCTCCGGCAGGCGCGCGCCGGGCTCCAGCGCGGTGGCGCCCAGCTCGGTGATCCGCTCCCGCTTGGCGGCGTCGCGGCTGGTCGCGTACACCCGCTTGCCGAGTGCGACGGCGAGCGCGACCGCCGCGGTGGCCACGCCCCCGCCGGCGCCCTGGACCAGCACCGACTCGCCGTCGGCGACGCGGCCCTTGGTGGTGAGCATCCGCCACGCGGTGAGCCAGGCCGTGGGCAGGCACGCCGCGTCGGTCGCCGCCAGGCCGTCGGGCAGCGGCAGCAGGTTCATCCGGGGTACGGCGACCAGCTCGGCGAACGTGCCGGGGAAGTGCTCGGAGAGGATGGAGACGCCGCGCGGGTCGCCCGGGGTGGGCACCACCGGGTAGATGACCACCTCGTTGCCGTCCGGGTCGGTGCCGACCGCGTCGCAGCCGAGGATCATCGGGAGCTGGTCCGCGGTCAGGCCCACGCCACGCAGCGACCAGAGGTCGTGGTGGTTGAGCGAGCTGGCCCGCACCCGCACGGTGACCCAGTCGTCCTGCGGGTGGACCGGCTCGGGACGGTCGCCGACGGCGAGCGCGGCGAGCGGGTTGTCGGCGTCGAAGGCCGAGGCATAGGCGGCACGCATGATCGGCACGGTAACAAGCTGAGCGGGCGTTAAGAAGGGGCCCTTCCTATGCGAAATGCGATAAGAAGGGGCCCCTCCTTACACCTCAGCGGCGGGCGACGCCGTCGCGGCGCGCGGCTTCGGCGACCGCGTCGGCGACCGCCGGGGCGACGCGCGGGTCCAGCGGGGACGGCACGATCGCGTCCGCGGTCAGCGACCCGGCCACCACGCCCGCGATGGCGTCGGCGGCGGCCACCTTCATCCCGTCGGTGACCCGGGTGGCCCCGGCGTCCAGCGCGCCCCGGAACACGCCCGGGAAGGCGAGCACATTGTTGATCTGGTTGGGATAGTCGCTGCGCCCGGTGGCGACCACCGCGACGTGCCGGGCGGCCACCTCGGGGTGCACCTCCGGCGTGGGGTTGGCCAGCGCGAAGACGATGCCGCCGGGGGCCATGCCGGCCACCGCCGCCTCCGGGATCTGCCCGCCGGAGACGCCTACCAGCACGTCCGCGCCGCGCAGCGCCTCGGTGACGTCGCCCTGGCGGCCCTCGGCGTTGGTCAGCTCGGCCAGCTCGGCCTTGGTGCCGGTCAGCTCGCGGTGCCGGCCGATGATGCCGCGCGAGTCGCAGACCACCACCCGGGCCGGGTCGACGCCGCCGGCGATCAGCATCTTCGTCACCGCCACGCCGGCCGCGCCGGCGCCGCTGACCGCGACCCGCAGGTCACCGAGCTTGCGGTTGAGCAGCGTCGCCGCGTTGCGCAGCGCGGCCAGCACCACGATCGCGGTGCCGTGCTGGTCGTCGTGGAAGACCGGGATGTCGAGCGCCTCGTCCAGCCGGCGCTCCACCTCGAAGCAGCGCGGCGCGCTGATGTCCTCCAGGTTGATGCCGCCGAACGAGGGCGCGAGCGCCTTGACCGTCGCCACGATCTCGTCCACGTCCTGGGTGTCCAGGCAGACCGGCACCGCGTCCACGCCGCCGAACTGCTTGAACAGCACCGCCTTGCCCTCCATCACGGGCAGCGCGGCGCGTGGGCCGATGTTGCCCAGGCCGAGGACGGCGGAACCGTCGGTGACCACGGCGACGGTGTGCGACACCCAGGTGTAGGTGTCGGCGAGCGCGGGGTCGGCGGCGATCGCCTCGCAGACCCGGGCGACCCCCGGGGTGTACGCGAGGGAGAGGTCCTCCCGGCTGGTCAGCGGCACGGTGGAGGCGACGGCCATCTTGCCGCCGAGGTGGAGCCGGAAGACGGGATCAGCGGGGTCCGGGGTGGACGCAGACATGGTGACTCCAGGATCTGTCGAGCAGACGGACCGGCCGGCGCGGTCAGCGGTGGTCAGCGACCGGCGGGGCGGCGGTGCGGGGGTCACCCGGGCACGTTCCGAGCATAACCACGCACCGGCTCCCAGGATGTGAGCGGGGTCATATCCATGGCTACCCCTGCCGGCCCCTGATCCGTCCCGGACGCGGCCACCACCGCGCCACCACCCGACCCTGGACGTCGGCCACCCCGTACGCCCGGGAGTCGTCGGTGACCAGGTCGTTGTCGCCGCGCAGCCACCAGCCACCGTCCCGTGGCTCGACCGCGCGCTTCACCACCAGCAGGTCCGGTCGGCTGCGGAAGACCGCGACCACCACGTCGCCGGCGCGGACCGGCCGGCCACCGGTGCGGACCAGCACCGCGTCGCCGTGACGCAGCGTCGGGGACATGGACGGGCCGGTGATCAGCACGGGCAGCACGGGTTTCACCTCCCGCCCGCTGGAAAGCATCTCCAGGAGTAATGTCGTCTTGGATCATCGCAAACATCCCATGGAGGACCCTGATGCGCCTTCCTCGCATCCTCACGCCCCGGGTGACCGCCAGTGCCCACTGTGACCTGCCCTGCGGCGTCTACGACCCGGCCCAGGCCCGGATCGAGGCCGAATCGGTCAAAATGATCTGCGAGAAGTACCAGGCGAACACCGACCCGGAGTTCCGGACGCGCGCCATCCTGATCAAGGAGCAGCGGGCCGACCTGGTCAAGCACCACCTGTGGGTGCTCTGGACCGACTACTTCAAGCCGGCGCACTTCGAGAAGTACCCGCACCTGCACCAGCTCTTCAACGAGGCCACCAAGCTGGCCGGTGCGGCCGGCGCCAAGGGCGGCACCGACCCGGCCAAGGCCGACGAGCTGCTCTCGAAGATCGACGAGATCTCCAAGATCTTCTGGGAGACCAAGCAGGCGTGACCTCGCCTGGCACGGCACCGACGATCCGGCCGGTACGTCCCGAGGACGTACCGGCCGTCGTCGCGATGGTGCACGAACTCGCCGCGTACGAGCGCGCCCCGGAGCAGTGCCACCTCACCGTCGAGCAGCTCGACGCGGCGCTCTTCCCGAGCGCTCCGGCGCTGTTCGGGCACGTCGCGGTGGACGCGGCGGACGCACCGGTGGGCTTCGCGCTCTGGTTCCTCAACTTCTCCACCTGGGCCGGTGTGCACGGCATCTACCTGGAGGACCTCTACGTCCGCCCGGACGCCCGGGGCACCGGCGCCGGGCGGCAACTGCTGGCCACGCTGGCGGCGATCTGTGTGGAGCGCGGCTACCAGCGACTCGACTGGTGGATGATCAACTGGAATCCGGCGGCCCGCTTCTACGCGTCCATCGGGGCCACCCCGATGGACGAGTGGACGCCGTACCGGCTGGCCGGGGCCGCGTTGCGCGACCTCGCCGCGCGGGCGACGCCCGCGCCCACGCGCCCGGCCGCCCGACCGGGTAGAGTCCCGCACCGGGGGGATGAGGCGTGACTCAACTGACCGGGCAGCCGACGACGGACGACGACGTCGTGCACCTCACCGTGCCCGCCGACGGTGGTTACCTCGGCGTGCTCCGCACCGCCACGGCCGGGCTCGCGGCCCGGCTCCAGTTCGCCCTCGACGAGATCGAGGATCTGCGCATCGCGGTGGACGAGGCGTGCGCCATGCTGCTCGCGATCGCCACCCGCGACGCCGAGCTGGAGTGCCGCTTCGCGGTCACCGAGGACGCGCTCACCGTCGAGGTGACCGTGCCGACCGTGCGGGGCGCCACGCTGCCGTCCGAGTCGTCCTTCGCGTGGAAGGTGCTCACCGCGCTGACCACCGGGGCCGGCGCCAAGGCGGTCGACGGGCGCGCCACCATCTCGCTGCTGACCCGTCGCGCCGGCGGCTACTGAGCGTCCGGCCGCGCGCCGAAGCCGAGCGCCCGGTTGGTGGGACCGCTCACCAGCAGCGCGACCATGCCGATCCCGAGCGCCATCAGCGGCAGTCCGAGCCAGCCCAGCCCGCCGGAGATCATGTACCACCCGATCGGCAGCAGCATGAGCTGGAGCACGATGGCCGGTGCGCGGGCGCCGGACCGACGCCGGGACAACGCGCCGCCGAGCGCCCAGAGCACGACGGCCCCGGCCACCGCGAACGCCGTGATCAGCAGCGCGGAGGTGAGGTCCGTGGTGCGGGCGGTGAGGTCGGACCAGATCAGCCACACCGCGATCAGCCCGAGCGCCACCGCCTCGACGCGCAGCAGGAGCACCGCCGCGCGGAGCGGGCCGGGGACCGGGTCCGAGTCGATCGTCACGGCCGCCACGATACCGGTGGGTAGGCGCGGTAATGTGCCGCCCATGCGGGCCGTCCTGGTGGTCAATCCGAAGGCCACCACCACGAGTGAGCGCAGCCGGGACGTACTGGTCCGGGCGTTGCGTAGTGAAGTCGACCTGTCGGTGCGCTACACCCGCCGGCGGGGCCACGCCATGGATCTGGCCCGGGAGGCCGCCCAGGAGGGCGTCGACCTGGTGGTCACGCTCGGCGGTGACGGCACCGTCAACGAGGTGGTCAACGGGTTGATGGCGGCGGAGCCGCCGACGTTCCGCACCGGGCCGACCTCGGCCGAGCGGCTGCCGGCGCTGGCCACCGTGCCAGGTGGTTCGACGAACGTCTTCGCCCGCGCGCTCGGGCTGCCGCGGGAGTGGCCGGACGGCACCAGCATGATCCTGGAGGGGTTGCGCCTGGGCCGGTCCCGCACGATCGGGCTGGGCCGGGCGGACGACCGCTACTTCACGTTCTGCGCGGGCTTCGGGTTGGACGCGGCCGTCATCCGCCGGGTGGAGCAGGCCCGTAAACGGGGTCGGGTGTCCACTCCGGCGCTCTACTTCCGGTCCACGGCGAGCCAGTACTTCGTCGGCTCGGACCGCCGCCACCCGTCGATCACGTTGGAGCGTCCGGGTGAGGCGCCGGCGACGGAGCTGTCCACCGCCATCATCCAGAACACCGCGCCGTGGACGTACCTCGGCGACCGGGAGATCAACCCGAACCCGGAGGCGTCGTTCGACCTCGGGCTGGATGTGCTCGCGCTGCGACAGCTCAAGGTGGCCAGTACGGCACGGACAGTGACGCAGTTCTTCTCCCGGCAACCCGATCCGCACGGCAAGCAGGTGCTCCGCCTGCACGACCTGTCGGAGTTCACACTGCTCACGGCGCGTCCGCTGCCGTTCCAGCTGGACGGGGACTACCTCGGCGAGCGGGAAAAAGTCAGATTCACCTCCGTACCCGCCGCACTGAGAGTAATCTGCTAGGCCTCGGGTATCCCCGTCGGTTGACGCGGACCCCACCGCAAGGGTGAGGGCCGCCACGCCGAGGAAGGATGCCGGAAATGTCAGCAACGTCACGCAGACCGTACTATATTGATCCTCGACTGTGGCACGCCGGGTAACGAGAGCCCTCGCAAACCCGGACAAACGGGTGGTGAGGCCGCTCACTGTTCGGAGTTTTTCCGAGCGTCACCCTTGACATCGCTGTAGTTCGTGAAAGTATTCACAAGCGAACTCGTGTTACCGGGACATTGCCTGGATATGCTCGTCAGGTTGAGCTGTTCCAGCAGGTCCAGGGGCCCGCAGCCTGCTCACGCAGAGCCGAATTGGCGGATGCTGACCGTCACCGATCGGCAATGCGGATGCATATAGGAATAGCAACGAAGCGTTATCTGGCCACCCACTAAGAATGAGGAGTGTTGCCGCCATGGACTGGCGCCACGATTCGGTCTGCCGCGACGAGGACCCGGAGCTGTTCTTCCCGATCGGGACGTCCGGCCCGGCTCTCCTGCAGGTGGAGCAGGCCAAGGCCGTCTGCCGGCGCTGCCCCGTGACCGACCAGTGCCTGCAGTGGGCGCTGGAGTCCGGTCAGGACGCCGGAGTCTGGGGCGGGATGAGCGAGGAGGAGCGCCGCGCGGTCAAGCGCCGCGGCGGTCTCCGGGTGCTGCGCGCTCACTCCGCCTGACCCACTCACGCCGCACGCCCCGGCCGGGATCCCGGCCGGGGCGTTCTGCTGTCCGGAAGCCGGTCAGGCCGGGGCGGCTGCTCTCCGGGCTGCTCGACGAGTGCGCCGACGACGAGCGCCGGTCAGGCCGCCGCCGTCACCCGCCGCCACACCAGTTCGGCAAGCTCCGGGAGGTCGGCGAGCGGGTCGGCGACCGCCACCGCGCCGGCTGAGCGGGCCGCCGCGCGTACCCCGTCGTGGAACCGGCCCGGCGCCAGGAAGTAGGCGGCCACCGCGACCCGGCGGGCGCCCGCCGCGCGCAACCGCCGCACCGCGCCCCCCACCTCCGGAGGCGCCGCCGAGGCGTACGACACCCGGCAGGGCACGCCCAGCCCGGTGCCGAGCGCCGCGGCGACCCGGCCCACCGAGGCCCGAGCGGCGGGATCCCGGGTGCCGGCCGCGGCCAGCACCACCGCGTCCGCGTCCGCCCCGGCGGCCTCGCCCAGTCGGCGCCGCAGGCCGGCCAGCAGCCGACCGTCGACCACGCAGCCGGTCGGCCCCAGCACCTCGGTCACCCGCACGTCGAGGCCCGCGCCGGCCGCCGCGACCGCCGCCGGGATGTCCACCTTCCGGTGGTACGCGGCGGTCAGCAGCAACGGCACCAGGACCACCCGGGAGTGCCCGTCGGCGGCCAGTCGCCGCAGCACGTCGGCCGGCCCGGGATCGGTGTGGTCGAGCCAGGCCGGCAGCACCGGCCGGCCGGGACAGCCGACGCCCACCGCCCGGGCCAGCGCCCGCGTCGCCTCCGCCGCGCGCGGGTCACGGCTGCCGTGCGCCACCAGCACCACCGGTGACGCGTCGGTCAGGTGTGCAGGCCGCACTCGGTCTTCTCGAACATCGCCCAGCGCCCGGCCCGCGGGTCCTCCCCCGCCTTCAGGCGACGGGTGCACGGCCAGCAGCCGATCGAGCCGTAGCCCTTGGCGAACAGCTCGTTCACCGGGATGTCGTGGCGGGCCACGTACGCGTCCACCTCACGCTGCGTCCAGGCGGCGATCGGGTTCACCTTGACCTTGCCGCGACGCGGGTCGAACCCCACCACCGGCGTGTTCGCCCGGGTCGGCGACTCGTCCCGGCGCAGCCCGGCGGCCCAGGCGTCGTACCCGGCCAGCGCCCGTTCCAACGGCTCCACCTTGCGCAACTGGCAGCAGTCGTCCGGGGACCTGTTGAACAGGCGGGGCCCGTACTGGCCGTCCTGCTGGCCGACGGTCATCCGGGGGCGGATCGAGCGGACCCGCACCGGCATCCGCCGGGCCACCTCGTCACGCACCCGGAGCGTCTCCGGGAAGTGCAGCCCGGTGTCGAGGAACACCACGTCGACGCCGGGCGCGACCCGGGAGACCAGGTGCGCCAGCACCCCGTCGGCCATCGAGCTGGTCACGCAGAACCGCTCGCCGAACGTCTGCACCGCCCAACGGGCGATCTCCAGCGCGGGCGCGTCCGCCAACTCCCGCCCGGCCTCCTCGGCCAGCGCACGCAGCTCCGCCGGGTCCCGCCGGGCCGGGTCGGCCGGAGCGGCGCCGCCGACCAGACCCAGGCCGGCGGCGGAGACCAGGCCGGTCACCGGGCCACCGCCCGGCCCAACAGCCCGGTGAACTTCACCGAGAAGACCCGCGCGCAGGCGTGGCACTCCCAGGCACCGTGCCCGGCCTCGTGCGGTCGCAGGTCCTCCTCCCCGCAGTACGGGCAGTAGAGAGGCGCAGATCGAGCGTCACTCACCGAAGCTCCTCCTCGTCGACTCTGATGACCCAGTTGGCGAAGCTCTCGCCGTCGGTCCGGCCGGCCAGGTAGCGGCGGGCCAGCCGTTCCACGTACTCCGGAAGCTCGTCGGCCGTGGTCTTCAGGCCGCGCAGCTTGCGGCCGAAGCCGGCGGTCTGGCCCTGCGCCATGCCGAGGCCGCCGCCCAGGTGCACCTGGAAGCCCTCGACCTGCCGCCCGTCCGGACCGACCACGAGCTGGCCCTTGAGCCCGATGTCCGCGACCTGGGTGCGGGCGCAGGCGTTCGGGCAGCCGTTCAGGTGGATGGAGATGTCCGCGTCGAAGTCCCGCAGCCGCTCCTCCAGCCGGGCCACCAGCTCCTCACCGCGCCGCTTGGTCTCCACGATGGCCAACTTGCAGAACTCGATGCCGGTGCAGGCCATCGTGCCGCGCCGCCAGGCCGACGGCCGGGCCTCCAGACCGATCCCGCGCAGCGCCGTCACCAGCTCCTCGGTCCGCTCCGGCGCGACGTCCAGCACCAGCAGCTTCTGGTACGGGGTGAGCCGCACCCGGTCACTGCCGTGCGCCTCGACCACGTCGGCCAGCGCGGCGAGCTGGGTGCCGGACACCCGGCCCACCACCGGGGCCGCGCCGACGTAGTTCGCGCCGTCGCGCTGCGGGTGCACGCCGATGTGGTCGACCGGCTTCGCCGGCAGCTCCGCGGCCGGCCCGTCCAGCAGCGCCCGGCCCAGGTACTCCTTCTCCAGCACCTCGCGGAAGTGCTCCACGCCCCAGTCCGCGACCAGGAACTTCAGCCGGGCGCGGTTGCGCAGCCGGCGGTAGCCGTAGTCACGGAAGATGCCGACCACGCCGGCCCACACGTCCGGCACCTCGTCCAGCGGCACCCAGACGCCGAGCCGCTTGGCCAGCATCGGGTTGGTGGAGAGCCCGCCGCCGACCCAGACGTCGAAGCCGGGGCCGTGCTCCGGGTGCTCGACCCCGAGGAGCGCGATGTCGTTCGCCTCGTACGGCGTGTCGACCAGCCAGGAGATCGACGTCTTGAACTTGCGGGGCAGGTTGGAGAACTGCTTGTCGCCGACGTACCGGCGGACGATCTCGTCGATGGCCGGGGTCGGGTCGAGCACCTCGTCCCGGGCCACGCCGGCGACCGGGCTGCCGAGCACGATCCGGGGGCAGTCGCCGCACGCCTCGGTGGTCTGGAGGCCGACCGCCTCCAGCCGGCGCCAGATCTCCGGCATGTCCTCGACCCGGATCCAGTGGTACTGGATGTTCTGCCGGTCGGTGATGTCGGCGGTGTCCCGGGCGAACTCGCGGGAGATCTCCGCGACCACCCGGAGCTGGGCCAGGCTGAGCTGACCGCCGTCCACCCGCACCCGGAGCATGAAGAACTCGTCCTCCAGCTCGTGCGGCTCCAGCACGGCGGTGCGCCCGCCGTCGATGCCGGCCTTGCGCTGGGTGTAGAGCCCCCACCAGCGGAACCGGCCGCGCAGGTCCTGCGGGTCGATCGAGGCGAAGCCCCGGTGGGCGTAGATGTTCTCGATCCGGTCCCGCACGTTCAGCGGGTCGTCGTCCTTCTTGATCCGCTCGTTGGGGTTGAGCGGCTCACGGTGCCCGAGCGCCCACTGGCCCTCGCCGCGCGGCCGGCGGGGCGCCCGGGCGACGGGAGCCGAAGCGTCCGAGCGGGTGGGGGTGCTGCTGACCGCCATCGCGGCGTCCTCCGTTGTCTGCTGCGGTGCCTGGGAGCGCGGACGCGGCGGCCGGCCCTGGGAGGGCCGTGGACGGCGGTGTCGCTGACGGCCGGCGCGGAGCGCCCGAGACAAATGGGTCGGGCGTCGTCAGTGGGCCGGACAGATCGCGCTGCGCACGCGGCCGTAGTCAACGTGGCGACGGGCCACGAAGCGGCGGACGACAGCGGCGGTCATGCGCATCATGCTGCCACACCGCCGGACCACCGGCTAGCGGCCGACCCGCTGATCCCACATCACGGGCGTCCCATCTCAATCGACACCCGTCCACCTCTCACCCCCCGTGACCAGCATCACTCCCCCCAACCCGCACTTCTCCCCCACCCGACCCATCCCGCCCACCCCGCCCCACCGCCCCGGCCCTCGGTGGGTGGCCCGACCCGGGTGGAATCGGTGGAGCGGGGCGGCGGGGGCGGGCGGGCGTGTGACGCTGCGGAGTGTGAGCGCGTTCACCGAACCCGCGCCGGGCCGGACCCGGCCCGGTTGGCCGGTGTGGGCGGTCCCCGGGCCGGTCACACTGGCGATCACGCTGGTCGGGCTCGGGCACGCGCAGCCCTGGCGGGACGAGTTGGCCACCTGGAGCGCCGCCACCCGCCCGCTGCCGGACCTGGCCCGGCTGACCCGCACCATCGACGCCGCCACCGGGCCGTACTACCTGCTGATGCACGGGTGGACCGCGCTGGCCGGCACCTCCCCCGCGGCGCTGCGGCTGCCCTCCGCGCTCGCCATGGCGGCCACCGCCGCGCTGACCGCCCGGCTCGGCGCGCGTCTCGCCGGCGACCGGGCCGGGCTCCTGGCCGGCCTGCTGTTCGCCGTCCTGCCGGCCACCTCGCGCTACGGCCAGGAGGCCCGCCCGTACGCGCTCGCCACGCTGCTCGCCGTGCTCGCCACGCTGCTGCTGGTCGACGCGTTGTGCCGGCCGTCCCGGCGGCGCTGGGCCGGGTACGCGGTCGCGGTCGCCGCCCTCGGCCTGCTCCACCTGATCGCGCTCACCCTGCTCGCCGCGCATGCCGTGGCGGTGCTGCTGACCGCCGCCCGCGGCCCGACCGCCGCCGGCCTCGGCCCGCCCCCACAGTCCCGCCGCGAGATCCTCGACGCGCCCCCGCCCAGCCGCGGACACCCACGGCGTTCCACCCACGCCGGAGATCGACCGTGGGTGGAACCCCATGGGTGTCACGGCGCTCCCCAGACACCCATGGCGTTCCACCCACCGGCGACATCGACCGTGAGTGGAACGCGATGGGTGTCGCGGCAGCCGGTGAGCGGCGAGCACGAAGCGCCACCCGGTGCGCCCGGGGTGGAACCGTGGCAGGTGGCCGGCGCGGTGCCGGTGCGCACCGGGTGCGCACCGGCACCGCGCCAGCGGGTGTTCGCATGGTGGCTGCTCGCGCTGGTCCCGGCCGTCGTGCTGGTCGCGCCGCTGGCGCTGGCGGCCCGCGGTCAACGCGGCCGGCAGCTCGACTGGGTGGACCCGGCCCGCCTGCCGGACCTGGTGTCGCTGCCGGGCGGGCTGGCGCAGAGCGGCGTGGTGGGTGGGTTCCTGCTGGGACTCGCCGCCCTCGGGGTGGTCCGGCTCGGTCGGCGGGCGCTGTTGCCCGGGGCGGCGGCGCTGCTGCCGGTGCTGCTGCTCTTCACCGCCGGCACGCTGGTCCCGCTCTGGGTGACCCGCTACCTGCTCTTCATCGTGCCGTTCGGCTGCCTGCTGGCCGGGGCCGCACTGGCCGCGGCGACGCCGGCCGGCAGCCGACCAGCCGTGGCGGGGCCACTCGGATCAGCGCCGCCCGAAACAGCACCACCGCGAGCAGCGCTGGCCGAGACAGGGCAGCCCGGGGCAGCACCGCCCGAAACAGCGCCGGGCGGAACAAGGTCGGGCGGAACGAGGCCGGGCGGAGCAGCCCCGGCTAAGACCGGGCTCGGGGCGGCGCTGGCCGTGATCGTCCTGGCCGGGCTGCTCGGGCTGCCCGATCAGGCGGCGTTGCGGCGTACCCACGAGTGGCCCCGCAGCGCCCCGGTCGACTACGCGGGCGCGGCCGGGATCGTCGCCGCCGGTGCGCGGCCGGGCGACGCGATCGTGTACTCCCCCCGGGACGGCTGGCTCTTCCCGGATCTGGGCCTGGCGTACCACCTGGGGTCGCGGCTGCCCCGCGACGTGCTGGTGGTCCGCGACCAGCGGGCGGACGCGAGCCTCTGGGCCACCGAGTGCGGCGACCCGGCGCGCTGCCTGGCCGGCGTGGACCGGGTCTGGCTGGTGGTCACCGGCCGTCGGGCGGACCCGCTGGCGGCGGTGCCCGGCGCGAAGGGCGAGGCGTTGCGGGACGGCTTCACGGTCCGCCAGGTCTGGCCCCGTCCGGGGCTCACGGTGGCGTTGCTCGCCCGGTGAGGCGGTCGCGCGGGCGTCAGGGCGGCCCCGCCCGGCCGGTGAGACGATCGGTGGTGCCGCGCGCCAGCGGGACGACGAGCACCGCCTCGGTGCCACCGGCGGGGCCGTTGCGCAGCTCGATGGTGCCGCGCAGCTCGCCGGTGACCAGCGCCCGGACGATCTGGAGCCCCAGGTTGCCGCCGCGCTCGGCGTCGAACTGCTCGGGCAGGCCGCGACCGTTGTCGGTGACCGAGACGTGAAGCTGCTTGCGGTGCCGGTGCACCGAGACCACCACCTCGGGTCGCGGCGCGTCCGCCGGGGCGGGGGCGACCTCCTCGTCGGCCGGCGGGAAGCCGTGTTCCACGGCGTTGAGGAGCAGCTCGTTGAGCACCATCACCAGCGAGGTGGCGATCTCGGCGGGCAGGACGCCGAAGCTGCCCCTGCGACGCATGCCCACGGTCACCTCGGTGGCGGCCACCTCGGTCGCGGCGCTGGCCACCCGGTCCACGATGCCGTCGAACTCGACCGCCTCGTCGCTGGACATGGAGAGCGTCTCGTGCACCAGCGCGATCGAGGCGACCCGGCGTACCGATTCCTCCAGCGCGACGCGGGCCTCCGGCATGGCGACCCGGCGGGCCTGGAGGCGCAGCAACGCGGCGACTGTCTGGAGGTTGTTCTTCACCCGGTGGTGGATCTCCCGGATGGTGGCGTCCTTGGTGATCAGGGCGCGGTCGCGGCGGCGTACCTCGGTGATGTCGCGGACCAGCACCAGCGCGCCGATCGGCACACCGGCGGGCATCAGCGGCAGCGCCCGGGTGAGCATGGTGGCGCCCCGGGCGTCGATCTCGCGCCGGGGCGGGGCCTCGCCGCGCAGCGCGGCGAGCACCGCGTTGCCGGCGTCGGTGCCCTCCAGGGGGTCGCCGGCGAGGCGGCGGTGCAGCTTGGCCAGGTCCTCCCCGACCAGGTGGGAGGCGAAGCCCAACCGGCGGTACGCGGACTGCGCGTTCGGACTGGCGTAGGTGACCTTGCCGTTGGCGTCGAGCCGCACCAGCCCGTCGCCGACCCGAGGCGCCGAGGTGGTCTCGCCCGGGTGCCGGGGCGGCGGGAACGTGCCGTCGGCGATCATCTGGGCCAGGTCGTCGGCGGTGGTCAGGTAGTTGAGTTCGAGCTGGCTCGGGGTCCGCGCGGTGGAGAGGTTGGTGTCCCGCCCGACCACGGCGACCACCTCGCCGCTCTCCCCGTCGCCGGTGCGCAGTCGCACCGGGATGGCCTCGTGCCGGGCCGGCACGTCGCCGTACCAGACCGGGTCGCCCTCCCGCCAGATCCGGCCCTGCCGGTGGGCCACCTCCAGGTGCGCCACCTCGGGCCCGCCGACGATGCGGCCGACCTGGTCGTCGAGGTAGGCGGTCGGGGCGGTGGTGGGGCGGACCTGGGCCACGCAGAGGAAGGTGCCGTCGCCGTCCACCGGCACCCAGAGCAGCAGGTCGGCGAAGGAGAGGTCGGACAGCAACTGCCAGTCGCCGGCGATCCGGTGGAGGTGGTCGATGTCGGCCGGCCGGAGCGTGGTGTGCTCCTCGGCGAGGTCACGGAGGGTGGACACGCCCCACAGCGTGCCACGCCCGGCTCACATCGTGGTCGTGACCTTCTTCAACCCGCGCGGCGCGTCCGGGTCCTCGCCGCGGGTCAGCGCCAGCGCCAGCGCGAGCCGTTGCAGCGGCAGGATGTCGAGCAGCGGCGCGTACCGCTCGTCGACCTCCGGGACCGCCATCCGGGTCTCCCCGACGTCGGCGGAGCCGACCACCACCACGTCGGCCCGGCGTTCGCCGAGCCGGGGCAGCACCTCCCGCATCGACGTGCCGCCGGGGCCGGAGCCGACCACGGCGAGCACCGGCACGTCCGGGTCGGTCATGGCGAGCGGGCCGTGCAGCAGGTCGGCGCCGGAGAAGGCGAGCGCCGGCAGGTACGACGTCTCCATCAGTTTGAGCGCCGCCTCCCGGGCGGTCGGGTACGCGTAGCCCCGGCCGGTGGTGACGAGCTGGGCGGCGAACCGGTAGCGCGGGGCGAGCCGGGCCGGGGTGTCGTCGGCGAGCGTGCGCGCGGCCAGCTCGGGCAGGCGGGCCAGCGCGGCCCGCTCGTCGGCGGGCAGCACGCCGTCGCCGGCGCGTACGCCCTCGACGAGCATGAGCAGCGCGAGCAGCTCGGCGGTGTAGGTCTTGGTGGCGGCGACCGCCCGCTCGTGGCCGGCGGCCACGTCGACGCTCAGCTCGGCGGTCTCCACCAGCGGCGAGTCGGGGTTGTTGGTGACGGCCAGGGTGAGCGCGCCGGAGGCGCGGGCCACCCGGAGCACCTCGGCTAGGTCGGGCGAGCCGCCGCTCTGGCTGACGCCGACGACGAGCGCGTCGGACAGGTCGGGGCGGGCGCCGAAGACGGTGATCGCGCTGGGCGAGGCGAGCCCGGCGGGCAGGCCGAGGCGGATCTCGGTGAGGTACGCCGCGTAGAGCGCCGCGTGGTCGGAGGTGCCCCGGGCGGTGAAGACCACGTGCCGGGGTCGTCGCTGCGCGACGGCCGCCGCGACCCGGGCGATGGCGTCCGCGTGCTCGGCGGTGAGCAGACGCTCGTAGCCGGCCGGCTGCTCGTCGATGTCGGCGGCCATGCCGGCCCCTGGACGTGTCACCCCGCACCCCCTTCTGCGCGGTTGCCGCGCGTTCGGTGCTCAGTCTTGCACGTTTGCGCCGCAACCAGCAAAGCAACGAGCAGTAGTGCGCAGTGGATCACCATCCGTCGGCAAGATCCCCTAGGCTTGCCCGGCTGACCGACCGACCCGCTGGCGAGAGGACGACGTGCCCGAGGACGACGCCGCGCTCTCCGCGGAGGAGGAACTCGCGCTGGCCCGGCTGGCGCTGGGCGAGGGCGACCTCCGGCACGCCGCCGACCACGTGGCCGCCGCGCTGGTGCGCTCCCCCACGCTGCCCGAGGCGCACGAGACGCTCGCCCGACTCGCCGCGGCCAGCGGCGGCGACCTGGATCTCTTCCCGCTCGGCCAGCACGCCTTCGTCGGCGCCGTGGTGGCCCGGGCGCACCTGCTCGCCGCCGCCGGCCGCCCCGCCGAGGGGCTCGACCTGCTGGCCGCCGCCACCGGCTACGCGCCCGGCGCGCCGTGGGCCGCCGTGCCCTGGGTGACCGCCGCCGACCTGCCGGAACGGCTCAACCCGGAGCGCGCCGCCCGGATCCTCATGCAGGTCTGCGCCGCCGCGCCCGACCCGGTCCCGCGTCGGCTGCGCGAGCCGCTCCAGCCGTACCTCACGCTGGCCCGCAACGCGATCACCGTGCATCCGGACCACCCACTGCTGCTGGGTGCGGCGTCCGCGCTGGCCCGGCGGCTCGGCGAGGTCGCCCTCGCGGTCGCCTGGGCCACCCGGGGGGTACGCGCGGAGCCCACCAAACTCGGCGAGGTGTGGCTCGGGTACGCGTACCGCAGCGCCGGCCGGACCGCCGACGCGCTGGCCGCGCTGGAACGTGCGGTCGCGCTCGACCCGGACGACCTGGCGGTCTACGCCGACATCGCCGGCACCCTGGCCGACCACGGCCGGCTCGACGCGGCGCTGGGCTGGGTCGACCGGGCGCTGGCCAAGGACCCGACGTTCGACTGCGCCGTGCACACGGCGTACCGGCTACGTTTCCTGCGCGACGGGAACGTGGACCACCTGGTGGCGCTCGCCGACTTCGTCCGCGACCACCCGGACGACACGCACGAGCACGGCGACCTCGCCGAGTGCTGCCGTGGACGGCCCTGGCTCGGCCAGGTGACCCCGGCCACCGCCGACCGGCCGCCCGCGCCGGACGACGCCACGCGCCCGTCGGCCGACGCGGTGCTGCGGCTCCAGCAGGTGGCGCACCCGGCGTGGCCGCATCCCCCGGCCGCGTACGACGCCGCCGTCGGGCTGGCCACACTGGACCTGACCGACCTGCTCGGCCTGCTGGCGTACCCGCCGGACGCGCCGCCGACCGCGCTGGGCCGGGTGCTCGGCGGTCAGGACCCGGCGCTCTGGGCCCGGTGCGCGCAGGTCTGGGCGTGTCTCGGCCTGCTGCACCACCGCACCGACGAGCCGTGGGCGGAGTCGACCCGCCGCCGGGTGCTGCGGGACCTGGCCGGGGGCGAGCCGGGTGCGGTGGCCGAGGCGGCGCTGTTCGCCCTGATCACCGCCGCCTGGGTGGACCCCGCCGTACGCGCCGACGTGGCCGCGCTGGTGGCCGGGCGGCTCGCCGGGGTGGCGGCCGGTCGGATCCGCCGCACCCCCGCGGCGGTGTCGCTGGCGCATCTGGCGCGGGCCACCCCGGCCCTCGACGCGCCCGCCCGCGCGACGGCCGACGCGCTGGTCGCCGCCGCCGACGCCGGCCCGCTGCGCCGGCTGTGGCGACGCGTCACCGGCCTGTTCCGCCACGGGTGGCGTTAGGAGGGGCCCCGGCACATCGCCAGGCGTTAACCGGGGCCCTCTCCTTACACCGGGGCCTTGCCGAGGGCGATCTCGGCCTCGGCCTCGGGAGTCGTGCCGGCGGGCGGGGCGTCGTTCGTCGCGCGCAGCGGCACCTCCTTGATGAACCAGGCGAGCACCGGGACCGCCACGGTGATGAAGACGGCCCAGAGGAACACGTGCGAGATGGCGTCGGAGAGCGCGCCGAGCACCAGTTCCCGGGCCGGGCCGGTGAGCTTCTTCAGCGCCTCCAGGTTCATCGCACCGCCCTCACCGCCGCCGTTGCCGGCGAAGGCCGGGCCGGCGGCCGAGTCGGCCAGCCGGTTGGCGAAGACGGCGCCGAAGAGCGAGACGCCGAACGAGCCGCCGATGGACCGGAAGAACGTGGCCGCGCCGCTCGCCGCGCCCAGGTCCTTCTGCTCGACGCTGTTCTGGGCGATCAGCATCGACGTCTGCATCAGGAAACCCATGCCGACGCCGAGCACGACCATGTAGAGCGAGGACTGGGTCTTGCTGGTGTCCAGGTCGAGCAGGCTGAGCAGTCCCATGCCGACGGCCATCACCACGCCGCCGACGATCGGGAAGGCGCGGTAGCGGCCGGTCTTCGTGATCATGCGGCCGACCACCAGCGAGACCACCAGCATGCCGAACATCAGCGGGAGCAGCAGCAGGCCGCTGTTGGTGGCCGAGGCGCCCTGCACGGTCTGCTGGTAGAGCGGCAGGAAGTTCATCGCGCCGAACATGGCGAAGCCGAGCAGGAAGCCGATCACCGAGATGAGCGCGAAGTTGCGGTTGGCGAACAGGCCCAGCGGCAGGATCGGCTCGGGCACCCGCCGTTCCACGAGCGCGAACGCGACAAGTGCGACCACCGCCAGCGCGGCCAGCCCGAGGATCTGCGGCGAGGCCCAGTCGTACTCGTTGCCGCCCCAGGTGGTGACCAGCACGATCGCGGTGATGCCGACGGAGAGCAGCGCCGCGCCCAGCCAGTCGATCTTGTGCTCGGTGCGGTACTTCGGCAGGTGCATGGTGGTCGCGAGCAGCAGCAGCGCCACGCCGCCCAGCGGCAGGTTGACGTAGAACGCCCAGCGCCAGGAGAGGTGGTCGGTGATGAAGCCGCCGACCAGCGGGCCGGCCACCATGGCGATGGCCATGATGCCGGCGATCATGCCCTGGTAGCGGCCCCGCTCACGCGGCGGGACCAGGTCCCCGATGATCGCCATGACGCCTACCATCAGGCCGCCCGCGCCGAGGCCCTGGACCGCCCGGAACGCGATCAGCTCCATCATCCCGCTGTCGGTGCCGCCGAAGACGCCGGAGCCGGACATGCCGCACAGCGCGGAGCCGATCAGGAAGACGACCACCGCGGTGAGGAAGACCGCCTTGCGGCCGTAGAGGTCACCGAGCTTGCCCCAGATCGGGGTGGAGACCGTGGTGCCCAGCACGTACGCGGTGACCACCCAGGTGAAGTGGTCCGCGCCGCCGAACTCGAACACGATGCGCGGCAGCGCGGTGCTGACGATCATGTTGTCGAGCATCGCGAGCATCATCGCGATCATCAGGCCGAACAGGACGACGCGGACATTGGGTCTCGCGATGTCCGGGGCTGGTTGACTCATCGGTAGGCTCCCCCGCAGATCGGTGGTCGACTTACTTGCCGCCCGGCTAGTTAACTTACTAGCCGCACGGTAAGCTGACGACGGGACGAACGTCAAGCGGATAGGAAGGTGTCGGTCGGGTGAGCGAGAGCACAGGCGGCACGCGGCAACGGATCCAGGCCGTCGCGCTGGAGCTCTTCACCGAGCAGGGTTACGAGAAGACCTCGCTGCGGGAGATCGCCGAGCGGCTCAACGTGACCAAGGCCGCGCTCTACTACCACTTCAAGAGCAAGGACGAGATCGTCACCAGCTTCGTCGACGACCGGCTGCGCCGGATGGACGAGCTGATCGCCTGGGCCGCGGAACAGCCCGCCACGCTGGCGACCCGGCGCGCGCTCATCGCCCAGTACGCCGACGCCATGTTCGCCGGCGAACTGCCCAAGGTGATGCGGTTCTTCGAACAGAACCAGACCGTGCTCAAGAGCCTCGCCGCCGGTCAGCAGATGCGTGACCGGATGATGCGGCTGGCCGGCGAGCTGAGCCGCGGCGACGACTCGCCGGCCGCCCAGCTACGCGCCGCGCTCACCCTGTTCGCGGTGCACAGCAGCTGGTTCGCGGTGCGCGCACCGGGCGTCACCGACGAGGAACGCAAGAAGATCGCCCTCGAGGTGGCCGAGGAACTGCTCGCAAAGATCGGCGACAAGGGCTGACGCTCCGCCCCGCGGTCAGGGCGCGTCGGTGAGGGCGCGGCGGTCGGCGGGGGTGGTCAGCACTCGGCGCAGGCCGAGCAGCTCGATCCCGGGCTGCGGGGCCCAGTCCTTCTCCGGCGCGCGGACGAACCCGAACCGGTCGTAGAGGCGCCACGCGGTCGCCGCCATGCCGGCGCGTACGCAGATCACCACCGCCGAGCAGCCCAGTCCGGCGGCGCGCGCCACGCACGCCTCGACAAGCGCCACGCCGGCGCCCCGGCCCTGCGCGGCCGGATCCACGGCGAGCATCCGGAACTCCGCCTCACCGGGCCCGGCGAGTTCCGCGTACGGGGTGCCGGGCAGCACGAACGTCACCGCGCCGAGCACCGCGCCGGTGCCGCCGTCCACGGCCACCAGCACCTCACCGGTCGCCGCCCGGCCGGCCACGTCGGCGAGCACCGGCGCGTACCCGGTCTCGCCCTTGAGCTGGCCGTCCGCCTCGTACGCGGCCACCGTCAGGCGGGCCACCGCCGGGAAGTCCGCCGGCTCGGCGCGGCGGACGAGCGGGCGGGTCAACCGATCACCGCGATCAGGTCGCCGTCCTGCACCACGTCGCCCTCGTTGACCGCCAACTGCTGCACCACGCCGTCGGACTCGGCCACCACCGGGATCTCCATCTTCATCGACTCCAGGATCACCAGCGTGTCGCCCTCGGACACGGTGTCCCCGGCCGACGCGACGACCTTCCAGACGTTCGCCACCATCTCGGCGCGGATCTCCTCGGCCATCTTCCGGCCCTCCCTCTCCCCGACAGTCCTGCGAACGGTCATCCAATCATGACGCCGGTCACGTCGAATCTCGGACCACCGGCGCTCCGACTCGCCCCACCCCGTCCCGGGCGCGGTCGGCGGCACTAGCATCGTCCGGGTCGGCACCCGGGGTGACCCGGGGACCGTACGCGACCTCCGCCGCGCTCGCCCGCGGCCGGACCGTGACCAGCACTAGGAGGCAGAGCATGGCGAAGAAGGCCCGGAAGAAGAAGGCCCGGAAGAAGAGCAGCGCCAACCACGGCAAGCGTCCCAACTCCTGATCACCCGATCAGCGCGAGGGCCGCATCGGCCCTGAACCGGTCCGTGGGCCGGACACACCGGTGGCCCGGGTCCGTGCGGACCCGGGCCACCGGCGTGTGGTCGGTCGTGCTCGTCAGTCGGCCAGCTCGCGGGACTCGGTGGTCTCGAAGACCACCAGCTCGGTCAGCCGCAGCCGCAGTCGCTCGCGCAGCTTCTCCGGCGCGGCCTCGTTGCCGCAGCAGCGGGCGACAAGCGCCTTGACCTCCTGCTCGATGCCGTACTCGCGCAGGCACGGCCCGCACTCCTCGAGGTGGTGCCGGATCAGCGTCCGGCGCTCCTCGGCGCACTCCAGGTCGAGGTAGAGGTAGACCTCGGCGAGCACCTCGTGGCAGTCCGTCTCGTGCGGTTGTCCACAGCTCACGGTCACACCTCCCGGCTGGCGGCAGCGGTCGAACCCTTCGACGGCGACGCACTGAATCCGCGCTCCGCCGCGTATCGCTCGAGCAGCTTCCGCAAATTGCGTCGGCCACGGTGCAGGCGGGACATCACGGTGCCGATCGGCGTGCCCATGATGTCGGCGACCTCCTTGTAGGAGAAGCCCTCGACGTCGGTCAGGTAGACCGCCAGGCGGAACTCCTCCGGCAACTGCTGGAGGGCCTCCTTGACGTCGCTGTCCGGCAGCCGGTCGAGCGCCTCGGTCTCGGCCGAGCGCAGACCGCTGGACGTGTGCGACTCCGCCTCGGCGAGCTGCCAGTCCGTGATCTCGTCGGTCGGCGCCTGCACGGGCTGGCGCTGCCGCTTCCGGTAGGAGTTGATGTAGGTGTTGGTCAGGATCCGGTACAACCAGGCCTTCAGGTTCGTGCCCTGCTCGAACTGGTGGAAGGCGGCGTACGCCTTCAGGTACGTCTCCTGGACCAGGTCCTCGGCATCCGCCGGGTTGCGGGTCATCCGCAGCCCGGCAGCGTAGAGCTGGTCGACGAAGGGCATCGCGTCCCGCTCGAAGCGGGCCCTCCGCTCGTCCGTCTTCTCGGTGGTCAACCGCACATCCCCTCGCCTCGGATGCTTTCCCGCCGAGGATACGCGTACCCGCCTGGCGGCAGATTCACTTCCCGAGTGTGTGCCGGTGCTCACGGCCGACACCGACGCGGGCCACTCCGGCGCGTCGAGCAGCCGCCTGAGCTGCTGTTCGTCCCGTTCGTCCCGCTTCCGGCTCCGTGTCTCGATCGGCACCGGTCACCCCCCTCACGCTGGCGATGTCTTCCAAAGGGCTCAACGCGACCCACCGCCCCCGACATTCCGCCGCCGTCCCGCCGCCACCCCGACGCTGCGGTGATCATGAAGTTGACCTGCCGATTCGTCCGTTGCGCGCACGCCAACTCCGGGATCGACGCGACGGAGCAGGGGGCCGGGACAGGGGGTGGGGGCTCGCCGTTCCTGGTCCCAGCTTCGGCCGCGACCGGGAGCTGGGACCAGGAAGGGCCTGGGAGGTGGCCCCGGGGCCGCCCGAGTCGGGCGGCCGGCGCCACCCGGTGCAACGATCACCGCCGGGCCGGGTCACGCGCCACGGCCGGCGCTCAGGACAGCCAACCCCGGGCGGTGAGCCAGTCCCGGACCACGGCAGCCGTGCCGGCCGGGTCGATCCGCAGGTCGTGCCGCTCCCTCGGCCGGATCACCACCTCGACCCCGGGCCCGGGACCGGGTACGCCGAACGGATCCCGGTCGCCGTTGACCACCAGCGTGGGCAGGCCGGTGCCCAGCTCGGCGGCCCGCGACCGGTCCGGCCGGCCGGGCGGGTGCAACGGGAACGCCAACGCCACCACGCCCACCGCCCCGACGGCGCGGGCGGTCCGGCAGGCCACCCGGGCGCCACTGGAACGACCACCCACCGCCCAGCGGCCGGCTTCCGGCAGTCGCCGGCGCAGCTCGGTCAGCACGGCGGTCCACGCCTCGTCGAGGTGCCCGGCCGGCGCCGGCGCGCGCCGGCCGGCGACCCGGTACGGCTGGGTGACCAGGACCACTCCCGCTCCGGCGGCACGGACCGCGTCGCGGACCGCCACCAGATCGGGCGCGTCGACGTCGCCGCCCGCGCCGTGCCCCAGCACCAGCACGGTGCCGCCGGCCGTGACCGGCGGGTCGAGCCGGATCCGGGCCGGCCCTCGGGGCGTGTCGATCTCGTCGTCGTGCGGCACCGGCCCATTCTGCGCACACCGGTCCGCCCGGCGAGAGCCCGACGGGCGAGACGCCGACACGGAAGCATGTCGCCGGGCGCCGCACACGTGCCGTCGCCCGCGCTCCGGAGGACCGGACCGCGGGCGACGGTCGACATCAGCTCAACGGCACCAGCGTGAGCAGGCGGTCCCGGACCGGCGGCCCGGGTTCGTCGGCCGCGTCCGGATCCGGCTGCACCTCGCTGCGCCAGGCGACCAGCATGGCTCGTCGCTCACGCGGCGTGGTGCCGCCCCAGACGCCGTGGCAGTCGCCCACCTCCAACGCCCAGGCCAGGCAGGAGCCCTGGACGTCGCAGGTGCGACAGAGCGCGACTGCCGCATCGGCTGGTTCGTTCGGAGCCGGAAAGAACGTCTCCGGATCGACGCTCTGGCAGGTGCCCCTGGTGCGCCACGCCTCGTCCTGTCGTCGCTCGCGCAAGGCCCGCAGCAGTCGCGGATCACGCCGCGCGGCGGCCACCTCGTGCGGGCGTGGCATGCGTGCCCGTGTCAATACACCCACCTCCCCCGTGGGACCGGCGAAGATCTTTCAGAGATCGATGGTTGTCATTCGCCCCGTGCGAACAGACACCCATCACCGGCGCTGTGTTCTATCGCATTCGGACACGCGGGGACAAGACTCTTCGGTAAACATGACTAAACGGCCGGGCGACGTTTCAGGCGCAACCCCGGCAAATCAGCACGCGACAATGTGCTGGGCGTGGTCAGAACAGCGTCGGCTCGGCGCCCGCCTCCGCACCCTCCGGAACGACCCGGGCGATCAGCTCGGGACCGTCGTTGCGGACGTCGCCGACCGCCGGGGAGACCGGACGGATCTCCAACCCGGCGAGTTGCCCGGCGTCGGGCGGGACGAGCAACGCGGCCGGCTCGTCGGTCGGGCCGAGCCAGGCCGCCCAGCGCTCCCGGGGCAGCAGCAGCGGCATCCGGTCGTGCACCTCGGCCAGCTCGCCGAGCGCCGCGGTGGTCAGCACGCTGAACGTGAGCCGGGCCGAACCGGCCGACTCCCACACCGACCAGATGCCGGCGAGGGCCAGCACCGAGCCGTCCCGCGGGGTCATGAAGTAGGGCTGCCGGCCGCCGTCGGGACGGCGGACCCACTCGTACCACCCGTCGGCCGGCACCAGGCAGCGGCGGCGGGCGAACGACGGCGCGTACGCCCGGCTGGTGGCGATCGTCTCGGCCCGCGCATTGATCATGCGGGCGGCGCCGGACGCGCTGCGGGACCAGGACGGGAGCAGACCCCACCGGCCCAGCGAGAGCAGCCGGTGCCCCTCCGGCGCGAGCCGGACCAGCGGCGCCCGATCGGTCGGGGCGACGTTGTAGTCGGGCCCGACCTCGCCGGTCGAGTCGACGGACTCGAACAGCGCGCTCAGGTCGCCCGCGCTCCGGGTCGTCGCGTACCTCCCGCACATGGCGCCCACGCTAGCCCCACCCGGCCGTTCCGGCTGTCCCGCCCAACGGGAGCGGGCCCGCGGGCCGATCCCACCGGGCCGCCGGCTTGGCAGAATGTGAGCGTGGGGAATCTGACCGCTACGCGTCCGCCGCAGCCGTGGACCGCGCCGACCGCGAGTGACCCGGTCGCCGCGACGCTGCGCCTGCCCGGCTCCAAGTCGATGACCGCCCGGGCGTTGGTGCTCGCGGCGCTGGCCAGCGGGCCGTCGACGCTCGACCGGCCGCTGCGCGCCCGGGACACCGAACTGATGGCCGGCGGCCTGCGCGCGCTGGGCGCCCACATGTCGGTCTCCGACGACGACCGCTGGCTGGTCCGGCCGCACCAGCCGGTCGGTCCGGCGCACGTCGACGTCGGCCTGGCCGGCACCGTGATGCGCTTCCTGCCCCCGGTGGCCGGGCTGGCCGCCGGGCGGGTCACGTTCGACGGCGACCCGCACGCCCGCACCCGCCCGCTCGGGCCGCTGATCGGCGCGCTGCGTGCGCTCGGCGTCCGCGTCGACACCCCGCCGACCGGCAGCCTGCCGCTCGTCGTCCTGGGCGCCGGCCGGGTGACCGGTGGCGAGGTGGTCATCGACGCCTCCGCGTCCAGTCAGCTGGTCTCCGGGCTGCTGCTGGCCGCGCCCCGCTTCGACCGGGGCGTGGTGGTCCGGCACCAGGGCCCGCCGGTGCCGTCCGCGCCACACGTGCGGATGACCGTGCAGATGCTGCGGGCCGCCGGGGCCGCCGTGGACGACACCACCCCCGACGTCTGGGTGGTCGAGCCGGGCCCGCTCACCGGGCGCGGCTGGGAGATCGAGCCGGATCTCTCCGGCGCCGCGCCGTTCTTCGCCGCTGCGCTGGTCACCGGCGGCGAGGTCACCCTCCAGGGCTGGCCGCGCAGCAGCCTCCAACCGGTCGAGCGGCTGCGCGCGCTGCTGCAGCGGATGGGCGCCGAGGTGACGCTGGGCACCGGCGGGCTGACCGTGCGGGGCACCGGCACGGTGCGCGGGCTGGACGCCGACCTCTCCGACGTCGGCGAGCTGACCCCGGTGCTGACCGCGCTCACCCTGCTGGCCGACGGCCCGTCCCGGCTGACCGGGATCAGCCACATCCGGGGCCACGAGACCGACCGGGTCACCGCCCTGGCGACGGAGTTCACCGGGCTCGGCGCCGACATCACCGAGACCCGCGACGGGCTGGAGATCCGGCCCCGGCCGCTGCGCGGCGGGACCTTCCGGACGTACGCCGACCACCGGATGGCGCACGCCGCGGCGGTGGCCGGGCTGGCCGTCCCCGGCATCGAGGTCGACGACGTGACGTGCACCTCGAAGACCATGCCGGAGTTCCCGGCACTATGGTCGGGGATGGTGACCGGCAAGAACTGACGGTGGGGGGACGCCCTGGCGACCAAGCGGCGGGAGTACGACGAGGACGACGTGCGGGTGCGCCCCGGCCGGTCGTCCCGCCCGCGCACCCGCACCCGGCCCCGGCACGCCGACGCGGTCGACGGGTTCGTGATCGCGGTCGACCGGGGGCGCTACACCTGCGTCCGGCCGGACGCCGGCCCGGACGACCCGGTCGTCACCGCCATGCGCGCCCGCGAACTGGGCCGCAAGTCGGTGGTGGTGGGCGACCGGGTGGGGCTGGTCGGTGACGTCACCGGCGCGCCCGGCGCGCTGGCCCGCATCGTGCGCATCGCCGAACGCACCTCGGTGCTGCGGCGTACCGCCGACGACGACGAGTCCACCGCCGAGGGGCGGCTGGAGCGGGTGGTGGTGGCGAACGCCGACCAGCTCGTGATCGTCAGCGCGCTGGCCGACCCGCCGCCGCGCACCGGGTTCATCGACCGCTGCCTGGTCGCCGCGTACGACGCCGGCATCGAGCCGTTGCTCTGCCTCACCAAGGCCGACCTGGCCGGCCCGGAGGCGGTGCTCGGCTACTACACCGAGCTGGAGCTGCCGTACGTGCTGATCCGCCCCGGCGCCGACCTGGCCGACCTGCGCGCGCTGCTCGCCGGCCGCGTCTCGGTCCTGGTGGGGCACTCCGGGGTGGGCAAGTCGACGCTCGTCAACCGCCTCGTCCCGGAGGCGGAACGGGCGGTCGGCACGGTCAGCGCGATCGGCCGGGGCCGGCACACCTCGACCAGCGCGGTGGCGCTGCGCCTGCCCCCACCGCCCGACCCGGGCGCCGGCGGCGACCCGGGCTGGATCGTCGACACCCCCGGCGTCCGCAGCTTCGGGCTGGCGCACGTGTCCGCGGAGAGCCTGCTGCACGGCTTCGCCGACCTGGTCGAGGCGACCGTCGACTGCCCGGCCAACTGCCCGCACGGCGCCGACGAGGCGGACTGCGCACTGGACGCCTGGGTGGCCGCCGGCAAGGCGGACCCGCGCCGGCTCGCCTCGTACCGGCGGCTGCTGGCCTCGCGGCTCGGCGAGGGTGACGTGCGGGAGCCCGAGCGCAACCCGGGCGATCCGCTCGCCGGGTCCTGACCGGCGGGCCGGCGGCCACCCGCCGGCACCGGCCACGCGTGCCGCACTACCGTGTCGACCATGACCGGGTACGCCGACGACCTCGCCCTCGCCCACCTGCTCGCGGACGCCGCGGACGCCGTCTCCGCGGCCCGGTTCCGCGCGCTCGACCTGCGGGTGGAGTCGAAGCCCGACCTGACCCCGGTCTCCGACGCGGACACCGCCGTGGAGCGGGAGATCCGGGCCCTGCTGGCCGCCCACCGACCCGCCGACGGCCTGCTCGGCGAGGAGTACGGCGAGCAGCCCGCCGCCGGCCCGGACGGGCGGCGTTGGGTGGTCGACCCGATCGACGGGACGAAGAACTTCGTCCGGGGGGTGCCGGTCTGGGCCACGCTGATCGCGCTGCTGGAGCACGACCGGCCGGTGCTCGGTCTGGTCTCCGCGCCGGCGCTCGGCCGGCGCTGGTGGGGCGCGCTCGGCGCCGGCGCGTTCGCCGGTACCGGCCCGGCGGAGGCCACCCCGATCCGGGTCTCCGGCGTCACGGCGCTGGCCGACGCGAGCGTCTGCTACTCGTCGCTGACCGGTTGGGAACAGGCCGGGCGGCTGGACGCGATGCTGCAACTCATGCGGGACACCTGGCGCAGCCGGGCGTACGGCGACTTCTACGGCTACATGTTGTTGGCCGAGGGGGCACTGGACGTGATGGTGGAGCCGGAGCTGTCGCTGTGGGACGTCGCCGCGTTGGTGCCGATCGTCACCGAGGCCGGCGGCCGGTTCACCGACCTGGCCGGGCGCCCCGCGCCGGCCGGCGCGGGCTCGGCCGACCTCAGCGCCGTGGCCAGCAACGGCCCACTGCACGACGACATCCTGGACCGGCTCGGCCGGCCAGCCGAGCGCTGACCGGGCCTGAGCCTCTATCCTCGCCAGGTGGTCTCCTCCGGTTGGTGCTTCCTCGCGGCGATGATCGTCGCGTACGGTTTCGCCAACCTGCTCCAGTCGGTGGCCGCCGCGCGGACCACCGTGCACCACACCTTCGACCCGGGGCTGCTGCTGCGGCTGGCCAGCCACCGAACGTACCTGATCGGCTTGACCTGCCAGATCATCGGTTTCGTGCTGGCCTTCCTGGCCCGCCGGGACCTGCCGCTGTTCCTGGTCCAGGCCAGTGTGGCGGCCGGGCTGGGGGTGACCGCGGTGCTCGGCGTGCTGGTGCTCAAGTGGCGCCTGCCGGCCGCCGAGGTCGGGCTGCTGGTGCTGCTGTTCGGCGGGATCACCGCGCTGGTGCTGTCGGCCGAGCCGGCGCCGTCCCGGCAGCTCGGCACCGCCGGGCTGGTCGGCCTGGTGGCGGCGCTCGGCGCGATCGCGGCGGCCGGCTTCTTCGCCGCCCGGCTGCACGGCGCGCCCGGGTCGGTGGTGCTCGGGTCACTGGCCGGGATGGCGTTCTCCGCCGCCGCGGTGGCGGCCCGCCCGCTGGCCTCCGCCGACTCGACCGAGGCGTTCGTCCGTGATCCGCTGCTCTACCTGCTGATCGCCCACTCGCTGGTCGGCCAGCTCCTGCTCGGTCTGGCCATGCAGCGCGGTTCGACCACCGCGGCGGTGGCCGCGATGGACGCGGCCGGCGCGGTGCCCGCGGCGATCATCGGGGTGCTGCTGCTCGGCGACAAGATCTGGCCCGGCCGGGAGTGGCTGGCCGGGCTCGGCTTCCTGGTCACGTTGGCCGCCGTGGTCGGCCTGACCCGGTACGCCCAGCCGCAGCACCACCACCCGGCCGTCCGGGACCGGGGGCCGGCGATGATCGGTGCCGGGGTGGTGCCGGCTCAGGCCGCCTCGACCGGCCCACGTTCGGCGACCACCTCGACCGGCGGCGTCGGCTCCACCGGGGTGGCCGGTCGGCGACGCCCGATCACCCGCTCGTAGAGCCGCTCCAGCGCCGCCGCGGTCCGCTCCCAGGTGTAGCTGCACCGCACCCGGTCCACCGCGGCGTGCCCGTACGCGAACCGCCCGGCGTTGTCGGTGAGCACCCGACGCAGGGTGACCCCGAGCGTGCGGATGTCGCCCGGCGGCACCAGCTTGCCGGTCACCTCGTCGACCACCGCGTCGGCGATGCCGCCCATGGCGTAGCCGACCACCGGCACGCCGCAGGCCATCGCCTCCAGCGACACCCGCCCGGCGGACGAGTAGTGCGGCGTGCAGGCCACCACGTCCGCGGAGCGGTACCAGGTGGCCATCTGGTCGTGCGGGACGGCGCCGACCAGGTGGATCCGCTCCGCCACGCCGGCCCGCTCGGCCAGTTGGCGTAGCCGGCGTGCCTCCGCGTGCCCGGCCAGCCGCTCGGCCGGCGGCCCACCGGCGATCACCAGCTCCGCGTCGCCGACCAGCCGCATCGCCCGGATCAGGTCGTCCTGGCCGTGGCCGGGGGTGAGCCCGCCGACGGAGAGGATCCGGGGCCGCTGGTCCCGGGGCGCGGCCTCACCGTCCGGGTGGAAGTACCGGGTGTCCACGCCGGTCGGCACCATCGCCACCGAGGTGCGTTGCAGGCCCATCCGGGTCAGCTCGTCGACCTCGTCGTTGCACTGGGCGACCGCCACGTCCACGGCCCGGGTCAGCGCCCGTTCCAGCGGGATCCGCTGGCCCGGCCCGGCGTAGCCCCGGCCGAGGTGGCGGAGCTGCTCGACGCCGAGCGAGTGGAAGGTCTGCACGACCGGGATGTCGGTCGCGCGGACCGCGTGGGCGGCGGCCAGGCCACCCACCCAGTAGTGCCCGTGCACCACCTCGGGCGTCCAGTCGCCGGACCACTCGCCGGCCAGCCAGCGGCCGAACTCGGCCACGTACGGCACCAGCTCGACGGTGGGCAGCGGATCGGGCGGGCCGACCGGGACGCGTTCCAGGCGGTAGCCGTCCAGCTCGGCCAGGGCCGGTTGGGCGGCGGCGTCGCGGCGTTCGTACACGCGGACCTCATGGCCTCGGGCGGCGAGTTCCGCCGCCACGCGCGCAATGTGCTCCTGAGTCCCGACGGTGGGACCGTCGGTGGACGAGCCGGCGTGCGCACAGACAAGGCCGACGCGCATGGTGCACCTCCATGCGTTCTAGCTGGCGGGATCTCCCGTTCAGAGCGTCCCATTAACCCGGGCCCGGTGCCCGCAAACCTGGCAGATCGGCACCGCGAGCCGGCGTCGCGTGGACGGGACACCGGTTCCGACCGAACCTGATCAGCGCGTTCCGGTCGGCATGACCGGCCGGCTGCGGGGTACCGCTCGGGAATGCCGCTGACCCGCAGTCTCGCCGAAGCCACCGTCGTCCTCACCGGTGCCTCCAGCGGGATCGGCGCGGCCACCGCCTACGCGCTGGCCGGGCGGGGCGCCGCCGTGGTGCTGGCGGCTCGCTCCGAGGACGCGTTGCGGCGCGTCGCCGCGCACTGCCGGGAGCTGGGCGGGCGGGCGCTCGTGGTGCCCACCGACGTGACGGACGCGGAGGCGGTGGAACGGCTGGCCGCCCGCGCGGTGGCCGAGTTCGGCCGGATCGACGCCTGGATCAACAACGCGGCCGTCGGCACGGTGGGGCTGTTCGACGAGATCCCGGTGGCCGAGTTCCGCCGGGTGGTCGACGTGAACCTGCTCGGCACCGTGCACGGGACGCGCGCCGCGCTGCCCCACCTCGCCGCGGCCGGCGGCGGGGTGCTGGTGAACAACGCGTCGGTGCTGGCCGAGGTGGCCATGCCGTACCAGTCCGCGTACAACGCCACCAAGCACGCGATCCGGGGGCTGACCGACACGGTGCGGCAGGAGCTGCGGGTGACCGGGCGAGGGCACATCTCGCTCTGCACGGTGCTGCCGGCCACCATCGACACGCCGTTCTTCCGGCACGCGGCCAACCACACCCGGCGGGAGCTGACGCCGCCGCCGCCGGTCTACCCGCCGGAGCTGGTGGCCGAGACCGTGGTCCGGTTACTCCGGCGGCCACGACGCGAGGCGTACGCGGGCGGCGCGGCGCGGTTGATGGGCCTCCAGTGGCGGCTCGCCCCGGCGTTGGCCGAGCGCGCGCTCGGCTGGTACACCGCGCGCACCCAGTTCGGCCCCGGCGTACGCCAGGACGCCGACGGCAACGTCTTCACGCCCGACGCGACGGGGGCCCGGACCGACGGCTGGTCCGGCCGGCGCGGGCAACTGCTGCGGCTGACGGCAGCCTTCGGGCTGGCCGCCGCCGGCACCGCGGTCGGCACCGTCGCGGCGATCAGCCGCCGGTCCCGGACGGAACGATCATGAGTCCCGTCGACCGGACCGATGCGCGTACGGCGACCGGCGTGCACAATGGGACGATCATGCCGACGGACGCGCGTTGCCTGGTGGAGCCCGACGAGTCCTCCGCGACGGTCAGGCTGACCGGCGTGCTCGACCGGGCCGGCGCCGAGGCCGTGCGCGGCGCGCTGCTCGCCCGGTGCTGGCAGCGACCGGGCCCGGTGCGCGTCGACCTGTCCGGGGTCCGCATCCCCGACCCGGGGGTCCGCGACGTGCTCGACGGGGTCCGCGCCGAGGTCGCCGACTGGCCGGCCGCCGAGTTGCTGCTCGATCCGGCCGGGCCGCCGAGCCCCGAGCCGCCCGAGCTGCTCGACGCCGACCTGCCGCCGGTGGCCGAGTCCGCCCGACAGGCCCGGGCGCTGGTCACCGACGGGTGTGTCAGGTGGGGCCTGCCGGAGCTGGTGGAGCCCGCCTGCATCGCGGTCACCGAGATGGTCAACAACGTGGTCGCGCACGCCGCGACGCCGATGACGCTCCGGCTGGCGGCGCGCGGCGGCGCGCTGCACGTGGCCGTCCGCGACCACTCCGCCGGGCGTCCCGCGTTCGCCGGGTCGGCCCCGGTCGACTCCGTCGGCGGCCGGGGGCTGCTGCTCATCGACACGGTGGCCCGCCGTTGGGGCAGCACCGCGCTGCCCGACGGCAAGGTGGTGTGGTGCGTGCTGTACGCCGAGGACGAGGCCGCCTTCCGCAACTGAGGCACGGTTTCGCCCTGTTGCTCCCGATCCACCCACCTGGTCGCGGTTAATACGGCAAGGGCAGTGGGTAGTTCACCCGCATGCGCGACGACGAGTACCCCACCCCCGTTTCCGATCCCGAGGCGGAGGGCCTGCCCGACACCGCCGACGACGACTCGACCGCCAACGACGACGTGCTGACCGGGCGCGAGGCGGACGGCCCGGAGCCGGCCCAGATCCCCGGCGACCGCACGCCGGTCGCCGTGGACCGGTTCGGCACCACGGCCGAGGAGCAGCTCGACGGCGAGTCGCTGGACTACAAGCTCGACCGCGAGCAGTACGAGCGTCCCGCCGACGACCCGCTCGCCGGCCCGGTCGACCCGGCCATCGCGGCCGAGGCGGACAGCGAGGAGGCCGCCGCGCAGGCCCAGCTCGACGCGGACGTGATCGACCCGGGCCCGGTCTCCGACCCGCACTCCCCGGTCTCGGTCTACGACCACGGCCAGCTCGGCACCGTGGCCGACCACGAGGTGGGCCGGCTGGTCGAGCCGGACGAGGGTGCGCACACCGACCAGGAGACCGACAACGTCGCCTACGACGCCGGCGCGGCCGGCGGCGGGGCGAGCGCGGAGGAGCTGGCGGTGCACGAGACGCAGCCGCCGCCCGCGCACTGAGTCACTCGTCCAGGCCCCGCTCGATGGCGTACCGGGTCAGCTCGACCCGGTTGTGCAGTTGGAGCTTGCCGAGGGTGTTCTGCACGTGGTTCTGCACGGTCCGGTGGGACAGCCGGAGCCGCTCGGCGATCTGCTTGTAGGACAACCCCTTGGCGACCAGCCGCAGCACCTCGGTCTCCCGATCGGTGAGCCGGGGTGCGTCGTCGTGCGGGGCCGGTGGCGCGGCGGCCAGCCGGCGGTACTCGCCCAGCACCAGCCCGGCCAGACCCGGCGTGAAGACCGGCTCGCCGGCCGCGGTGCGGCGCACCGCGTCGAGGAACTCGGCCGGGGCGGCGGACTTGACCAGGTAGCCCGTCGCGCCGGCCTTGACCGCGTCCAGCACGCTCTGCGGCTCGCCGCTTGCCGACAGCATGAGCACCCGCACCTCGGGCAGCGCGGCACGCAGCCCCCGGACCACCTCCACCCCGGAGACGTCCGGCAGTTGCAGGTCGAGCACGACCAGGTCGGGACGGGCCGCCGCGGCCACCCGGACCGCCTGCCGCCCCTCGCCGCTGGTCGCCACCACGTCCAGGCCGGCCTCGGTGAGATCGCGGGCCACCCCTTCGCGCCACATCGGATGGTCGTCCACCACCATCACCCGGATGCTCATCGGCGACGGCTCCTCGGCACGGTCAGCTCGATCTCGGTCCCGGCGCCCGGGGCGGAGACGATCCGCACCTCGCCGCCCAGGTCCGCCACCCGGCCCCGGATGGACTGGGCCACCCCGAGCCGGCCCTGCGCGGCGGCCTCCGCCAGCCGCCCCTCCGGGATCCCCGGCCCCTCGTCGCGTACCGAGACGGTCACCGTCTCCTCCTCGTCCTCGATCAGCACCCAGGCCCGCCCGCCGGCGTGCCGCGTCACGTTGTCCAACGCCGCCCCGACGGCCGCGGCCAGTTCCCCGGCCGCCTGGGCCGGCAGCGGCACCGGCGTGGCCGGCGCGGCCACCTGGACCTCGGTCGAGGCGTACCGGTCGAGCAGGTCACGCAGGTCGCGGTCGGCGCCGGCCTGCTCCGGCACCGCGTACACCCGGCCGATCAGCGCCCGCAGCGCGGCCTCCTGCTCGCCGGCCAGCCGGGCCAGCTCGGCCGCCTCACCGTCCAGGTCGGCGCCGCGTCGACGCACCAGCGCCAGCACCTGGAGCACGGAGTCGTGGATGTCGCGGGCCAGCCGTTCCCGCTCGCGGGTGGCCGCCTCCAGCTCCACCGCCCGCTGCAACCGGGCCTCCGCCTGGACCGCCAGCCGGGCCACGTGCCCGACCACCACGCCGGCCAGCAGCAGCAGGATCGCCCCGGTGAACGCGGACGGGTTGATCGGGTCCCGGGTGGCCAGGTCCGCACCGCCGAGCACCAGCGCGGCCACCGTGCCCCGCCGCCGCCCGCCGGCGACCGCCCAGGCCAGCACCGGCCCGGCCAGCCAGGCGGAGGTCAGGACCGGCACGCCGGCGGCGAGCGCCGGCCGGCCGACCACCCACGGCGTGGCCAGGATGATCCCCAGCACCACGCCGAGGTCGGCCAGGAGCAGCGGCCAGCGTCGCCCGGCCGGACGCCGGTAGCCGGCCGTGGTCACGCCGCTCCAGGCGAGCATGCCCAGCAGGACGCCGCCGGCGGCCACCGGGTGCGCGTACTGGCTGCCGTCGCGCAGCACCAGCACTCCGACGTACGCCAGCGAGGCGAACCGGAACACCGCGATGGACCGCCAGAGCGGGCCGACCAGGCCGGGGGACGACGGCATGCGCGTCACCCTGCCACAGCCGGTCACGCGCCGACCGCCGGGTGCGGGTCGAGAAATCCTGACGTACGGTGGAAAAGCCGCGAAAGTTGTCGAGGAGCACTGCCGGGACGGGGTCATGACAAACGCAGAACTCCCCGCACCGCGTACGGTTGTGCCCATCGAACCTTCCCTTCTGATCGCCGAAGCCTTCGACCAGGCTCAGGTGACCGAGCTGCGGCACTCGGTCACCTCCTGCGCGCACGCCGCCGGGCTCGCCGGCCAGCGGCTGGACGACTTCGTGCTGGCGGTCAACGAGCTGATCACCAACGCGGTCCGGCACGGCGGCGGGCGGGGCCGGCTACGGCTGTGGCGTCGCGGCGGCGACCTGGTCTGCGAGGTCGCCGACCACGGCCACGGGATCAGCGAACGACGGTTGCACGACCGCGACCGGCCGGCCCCGGAGACCGCCGGCGGCTGGGGCCTCTGGCTGGCCCGGGAGCTGAGCGACACCATGGAGGTCGAGACCGGCGACGCCGGCACGGTCGTCCGGATCACCGCCGCGTTGACCACCCGGCAGCCCGCCGCCCGGCCGCTGGACGGCTGACCGGCCGGCTGGTCTTCCCGGCTCGCCGCAGCGGCGGTGGACGACCGTCCGGCCACGGCGCGGTCAGCCGAAGAGCGCGCTCACCGACTCGCCGTTGTGGATCCGCCGCATCGCCTCGGCCAGCGCCGGCGCCACCGAGAGCACCTCCAGCTTCGGCACCCGCTTCTCGGCCGGGATCGGCACCGTGTTGGTGCAGACGATCTCCAGCACGCCGTCCTGCGCGCTCAGCCGTTCCAACGCGCCGCTGGAGAAGAGGCCGTGCGTGCAGGCCAGGCGGATCGAGCGGACCTGCCGCTCGCGCAGGTGCGAGATCAGCTCGATCACGGTGCTGCCCTTGGCGATCTCGTCGTCCAGCACGATCACGTCCCGGTCCGCCACGTCCCCGATGATGGTGCTGATCTGCACCCGGTCGTCGCTGAACCGCTGCTTCGCGCCGGCCGCGACCGGCGTGCCGAGCATCCGGGCGAACGCCGCCGCCTCCTTGGCGTTGCCCAGGTCCGGCGAGACCACCACCGCGTTGCTGAGGTCGTACCCCTTGAAGTGGGCGGCCAGCTCGCGCAGCGCGTGCAGGTGGTCCACCGGGACGCTGAAGAAGCCGTGCACCTGCGGCGAGTGCAGCGTCATGGCCAGCACCCGGTGCGCGCCGGCCGACGTGAGCAGGTCGGCGACCAGCCGCCCGCCGATGGAGATGCGTGGCGCGTCCTTCTTGTCCGACCGGGCGTACGCGTAGTGCGGCAGCACCACGGTGATCCGGCCGGCCGACGCGCCCCGCGCCGCGTCGATCATGAGCAGCAGCTCGACCAGGTGCTCCTGCACCGGCGGCACCAGCGGCTGGATGAGAAAGACGTCCCGCTCCCGGCAGTTCGCCTGCAACTGCACCTCGAGGCAGTCGTTGGCGAACCGGGACACCCGCACCGGGTGCAGCGGAACGGCGAGGTGGGCGCAGATCTCGGCGGCGAGGTCCGGGTGGGCGGTCCCGCTGAACACGGCAATGTCACGCACGTCTGGTGATCGTACGGGCCGCCCGGTGGGAGACGGGGGACGCGCCCGGCGGGTACGGTGCCTGCGTGACCGGAGAGTTCGTCGCCGCCATCGACCAGGGCACCACCTCCTCGCGGTGCATCGTCTTCGACGCCGACGGCGAGATCGTCGCCGTGGCCCAGCGCGAACACCGGCAGATCTTCCCGCGACCGGGCTGGGTCGAGCACGACGCGGAGGAGATCTGGACGAACGTGGAGCACGTGGTCCGGGAGGCGCTGGCGGGCGCCGACCTCGGTCCCGAGCACCTGGCCGCGGTGGGCATCACCAACCAGCGGGAGACCACTGTGGTCTGGGACCGGGCCACCGGCCGGCCGGTGGCCAACGCCATCGTCTGGCAGGACACCCGCACCGGCCCGCTGCTGCGCGAGCTGGCCGAGGCGTACGACGAGGAGCGACTGCGCACCCGCACCGGCCTGACGCTGGCCACGTACTTCGCCGGCCCGAAGCTGCGGTGGCTGCTCGACCACGTCGACGGGCTGCGCGAGCGGGCCGAACGCGGCGAGGTGCTGTTCGGCACCATGGACAGTTGGCTCATCTGGAAGCTGACCGGGCGGCACGTCACCGACGTGACGAACGCCAGCCGCACCCTGCTGATGGACCTGGAAACGCTCGACTGGGCCCCGGAGCTGCTCGACGCGCTCCGCGTCCCGGCCGCGATGCTGCCCGAGATCCGCTGCTCGGCCGAGGTCTACGGCACCGCCGAGGGGGTGCTCGCCGGGGTGCCGGTGGCCAGCGCGCTCGGCGACCAGCAGGCCGCGTTGTTCGGGCAGACCTGTTTCCGCCCCGGCGAGGCCAAGTGCACCTACGGCACCGGCAGTTTCCTGCTGCTCAACACCGGTGCCAGCCCGGTGCCGTCGCGGCACGGCCTGCTCACCACCGTGGCCTACCGGATCGAGGGCCAGCCGGCCGCGTACGCGTTGGAGGGCGCCATCGCGGTCACCGGCTCGCTGGTGCAGTGGCTGCGCGACAACCTCGGCCTGATCTCCACCGCGCCCGAGGTCGAGGAGCTGGCCCGCACCGTCGACGACAACGGCGGCTGTTACGTGGTGCCGGCCTTCTCCGGCCTGTTCGCGCCGCACTGGCGCAGCGACGCGCGGGGCGTGATCGCGGGCCTGACCGGCTACATCACCAAGGGGCACCTGGCCCGGGCGGTGCTGGAGGCGTCCGCGTTCCAGACCCGCGAGGTGGTGGACGCCATGAACGCCGACTCCGACGTGGCGCTGCGCCGGCTGCGGGTGGACGGCGGGATGACCGGCAACGAGCTGCTGATGCAGTTCCTCGCCGACGTGCTCGACGTGCCGGTGGTGCGCTCCCGGATCACGGAGACCACCTGCCTCGGCGCCGCGTACGCGGCCGGTCTGGCGGTCGGCTTCTGGCCCGACCTGGACACGCTGCGGGACAAGTGGCGCTCCGACGCCCAGTGGGAGCCCGCCATGGACCCGGCCCACCGCCGACACGAGCTGCGCCAGTGGCACAAGGCCGTGCAACGCACCCTGGACTGGGAGGACTAGGTGTCCGGCCCGGAGAGGCCGGGGACCCGGCTGACGGTCAGGCCGGCGAGCGTGGCGGATGTCGCGTCGCTGGTGGAGTTGCGCCTGGCCAACGCCCGGACGCATCCTGCTCTCGACGCCGGCACCTACCGCGTTCCACGGCGTGACGCCGTGGTGCGCCACTTCGCGGCCGTGCTGGCCGACGCGGCCGGACGGGACGCCGTCCTCGTCGCCGAGACCCACGACCGCCGGGTGGTCGGAATGGTCGAGGTGCTGCGGTGTGCCGATCCGCCGGAACACCAGATCCTGCGTCCGGAACCTTCGGCGCAGGTCCACACCGTCGTGCTGCCCGATGCCAGAGGGCTCGGGGTGGGAACGGCGTTGGTGGCGGCGGCCGAACGGTGGGCACGCAGCCGGGGGATCACGTACCTGTCGGCCGGCATCCACCACCGCAACGCCGATGCGGTGCGCTTCTACCGCCAGCACGGCTACGCCGACGCCGGCCTCTCCCTCGGCAAACCCGTGCCCTAGCCCTCTCTCCCCCGCGATCTTGCACTTGCTGCCCCGACTTTCCGGCCATTCCGGACGGGTCGCGGGCCGAAAGTGCAAGATCGCGGGTGTGGCGGAGGCGGGCTGGGGTCAGGCCGGGGTGAGGAGGCAGAACTCGTTGCCCTCGGGGTCGATCAGGACCGTCCACGGGATGTCGGCGCGGCCGAGGTCGACGCGGGTCGCGCCGAGCGTCTCCAGGCGGGCCGCCTCGGCCGCCAGGTCGGCGCCCGGGTAGGGGCGGACGTCGAGGTGCACCCGGTTCCACCCGGTCTTCGGGTCGGGGTTGCGGACGAACTCCAGGTAGGGGCCGACGCCTGCGGCCGAACGCAGTGAGGCGTGTCGGTCGGTCACCTCGTGCACGGTCCAGTCCGTCGCCTCGCCCCAGAAGCGGGCCATCTCCCGCGGGTCGGCGCAGTCGACCACCACCGCGGCGATCGGGCCGGTGTCCCGGTAGACGGTGCGCGGCTCCAGCACGCAGAACTCGTTGCCCTCCGGGTCGGCCAGCACCGTGAACGGGACGTCACCCTGGCCGATGTCGACAGGCATCGCGCCCAGCTCCGTCAGGCGCGCGACCAGCTCCACCTGATGCTCCGGCGACGTGGTGGCCAGGTCGACGTGCACCCGGTTCTTTCCCGTCTTGGGCTCGGACGAGACGACGAGGTCGACGCAGACGGCGGACGGGTCGGGATAGCCGAAGCCCTCGGGTTCGAGGTTGGTCACGCCCGGCCCCTCGCTGGCGAGCCCCCAGCCGAGCGCCTTCGCCCAGAACGCGCCCAGCGTGGCGTCGTCCCGGGCCTTCATGGTGATCTGCACGAGCCTCGTCGACATGCCGACGAGACTAGACCGCCCTCACCTGGGCGACGAAGCGGCCGAATGGCGGTGTCGCGGTCAGTCCCAGCGGTTGCCGGTGAGCTTCTCGTACGCCTCGACGTAACGGGCGCGGGTCGCCTCCACCACCTCCGCCGGCACCTCCGGCGCCGGCGGGCGCTTGTCCCAGCCGCTCTCGACGGCCCAGTCCCGCACGTACTGCTTGTCGAAGGAGAACTGGACCCGACCCGGCTGGTAGGACTCGGCCGGCCAGAACCGGGACGAGTCGGAGGTGAGCAACTCGTCGCCGAGCATCAGCGTGCCGTCCGGCGTCCAGCCCAGCTCCAGCTTGGTGTCGGCGATCAGGATGCCCCGGTCGGCGGCGATCTCCGCACCACGCCGGTAGACGTCGATGGTGATCTCCCGCAGCCGTTCCGCGGTCTCCGGTCCCACCTTGTCGACCACCTGCTCGTAGGTGATCGGCTCGTCGTGCTCGCCCTTGGGCGCCTTGGTCGACGGCGTGAAGATCGGCTCGGGCAGGATCGACGCCTCCACCAACCCTCGGGGCAGCGGCACGCCGGAGACCGCGCCGGTGCGCTCGTACTCGGCGAGGCCACCACCGGTCAGGTAACCCCGGGCCACGCACTCGACCGGCACCATCTCCAGCCGCCGGCACCGGATCGCCCGGCCGGCGAACTCCGCGGGCACCTCGGTGGCGGAGACGACATGGTTCGGCACCAGGTCCGACAACTGCTCGAACCACCACAGCGAGAGCGCGGTGAGCAGGCGGCCCTTGTCCGGGATCGGGGTCGGCAGCACCACGTCGTAGATGGAGACGCGGTCGGAGGCGACCAGGATCAGGTCCGCGCCGTCGGCGTAGACGTCCCGGACCTTGCCCGAGTGCAGAAGTTCCACGGCGCTAAGTACACCACGGCGCAGTGCGTCGACCGGAGCGCCCACCGGCCGTCCCGCCCGACGTTGACACCCCCGGCCGGGGCCGGTGGAATGATCCGTCCACCCACCTTCGGAGAGACCGTGCGCGCTCAGTGGTCCGTACCCCGTCCCGGCCTCGACCGGCGACGGTTCCTCGGCGCGCTCGCCGGGCTGCCGCTGCTCGCCGGCGGGCTGAGCGGCGGGCTGGCCGGTTGCGGCCCGGCGGAGGACGAGGCGGTGGCCGACGACGGCCCGATCGAGCTGTCGGTGTTCTGGTGGGGCGGCAACCGCCGGGCCCAGGTCACCGAGCAGGCGTTACGCCTCTACACCCAGCAGAATCCCCGGGTCAGCTTCCGGATCACCTGGCAGGGGCTGAACGGCTACTACGACCGGCTCGCCACCCAGGCCACCGGCGGCAACGTGCCGGACCTGTTCCAGATCGACGACACGCTGCTCACCGAGTACGACCGCCGCGACATCCTGCTCGACCTCACCCGCCACACCACCGACGATCGACTCGACCTGCGCGGCCTGCCGGAGCAGTTGGCCCGGTACGGCCAGGTGGACGAGCGCACCGTGGCGGTGCCCGCCGCGCAGACCAACGCGGCGCTGGTGTTCAACCGGGACCTGCTGCGCCGGCTGGACGAGCCCGAGCCGCGCACCGGCATGTCCTGGCAGGAGTACGCCCGCTGGGCCGCCCGCGTCACCCGGGCCTCCGGCAACCGGGTCGCCGGCACCATGGATCCCTCCGGCGACTACCGTGCGCTCTGGCTCTGGCTGCGCGGGCAGGGCAGCGAGCTGTACCAGGGCCGGCAGCTCGGCTTCAGCTCGGCCGAACTGCTCGACTGGTTCGAGTTCTGGGAGGTCGCCCGCTTCGACCGGGCCACCCCGAGCGCCGCCCTGGTCGAGCAGGCGGACAGCGGCGAGCTGGCCCGGCAGCTCGTGGTCACCGGCCACGCCGCGGCGTCCTTCGCCTGGTCACACCAGTTTCCGGAGCTGCAACGGCTGACCGAGGACGAGTTGGGCGCGGTCGCCTTTCCCGGTACGCCTGCCGCGCAGTGGCCCCGCGCCTCGATGTACTGGGCCGGCTTCCGCGGGACCCGCCATCCGGGCGTGGTGGTGGACGTGCTCAACTTCCTGACCACGAACGTGGCGGCCGGCCGGGTCCTCGGCTTCGAACGCGGTCTCAGCCCCGGCACGCAGGTCCGCGCGTACGTCGCCGCGGACGTGACCGACCGGGCCGAGAAGCGGGTGGCGGCCCTGGGCGTGGAGCTGGAGGGGCTGGCCGGCCCCGCGCCCGCGCCGCCGCCGAAGGGGCACGCCACGGTGCGGACCCTGCTGATCGACGCGGCGGAGAGCATCCGGGGCAAGCGGGCCGGGGCCCGCACCGCGACCTCACGCTTCATGGCCCGGGCGAACGCCGCGCTCGCCGGAGGGTAAGGCGGGGCCCCCGCTTAACGCATTCGGTAGAGGAGGGGCCCCCGCTTAACACCGAGCGGCGTCAGCGCGGCGGACGGTTCCGCCGGTTCCGCATCAACATGAACACCAGCAGCACGATCCCGCCGACCACCACCAGGCAGCAGAGCAGGCCGAGGACGCCGAAGCCACCGCCCCGGGAACGCCGTCGTGCGGCCTCCACCACGACCTCACCGGTCCCGGTCGACGCCCAGGCCGCAACCGGTACGAAGACCGAGAGCACGACCGTACCGATGACCGCGCTCAGGCGGCCCCACCATCTGTTCCATCCAGCCATGCCCCCATCCTCGCCGAGGCGCGCAACCGGGGCACGCCGGACGGGACGGAAAGATCCGGATACGGCGAAGGCCCCGGAGTTGACTCCGGGGCCTTCGCGATCACGTAGCGGGGACAGGATTTGAACCTGCGACCTCTGGGTTATGAGCCCAGCGAGCTACCGAGCTGCTCCACCCCGCGTCGGTATGTGTACAGCCTATCGCATCCGGATCGTGGAGATCAGCCGGGTCCCCGATCCCGCCGGAACCCGCGCCGGACCGCCGAACCCGGGTCGGGCACCGGCACCGGCACCGGGGAAACGGCGAAGGGCCCGGAGTGAACTCCGGGCCCTTCGTTGCGAGTAGCGGGGACAGGATTTGAACCTGCGACCTCTGGGTTATGAGCCCAGCGAGCTACCGAGCTGCTCCACCCCGCGTCGGCTCGTTAAGCCTAGCGCACCGCCCCGACGAGGCGCAAAACGGGTGCCCGGCACGACCCGGGCCCGGGTTCCGGTGACCGTCGGGGCCACCGGACCACGGGCCCGGAGTGTCGTCCCGCGAGGTCAGCCGCTCGGCGACGGCGAGGCCGAGGCCGGTGCCGACGGCGAGGCGCTGCCCGAGGGCGCCGGGTTGCCGGACCCGTTCGCCGCCGCCTGGGCCTGCTGGAACGCGGTCATCGCCTCGTCCAGCGCCTTCAACGCCCGCCCGTACCGCTCGAAGTCACCCGACGTCTGCGCGGCCTTGACCTCGGCGATGGCGGTCTGCACCTTGCCGGCCGCGTCAGCCAGCTCGCCGGTGAGCGGCGGCGGGGTGTTGTTGCCGCCGGTCGGTGGTGGGGTGTTGCCGTCGTCGCTCGGCGGCGGGGTGCCCGAGCCGGCCCGCTTACCCTGCTCGACCAACTGTTTGATGCCGTCGCTCAGGTTGTTGGCGAGCACCACGTACGAGCCGCCGTCACCGTACGAGAGCAGCACCTTCTGCAACAGCGGGTACGCGTCCTGGCTGCTGCTCTTCACGTAGACCGGCTCGACGTAGAGCATGCCGTCGGCGAACGGCAACGACAGCAGGTTGCCGTACTGCACCTGGGCCTGGTTGGAGGAGAGCAGGTTGAGCTGCTGACGGATGTCGCCGTTGTTGGTCATCTGTTGGTGGACCTGGGTCGGCCCGGAGATCCGGGTCTGGTCCGGCAACTCCAGCACCTCCAGGCGCGGCTGCCCGTCCACGTACGAGCCGGAGACCAGCGCGGCCAGGTTCTGTCGCCCGTTCGGGGTGACCGCCGAGGTCAACTGGAACCGAGGCCGGTCCTGCCCGGGGAACTGCGTGAACAGGTAGTAGGGCGGCTGCTTCTGCCCGCTGTCCGGCGCGTCCGGCACGTTCGGCACCTGCCAGAAGTCCTGGCCGGAGTAGAAGTCGCCCGGGTCGGTCACATGGAACTTGGTGAGCAGGTTGCGCTGCACTTTGAACAGGTCAGCCGGGTAGCGGAAGTGCTCGGCCAGCTCCGGCGGGATGTCGCCCTTGGGCAGCACGACGTCGCCGCCGAACGCCTTGTTCCACGCCTTCAGCACCGGGTCGGTGTCGTCGTACGAGTAGAGCTTGACCGTGCCGTCGTACGCGTCGACGGTCGCCTTCACCGAGTTGCGGATGTAGTTGACGTTCTCCCGGGCGAGCTGGAACGTGCCCCGGCCGGTCAGCTCGTCGGCGGTCTCCGACTGGAGGTTGACCCGCTCGGCGTACGGGTAGGTCGCCGCCGTGGTGTAGCCGTCGATGATCCACAGCACGCGGCCGTTGACCACGGCCGGGTACGGGTCGCCGTCGAGCGTGAGGAACGGCGCGACCTTCTCCACCCGGTCGCGCGGGTTGCGCACGTAGAGCAGCTTCGAGTTCTCGTTGACCGCCTCGGAGAGCAGGAAGTTCGACTCCTGCTCCTTGATCGCGTAGAGCAGCCGCCGGGGGAACGAGCCGATCTTGACGCCGCCCTCGCCGGTGTAGGTGTAGTACTGCTCGCCGCCGGTCTGGGTGGGCCGGTCGAACTCGACGTTGCGGTCGCCCTTCTGCCCCACGATCGCGTAGTCGTCGGGCTCCATCCGCTCGCCGTAGTAGATCCGCGGCTGCTGGGCCGGGATCTCCTCGGTCGGCGAGGAACACGCCTCCTGCGCCTTCTCGCCGAGGAAACCGGAGACGAAGTACGGCTGCCCGCCGCAGACCACCTGGTTCGCCGGCGCGGCCACCAGGCCGTACCCGTGGGTGTAGACGGTGTGCCGGTTGATCCAGTTGCTCTGCTGGTCGGTCAGCTCCCCGTAGTTGATCTCCCGGACGCCGACCACGTAGTCGGAGGTCTTCTCCTTGACCGCGTACCGGTCGATGTCCAGCTTCGAGCCGAAGTCGTAGAAGCCACGCACCTGCTGGAGCTGCGTGTAGGTCTCGGAGACGAGCTGCGGGTCGAGCAACCGGATATTCGACACCACCGAGGTGTCGGTGGACAGGCTGGCGGGTGGCACGAGGTTGCTGGCCGCGTACGGTGTGGTCTTCGTGCCGTCGAGGCTGAACGCGGACCGGGTCGCCTTGATGCTGCGTTCGATGTACGGCGCCTCCTTGTCCCGGGCGCTCGGCTTCACCTCGAACGTCTGCACCGCCCACGGGTAGATGCCGCCGATCGCCACCGCGGAGACGCCGAGCAGGGCCAGCGAGATGCCGGGCCAGACCAGGTTCCGCATCACCGCGTTGGAGAACACGATGATCGCGACGGCCACCAGGACGGAGATCCAGGCGAGGATCTCCTTCGCCGGGAGCAGCGCGTTCACGTCGGCGTAGCCGGCGCCGTAGAGCTTCGCGCCCTCGTTGTACTCCAGCAGCATGGCGCGCCGGTCCAGCACGTACGCGACGGCCTTGAGCAGGACGAAGACGGCGACCAGCGTGCTCAGGTGGGCGCGGGCGGAGTTGGTCATCCGGTCCCCGACGCCCTGGAGGCGGACCCCGCCGAAGACGTAGTGCACGGCCAGCGCGCCGAGCAGGGCCAGCACCACCGCGGTGAAGCCGACGCCGAGCACGTAACGCCAGAACGGGAGCTGGAACACATAGAAGCCGACGTCGACGCCGAACTCCGGGTCCTTGACGCCGAAGTTGCCGCCGTTGCGGAACAGCAGCCACTGGGCCCACCGGGTCTGCGCGGAAAGCCCGGCGAAGAGCCCGACGACGGCGGAGACCAGCGCGATCCAGGTGCCGAGCCGGGGGCTCAGCAGCATCCGGTAGCGCTCCAGCGTGGCCTGCTCGGCCGAGTGCGGACGCATCCGGGGCCGCAGCCGGTACGCCAGCCAGAGGTTACCGGCGATGATCACCGCCATCCCCACGCCGACCACCAGGAACAGCAGCAGCCGGGTGGCGAGCACGCCGGTGAAGACCTGGGTGTACCGGACCTCGTCGAACCAGAGCCAGTCGGTCCAGGCGTTGACCCCCCACCCGAGCAGGGTGAACAACACGAACACCCCGACCAGGACCCCGATGGTGACGCGTCCGCGTCGACTCATCCTCGGCAGGGGACTGCTACGCATGACCACTATTGGCTCCGCACGTTTGAGGTGATCGGCTCCGACCAGGCACCCAAGAGTACGGGGTGTTCCTGAACACGTCGGGTCAAGGTCACGTCACGATCGCCCCGGGGCCGGTGACCGGTCCTGCTCAGCAGCGTGTCGGCTGCCCCCCGGAACGCAGCGTCTCCAGCGCCTTGAGCGCGTCGTCGAGCGTCGCCACCCTGAGCAACGGCAGATCCGGTTGCGGGTTACGGACCGCCTCGGCGCAGTTGTCCGCCGGGACCAGGAAGACCTTCGCGCCGGCGTCCTTGGCGCCGACCAGCTTCTGTGCGATGCCACCGATCGGGCCGACCCGGCCCTCGTCGTCGATGGTCCCGGTGCCGGCGACGATCTTCCCGCCGGTCAGGTCGGCCGGCTCCAGCTTGTCGATGATGCCCAGCGTGAACATCAGGCCGGCGCTCGGCCCGCCGATGTCCCCGAGGTCGATCTTCAGCGTGAACGGGTGCGGCTGCTGCTGGTCGATCTCGACTCCGATGCGCGGCCGGCCGTCCTGCTCGCGGCTGGTCACCGTGGCGGTGCCCGGGGTGCCGCCCCGGGTGTAGCCGATCTTCAGCGCGGTGCCGGCCGGCTTGGCCCGGATCAGCTCGGTGAGCTTGGCCGCGCTGGTCACCGGCGCCCCGTCGACCGAGGTGAGCACGTCGTCCGCGCGGAGCACGTCCGCCGACGGCCCACCCGGCGTGACGGTCTTGACCAGCACCCTGATCGGGTAGCCCAGCTCGCGCAGGGCCGCCGTCTCGGCGCTGGTCTGCGAGTTCTGGAAGTCCTCCGCGTTGCGCTTCTCGACCTCCTCCTGCGACTCCCCCGGCGGATAGACCAGCTCGCGGGGCACCACCGCCTCGTCGGAGGAGAACCAGCCGGCCAGCGCCGACCGCAACCGGACCGTGGGCTGCACACCGACCGTGGTGAGCCGGAGCTGCCCGGCGGAGGTGGACGTCGCGCGGCCGGAAACCTGGATAATCTCCTTGCCGTTCTCACTGCCGAGCGTGTTGACGGTCGGGCCGGGGCCGAGCACCACGTACGGCAGGGGCACACTCAGCACGCCGACGCTGAGCAGGGCGGTGAGCAGGGCACCGAGCAGGACGGTCACGCCGCGACGTCTCATGCGCCAGAGCGTACCGATCCGTCCCCCACCGTCCGGCGCGGTGACCGACGGACTTCGCCCTCAGCGCAACGCCGACGGGCCCGACCTGCGGCGGGGCCCGCGTACCGTAGACGTCGTGCCTGATATTCCGTTCGGCTTCGCGCTCCCGGGTGGGCAACCACCAGACCCCAACGATCCCGCGCAGATGCAGCAGTTCATGTCGCAGTTGCAGCACCTGCTGTCCGCGCCGGGCAGCGGGCCGGTCAACTGGGACCTCGCCCGACAGGTCGCCGCGAGCCAGCTCGCCGCCACCGGCGACCCGGCGGTCTCGCCGTTCGAACGCAACGCGGTGGAGGAGGCGCTCCGCATCGCCGACCTCTGGCTGGAGCCGGCCACCTCGTGGCCCTCCGGCATCCGCTCGTCGGTCGCCTGGAACCGCAACGAGTGGATCTTCAAGACGCTCGACGTGTGGCGCAAGCTCTGCGACCCGGTGGCCAGCCGGATGGTCGGCGCGATGGGCGACCTGGTGCCGCCGGAGGCCCGCGCCCAGCTCGGCCCGATGCAGTCGATGGTCGCCACGCTGGGCGGCGCGCTCTTCGGCGGCCAGCTCGGCCAGGCCCTCGGCTCGCTCGCCGCCGAGGTGCTCTCCGCCGGCGACATCGGCCTGCCACTGGGCCCCGCCGGCGCCGCCGCGCTCATCCCCGCCAACATCAAGGCGTACGGCGAGGGCCTGGAGCTGCCGGAGGACGAGGTACGCCTCTACGTGGCCCTGCGCGAGGCCGCCCACCAGCGCCTCTTCCAGCACGTGCCGTGGCTGCGCGGGCACGTGCTGACGGCGGTGGAGAACTACGCCGCCGGCATCCGGGTCAACCGGGAGGCGATCGAGGAGGCGATGGGCCGGGTCGACCCGACCGACCCGGAGTCGATGCAGGCGATCGCCCTGGAAGGCATCTTCACCCCCGAGGACACCCCGGCGCAGAAGGCCTCCCTGGCCCGACTGGAGACCGTCCTCGCGCTGGTCGAGGGCTGGGTGTGCCACGTGGTGGACAGCGCGGCCGGTGACCGCCTGCCCAACGTCGTACGCCTCGGCGAGGCGTTCCGCCGCCGCCGCGCCGCCGGTGGCCCCGCCGAGCAGACGTTCGCCGCCCTGGTCGGCCTCGAACTGCGACCGCGCCGGCTGCGCGAGGCGACCGTGCTCTGGGCGGCGCTGACCGAGCAGCGCGGCATCGCCGGCCGGGACGCGATCTGGGGCCACCCCGACCTGCTGCCCTCGGACGACGACTTCGCCGCCCCGGAGGCGTTCGCGGCGACCGGCAGCGACCTCGACGAGGAGCTGGCCAACTTCGACTTCTCCGCGCCGGGCGCGCCGGAGGAGCCGACCCCGGGCGAGGACGACGGCCGGTCCTGACGCCACACGTCGGCAGGGGCCGCACGGACGTCCGTGCGGCCCCTGCCCGTCCTGCGGGTCACCGCCGCGCCCCACCGTGCGCCGCCCGCCGCCGCCCGCCGCCGCCCGCCGCGGCGCCCCGCCGCCGCTCGCCGCGGCCCGCCGTGCGCCGCCCGCCGCGCCTCACGGTGCACCGTCGGGAGCCCGCGGCGCAGCGTCGCGGACGGTGACCGGGGTGCGTCCCGTCGACGACCTCGACCGCTGCCGGTCGCGGAAGGTACCCCCGGGTGCCTACGGACCTGATGGCGTAACCGACTCACCGCGGCAGCGGTCGCGGAGGCCGCTGTCGATCCGCGAGCCGGCCGGGCCGCGACGCGCCCTCGCCACCACGCTTGACCCGTCCACGCCCTCAAGGTGGTAGGCGCGGAGAAGGGATGTTCCGGCCGCTCAGGCACCGTGCGGACGACGCCCAGGGCCCCGGTCCGGCCACCGAGCGAGGCCGGCTGGCGAGGTCCAGAGCAGGGCGGGCCGGAGCAGGCGGACGAGCCGGAGCAGTCGGGCCCGAGCGGGCGGTCAGCTCGGGTGGCCGGAGAGCAACGCCCGGGTCGCGTCCCATCCCTCGAACGCCGGATTCAGGGCACCGAGGTCGGCCGGGCCGCGCAGGCGTCGCCAGCCGGCGGTCACCGCCACGTCGCCGGGCCGGGGCGCGGCGGCCCGCACCTCGCCCGGCACGGCCGTGTCGAGGTCCAGCGCCGGCACCCACTTCGGTACGGGCAGGCGCGCGGCCACCCCGAGCAGGCCCGGTCCGCCCCCCTCCGCCGGGGCGACGGCCACCGGCCGGCTGGACAGCGGCCGGAGCAGCTTGCCGAGGGTGAGACCGGGCACGTCGGGCGCGTCGGCGGCGATCACGGCAGCCTGGTCGTAGCCGGTGAGCGCCGCGAAGACGGCGTTCGGGGTGGGCTCGGGCACCTCGTGCACGGAGGTGCCGGGCCAGACCACCGCGTCGGCCAGCCATCGGTCCGCCGGGGTGACCGCCACCGCGGTCTCCACCTCGTTCAGCGTGGCCAACAGATCCACCACGTCCTCGGCGAGGGCGGTCCGCCACCGGGCCGGCTCGATTCCCGGCGGCGCCCAGGTCACCGGGCCGAGCAACGCCACCACCACACGTCGGACCATTCGCCGACCCTAGCCCCGCACCCACCATCCCGCCCCCACCACCTCCGCTGCGCGGCACATCCCCACCACGCCCCTCACCCCGGGTCAGGGTGGAGGGGCGGGTCAGGGGAGGCCGGCGGTGGCGGCGACGCCCTCCAGGTAGCCGCGGGCCCGTTCGGCGCGGGGATAGCGGGCGACCAGGGCCCAGAACTGGGCGTTGTGGCTGGGCACGATCAGGTGCGTCAGCTCGTGCAGCAGGACGTAGTCGATCACCCAGTCGGGCATGTCCTGGATCCGGTGGGAGATCCGGATGGTGCGGTCGGCCGGGGTGCAGGAACCCCAGCGGCCGTTCTGGTTGGTCACCCAGCGGACGCTCGCCGGCTCCGCGGCCGACCCGTGTTCCGGCAGGTAGAGGCCGATCAGGCGGGTGGCCCGGGCGAGCAGTTCGGCGTCCGAGCGGGCGAACCGGCCCTCCCGGGCGGCCAGCCGGGCCAGCATGCGGTCGACCCACTCGCTCTCCTCGGCCCGGGAGAACTGGTCGGGGATGAGCACGACGACGCGCTCCCCGTCCCGGTACGCGGACACCGTGCGTCGCCGGCGCTGGCTGCGCCGCACCTCGACGACGGGCTTCCGCGTCCCGGCCATTACCGGGCCGCGCAGCCTCGGTTGACTGTCACGAGGGAAAGGTAATGCGTACTGACCAGGGCTCCGCAAGAGTAAACAAGACGACACGCGCCCGGAAAATGGCGATTGGTTGTCAGGAGTCCTGAAAAATTTCTTTGCGACGGTAGGTAACCATCACCCGCCGGCCGTCGCTCACGTTAGGTGATCTACGACGGGCCGGTGGCGGCGGGGCCGCGCGAAGGGGATCTGAGCGCATTTACCCGGCGTGTCCCCCCGAAACTCACTTATCAGACGTTACTCGACGTGCACACTCTCGTCGTCGACTTGCTCACAGAGTCGGCGTACAGCTGACATGGAACCACCCAGACCTGGGTAGGGTCCGCCAACCAGTGATCAGGAGACTGATCACGGAGAACCCCCGGCGCCGGTCCACGTGTGGCCCGTCGCAGGGATAACCCGCCGGGACACCTCCGGCGGACGAGACGAGGAGGCTACCGTGGCCGACCAGGCCCAGACCTACAACGGTTACTGCGTCAAGTGCAAGGAGAAGCGGGACTTCGAGGGGCACGTGGAGGTCTCGAAGACCGGCATGAACATGGCCAAGGGCAAGTGCCCGGTGTGCGGCACAACAGTGAACCGCATCCTGGGCAAGGCGAAGGTCTGACCCGTCCGGGTCGTCCGGGGGAGGGGTGGCCACGGCCGCCCCTCCCCCGTCGCGTATCCGACATCACTACCGGCGAGTTGTGGAAAACCGGCGCACTCCTGTGGACAACGCTGGCTGCGGCACGGTGAGCCTGTGGACAACGATCGACTGAGCGCACGGACACGGTCACCATTCGTGGCGTGACGCATCCAACTCCACTCCCCCGCCCGACGCTGCTGCCCGGCCTGACCAGGCTGTGGCGCGACCGGCGCACGCTCCAGCTGGGCATGGAGCCCGGCCCGGCGGTGCTGGTCGAGGTGGCCACCCCCGGCACCACCCACCTGCTCGACCTGCTCGACGGCACCCGCAGCGAACGTGCCGTCCTGGCCGCCGCCACCGCCGCCCGGGTGCCGGCGGGCGAGGCGCGTGCCCTGCTCGACGCGCTCCGGGACGCCGGTCTGGTCGTACCCGCGCAGACGCTGCTCCCCCGCGACCTCACCGGGCCGGTCCGGGCCCGGTTGACCGCGGAGGCGGACGCCCTGGCCCTGGCCGCGCGCGACCTGCCCGGCACGCCGGCGCGGCTGCTGCGCCGCCGCCGGGCCGCCCGGGTGCTGGTGACCGGTGCGGGCCGGCTCGGCGCCGCGGTCTCCGTGGCGCTGGCCCAGGCCGGGGTGGGGCACGTCGTACCCGAGCTGTCCGGCCCGGTCCGCGCCGGCGACCTGGTCGGGACCGGCCTGACCGGCGCGGAGCTGGGTCGACCGCTGGCCGCGGCGGTGGGCGCGGCGCTGGGCCGCTGTGCGCCGGGCACGGCCACCGGGCCGCTGCGGTCCGGCCGCCCCGACCTGGTGGTGCAGCTCGGCGTCGGCCGGCCGGCCGAGGCGCTCGCCATCGGGTACGCGCACCGACGACAACCCCACCTCCTGCTCGACCTGCGCGGCGGGGTACCCGTGGTCGGGCCGCTGGTCCGCCCGCCCGCCGGTCCCTGCCTGCGCTGCCTCGACCTGCACCGTGCCGACCGCGATCCGGACTGGCCGGCGCTCGCCGCCCAGCTCGCGACCGACCGGGGCGAGCCGGGCTGCGCGGCCACCACCCGGCTCGCCGCGGTGGCGTTCGCGGCGGCCGAGGTGCTGGCCCAGCTCGACGGCGGCACCCCGGAGACGCTCGGCGCGGCGGTGGAGGTGCGGGGGGCCGGTCGTCTCCGGCACCGCCGGTGGCCCCCGCACCCCTCCTGCGGCTGCTGCGGGCGTCGCCCGATCCGGTCGGCCCTACCCGCTCCCGGGCGCACGGCAGCAGCGAGCCCCTCGCGTCGGTAACAATGGCCGGGTGACCGACATCCCGCGCCGCGCCGTGTCCCGCACCGCCAAACTCGCCGCCCTGCCGCTCGGATTCGCCGGTCGAACCGTCCTCGGCATGGGCAAGCGGGTGACCGGCCTCGCGTCCGACGTCATCTCCGCCGAGATCCAGCAGCGCACCGCCGAGCAGTTGTTCAGCGTCCTCGGGCAGCTCAAGGGCGGTGCGATGAAGTTCGGTCAGGCCCTGTCGGTCTTCGAGGCGGCGCTGCCCGAGGAGGTCGCCGCGCCCTACCGGCAGGCGCTCACCAAGCTCCAGGAGGCCGCCCCGCCGCTGCCCGCGGCGACCGTGCACAAGGTGCTGGCCGAGCAGCTCGGGCCGGACTGGCGGGACCGGTTCGTCTCCTTCGACGACACCCCGGCCGCCGCGGCCAGCATCGGCCAGGTCCACCGGGCGGTCTGGCGCGACCCGGGTTACGGGCCGGACGGCGGCCCGCTGCACCGGGACGTGGCCGTGAAGATCCAGTACCCGGGCGCCGGCGAGGCCCTGCTCGCCGACCTCAAGCAGCTCTCCCGGCTGGGCGGCATGTTCCGGGCCATCCAGCCGGGCCTGGACGTCAAGCCGCTCCTGGCCGAGCTGCGCGAGCGGATCACCGAGGAGCTGGACTACGAGCTGGAGGCCGAGTCGCAGCGGGCCTTCGCCGCCGCGTACGCGGACGACCCGGACATCTTCATCCCGGAGGTGCTCGACGCCGCGCCCCGGGTGCTGATCACCGAGTGGGTGGAGGGCATCCCGCTGTCCACGATCATCCGGGAGGGCACCGAGGAACAGCGGAACGAGGCCGGGCGCCTGATGGCCGAGCTGCACCTCTCCGCGCCGGAGCGGGTCGGGCTGCTGCACGCCGACCCGCACCCGGGCAACTTCCGGCTGCTGCCCGACGGCCGGCTCGGCGTGATCGACTTCGGCGCGGTGGCCCGGATGCCGGAGGGCACGCCCGAGCCGATCGGCCGGATCGCCGCGCTGGCGCTGCGCGGGGACGCCGCCGGGGTGGTGGACGGGCTGCGCGACGAGGGCTTCGTCAGCCGGACCGAGCCGATCGACGCCCAGGGGGTGCTCGACTTCCTCCGCCCGATGCTGGAGCCGATCGCCGCCGACGAGTTCCGCTTCACCCGGGCCTGGCTGCGGGGAGAGGCGGGCCGGCTGGCCAGCCCCCGCTCCCCCGCGTACCAGCTCAGCCGGCAGCTCAACCTGCCGCCGTCGTACCTGATGATCCATCGGGTGACACTGGGGTCGATCGGGGTGCTCTGCCAGTTGGAGGCGAAGGCGTCCTACCGGGCCATCCTGGAACGCTGGCTGCCCGGCTTCGCGGCGGTGGCCTGACGACACGGGCACGTCGAAGGGGCGGTGACCATCGGGTCACCGCCCCTTCCTCAGTTGTTCGATCTAGAGAACGCCCAGGTCGCGAGCCGACTGGCCGCGACTCCGCATGGCGACGGTACGGGCGGAACGGGTTGCCTCAGTGCTCGTGGTGGTGCGACCGGCCTGAGGCCGGCGCATTCGAGCCCTGGACAACGCTTCGTGGAGTAGTTGCATCTCGGTTCCGTTCGGCAGGTGCAGCACTGGTTTCTCTCTCTCGTTCGGCCGGTGGAGGGACACCGGCGTCGGTCGGCTTCGGAACGTAGGTGTGTCAGGCTGCCAGCCGGACGGCGCTACGCGACTCGGACAGCCCGCTGGCCGCCAGTCGCGCCTCCGCCTCGACCCGGAGCTGGGCGTCGCGGGCGAGGTCCTCCTTACGCGGACGGCCACGGGGCCGCTTGCGCGGGACGACCGCGCCACGCTCGAAGATCTCGCCGCCCCAGACGCCCCAGGGCTCGGCCCGCTCGACCGCCCCGGCCAGGCACTCGACGCGCAGCGGGCAGTCCCCGCAGAGCGACTTGGCCAGTTCGAGTTCGGCGGGCTGGTCGGAGAACCACAGGTCGGGGTCGAACTTCCGGCAGGGCAGGTTCGCCTCCACCTCGACGCTCACGTCGAGTGGGGCCAACGCCAGACTCATCCTCCGGTCACCTCTCTCTCACTTCGATCTCGTGGATCGCATTCGGTACTTCGGCGGGGCAAAAAACTGAGGCCGCGGATCCCGGTAGCGGGTTCCGCGGCCTCGAGGTGAGCCGGTGGTCTGATGGATCAGACCGGTCTACCTCGAGGTGGAACGCCGCGGACATCGGTGCGCTTCTTGCCGCCATCGACGCCCATGCCCGTGAAGCCACTGGTCCCCTCGACTCCGCGCAGCGGTGCGACGGTCAGGTTCAGCTCGGCCTGAACCTGGGCCTGGTGCACCTGCGGAGCCGACGGTCGAGCGGCAAGGGCCACCCGGACAGCCGACAGCGGAGCGCAGGCAGCTGGCATCGCCGCCGGACGCTCGTAGGTGTAAATCTCCATTGGTGCCACCTCCCTGACTTTCCTCGTGCCGACCATGGACTCATCCCCCGTGAGCAGCCAGAACGGCGCCGCTCGCGTGGTGTGTCCTGAGGCTATTCCTCGCCCTCGGGGGAGGGCAAACGATTTACGGACTGATTTCCAAAGTTTTCTGCGGGCAGAACGTCGTCCACCGTGGCGCCGGCCACCAGGGCCAGCACCGGGTCGCCGTACAGCCCCACCTTCCGGGGCCCGATGCCGGCGATCGCGACCAGCTCCTCGGTGCGTCCCGGCTTCCGCTCCGCCAGCGCGGTGAGCGTGGCGTCGGTGAAGACCACGTAGGCCGGCACCCGCTGCACGCCGGCCACCCGCTGCCGCCAGTCGCGCAGCCGCTCGTACAGCTCCTCGTCCAGGTCCGACGGGCAGGTCGGGCAGCGGCCCAGCTTGCGGTCCGCGCCGGCGAGCAGCGTGGCGCCGCAGATCCGGCAGGAGACCACCTGCGGTCGTCGCCGCTCGGCCCGCCGCGCCGGGCTGCCGGCGCCGGCCCGCTCACCGCCGCCCGAGCGGTCGAGCTGCGGCAGGAAGCGGGACGGCCGCCGGGCCCGGCCGCCGGGCGAGCGCGCCGCCGCGTACGACAGCCAGAGCCACTCCCGGGCCCGGGTGATGCCCACGTAGAGCAGCCGCCGCTCCTCCTCGACCTGCTCGGGCGTCTTCGCGTACGTGGTGGGCAGCGTGCCCTCGGCCAGCCCGACCAGGAACACGGCGTCCCACTCCAGGCCCTTCGCCGAGTGCAGCGAGGCCAGCGTCACGCCGTCCACGGTGGGCACGTGCTGCTGGGCGGCCCGCCGGGCCAGTTCCTCGGTGAAGTCGGCCAGCGTCACCTGACGTTCGACCGTGGCGGCCTCCCCGATCGGCAGCACCTCGGGCGTGGCCGCGTACTCCTCGGCGAGCTGGAGCAGCGCGGCGAGCGCCTCCCAGCGCTCGCGGGCGGCGCCGCCGGCCGGCGGCGCGTCGGGTGCCCAGCCGACCGCGGCGAGCCCTTCCACCACGGCGGCCGGCAGCGGCGTCTCCCCGGGGATGGACCGGGTGGCGGCGCGCAGCGCGATCATCGCCTGGCGCACCTCGGGCCGCTCGAAGAACCGCTCCGCGCCCTGGAGCACGTACGGCACCTCGGCCTCGGAGAGCGCCTTCTCGTACGCCTCGGACTGCGCGTTGGTGCGGAACAGCACCGCGATCTCGCGGGCCGGGGTGCCGCCGGCCACCAGCGCCCGGCAGCGGGCCGCGACGGCGGTGGCCTCGGCCGGCTCGTCGGTGAAGATCCGCAGTTCCGGCTCGGGGCCGGGCCGGCGCTGGCCGTGCAGCTCCAGCCGCAGCCGCGCCTCGGCGCCCCGGGCCTGCGAGATCACCGCGTTGGCCAGGCCCACCACCTGCGGGGTGGAGCGGTAGTCGCGGACCAGTCGCACCACCGTCGCGCCACGGTGGTGGCGGGGGAAGTCGACCAGGTACGACGAGGTCGCGCCGGTGAACGAGTAGATCGTCTGGCTGGCGTCGCCGACCACGGTGAGGTCGTCGCGCCCGCCGAGCCAGACGTCCAGCAGCCGCTGCTGGAGCGGGTTGACGTCCTGGTACTCGTCGACCACGAAGTGGCGGTACTGGCTGCGCACCTGCTCGGCCACGTCCGGGTGCTCCTCGATCCCCCAGACCGCGGCGCGCAGCATGTCCTCGAAGTCGATCACCCCGTTGCCCCGCTTGAGCCGCTCGTACGCGACGAACACCTCCGCCACCCGCGCCGGCTCGTACGGCGTCTCGCGCCGCGCCTTGGCCGCCGCGACGACGTATTCGTCCGGCTCGACCAGGGAGGACTTGGCCCACTCGATCTCGGCGGCGAGGTCCCGCGCGGCGGCCCGGTCGGTGCGCAGGCCCAGCTTGGCGGCGGCCAGCGTGACCACCCGCACCTTGCTGTCCAGCAGCTCCGGCATGGCCCGCCCGGCCAGCAGCCGGGGCGCGAAGTAGCGGACCTGGCGCAGCGCCGCCGCGTGGAACGTGCGCGCCTGGACACCGCCCACCCCGATCACCGTGAGACGGTTGCGCATCTCGGCCGCCGCGCGGGCGGTGAACGTGACCGCCAGCACGTGCCGGGCGGAGATGTCGCCGGACAGCGCCCGGTAGGCGATCCGCGACGTCACCGCCCGGGTCTTGCCGGTGCCGGCGCCGGCCAGGATGCAGACCGGGCCGGCCGGGGCGGTCACCGCCGACCGTTGCTCCGGATCGAGCCCGGCCAGCACCCGTTCCGCCGCTGAGTGAACCCCCACGACAGGGAATCATCCCAGCCCCGTCCGACGTTGCAGCGATTAGCCTGGCCTGATCGGACCGGGCGCGGGCCCACTCTTGGAGGACCAGACCATGTTGACGATGTATTCCACCACGTGGTGCGGCTACTGCCACCGGCTGAAGTCGCAGCTCGACCGGGAGGGCATCGCGTACGAGGTGGTCGACATCGAGCAGAACCCGACGGCGGCGGAGTTCGTGATGGGCGTCAACGGCGGCAACCAGACCGTGCCGACGCTGCGCTTCGCCGACGGCAGCGCCCTGACCAACCCCTCGATCAACCAGGTCAAGCAGCATCTCGCCGCCCTGCCCGGCTGACCTGCCCGCACCCGCCCCGGTCGGCCGTGCCCGGATTCCGGGTGCGGCCGACCGGCGCCGGTCACGGCGTCCGGCGCCGGCGGCTGGCGGCGAGCAGCTCGTCGTCGAGCGGCCGACGGGGCGTCGGGAGACGGGCCGGGTCGGCCGTCCCCGGCAGGGTGAGGCGACGACCCCGCCAGAGGTAGAGTCCGCCGCCCGTGGTGACGGTCCCGACCAGCACGAACAACAGCCGGTAGTCGAAGACGCCGACGAGCAGCGCGCCGGTGCCGATGGAGACCGCCTGCGGCCCGCTGACCAGCGCCCGGGACGCGGCGGTGACCCGGCCCAGCAGCCCCGGCGGGGTCCGTCGTTGGACCAGCGTGTACAACCCCACCATGGTCAGCGGCAGCGAGACGCCGGCCAGCAGCAACGCCACCACCCCGAGCCAGAGCCGGGGGTACGCCAGCGCCAGCGCGGCCGGGCCGAAGAACGTCACGCCGGTGGCCAGCGCGCCCAGCTCACCGAGCCGGCGGACCACGGCGGCGGAGAGCAGCCCGCCGACCAGACCGCCCACCCCCTGCACCATGAACAGCACACCGACGAACGCCGCGTCGCGGTGTAGGCCCAGGTCGACGTACGCGAAGATCAGCGACTCGGTGAAGCCCATCACCAGCGAGGCGACGCCGTAGCCGACCAGGGCCCGGCGCAGCGCCGCCTCCCGGGCCAGGTGACGCAGCCCGGCGCCCAGTCCGGCCGGCCAGCGGCTCCCGGGCCCGGTCGGTGTGCTCTCCTCCGCCCGGAGCAGCCCGACCACGGCGGCGGCCACCAGGAAACCGGCCATGGCCAGGAGCACCAGCAGCCAGCCACCGACGGCGGCGTAGATGCCGGCCCCGGCGAGCGGCCCGACCAGCCGCAGCCCCTGCCGGACGGTCTGCAGGGCCCCGTTCGCGTCGGCCAGCAGGTCGGCCGGCACCAGGTGCCGGATCAGCCCGTTGAGCACGGCGGTCAGCGTGATCGAGGAGAGGCCGTAGAGTGCCGCGACCAGGTAGATCACCCAGACGTCCCCGCGGTCGCGCACGGTGAGCAGCGGGCCGAGGAGCACGGCGGCGAGCAGGTTGGCGGCGATGAAGAAGGGCCGGCGGCGGTAGCTGTCGACCACCCAGCCGACCAGCGGGGCGAGCGCCATCGGCGCGATCACGGCGAAGATGGTGGCTCCGGCCATGCTGTCCGAGCCGGTCAGGTCCTTCACCCAGACGGCGAGCGCGAGCAGCAGGATCGACTCCGCCGCCAGGCTCGCCACCATCGCGGCGAAGAGCAGGCGGAAGTCGGGGCGGCGCAGGACGGTGCGCATCGGTTTCCCTCCGGCAGGTGCGCCCGTGGGCGCGTCGGGGCGGGCGCCGGCGAAGGCGCTCTCCACAGTCCTCTTTTTGTCTCTCGTGACACGCCCTCGCCGGACCTGCCGACACCGGTCGCGCCGTCCATACTGACCGTGGGGGGCGAATTCCATACAGTTACCGTCGCGTCTCGCGACGGTCGACGGGAAAGAGGACGCCGTGCCTCCTGCCGCACCAGGCCCGTTTCTACGCCGTCGCCGCCTCGGCATCGAGCTGCGCCGGCTCCGCGAACAGGCCGGTCTCACCGGTGACCAGGTCATCGAGGGGATCGGCTGGGCCTCCGCCTCCAAACTGTCCCGCCTGGAGAACGGCCGCAGCCGGCCCGACCCGGACGACGTGGACGCGCTGCTCACGCTCTACGGCGTCGCCGCCGGGCTGCGCGCGGAGCTGACCGGGATCGCCCACGAGGCCGGCGACATGCGCGGCTGGCTGCGCAACTTCCCGGTGATGACCCAGCAGCAGCGCGCCTTCGCCGAGCTGGAGGCGGGCTGCGCGGAGATCTCCGAGTACAACCCGGTGCTGGTGCCGGGGCTGTTGCAGACCCCCGGCTACGCCCGGCACCGGATCCTGTCCGCGGCCCGGGTGGCCGAGGAGGCGGGCGACCCGGAGTCGGAGAATCCGGAGGCCGAGGTGGGCGCCCGGCAGGCCCGCCAGTCGTTGCTGGTCCACGTGCCCCGGTACACCGCCGTGCTGGAGGAGGCCGCGCTGGACCGGCGCGCCGGGCCGCCGGACGTGCTGCGGGACCAGCTCGTCCACCTGTGCGAGCTGGCCGACATGCCGAACGTGGAGCTGCGCCTGCTGCTCCGGGACACCCGGGTCGGCGACTGGTACGTCCCGCCGACCGCGTTCTCGCTCTACCGGTTCGCCGACCCGCTCGATCCGGAGACGCTGGCCATCGAAAGTGGCTTCACCGACGTCATGTCGACCGAGGTGAACACCCTAAATCGCTATAAAGTGGTGTTCGAGTGGCTATGCAAGTCGGCGCTCTCCGCATCGGACACCCGCTCCTGGCTGACCGAGGCGACCGGACGGCCGACCGGCACGGCAGTCGAGTCCACCGCGGCGTACGGGCCGGCAACGGCGCCGACCCAGCGCCGTCGTGACTCGGGGCGCCTCACGTCGGAACGGTGATCCCCGCGCCGACGTCGGCGTCGCTCGTCCCCATCGGAGCACCTCACCAGGAGCAGGACACCATGAACCAGATCCACACCAGCACGACCTCCCTCGCCGGCGCCGCCTGGCGCAAGAGCACCCGCAGCCAGACCTCGAACTGCGTGGAGGTCGCGCCGCTCGGCACCGGGCCGGCGACCATGGCGTTGCGGGACAGCAAGGACCCGAGCGGGCCGGTGCTGCTGTTCAACCGGGCCGGCTGGCTCGGCTTCATCGCCGGCGCGAAGAACGGCCAGTTCGACCTGAACTGATCCGGCGAGGGCCCGGGGGCCGTCGGCGTCACGCCGGCGGCCCCTCGCACGTCCACCCCGGACAACCGTCCTGACCTGCCATCATCCGAACGGTCGAGCCCTCTCGTTTCACTTGCTGGGACGACCTGCCGGCGTACGATGTCGCTTGAGTGACGTGGAAGTTCCACCGCGTATCCGTCCACTTCCGGGGGACACCATGCGGTTCCTGATCGTCCGCACCGAGATCCGCAACGCCGGCGACGCCGACATCGCCGCCGCCTGGGCCGGCGGGGGACGGCTGCGGGACGAGACCCGTGCGCCGGAACCACGTCGTCAGGTCGTGCACGCCGAGAACCGGGACGCCGCCCTCCTGCTCGCCCGCGCCCTGTCCGCCGTCGGGGCGGTCCGCGCCGGCCGGCACCGGGTCAAGGTGCTGCCCATCGAGGAGCCCACCCCCGGCCGCCCCTACCGATGGGACGGCGGATGACCGTCCGCTGACGTCCGTCGTGGCCGGACCGGCTCCCCCGCCGTGCTCCACGCCTCACCCGGCCACGACGGCCCGTGTTCCCGGCCCCGGACCGCCGCGGCAACGACGGTCCCGGGCCGGGACCGCGTAAGGAGGGGCCCCCGCTTAACGCCTACGGCATAGGCGGGGCCCCTTCTCAACGCACCGGCTCGGGGTTGGCGGCTCGCCGCGGCGGGGCAGCGTCCGGGCCGGCCGCCCCGGTCAGCAGTGGCCGTCGAGCCAGCGGTGCACCAGGAACAGCGCGATCGACGACGGCGGGGGCAGCAGCAGGCGGTCCCCGCCGTCCACCCGGACCGACTCGCCGGCCAGCGCGGCGCCGATCTCCCGGCGGTTGAACCACCGCGCGTCCGCGATCTCGGTCGGGTCGACCCGGATCGGCTCGTCGGCGTCGGCCCGGGCCAGGAAGCCGAGCATCAGCGAGCCGGGGAACGGCCAGGCCTGGCTGGACACGTACGCGATCTCCCCGACCCCGACGCCGGCCTCCTCGCGGACCTCGCGCAGCACGGCGGCCTCGGCCGACTCGCCGGGCTCGACGTAACCGGCCAGGCAGGAGTAGCGGCGCCGACCCGGGGTGCTCGGCCAGGCGGCGTTGTTGCCCAGCAGACAGCGGCCCTCCGGGCCGTCCACCCCGTCGTGCACCAGCACGATCATGGCCGGGTCGGTACGCGGCCAGGTCCGGTGGCCACCCGGGTCGACCCGGGACCAGCCGGCCTCGTCGACCTGCGTCGGCTGCCCGGTGGACGCCGAGTAGCCGTGCCGCAGGTGCCAGTTGAGCAGCGCCAACGCGGTGGTGAAGAGGCCCGCGTCCCGGTCGGTCATCAGGTGGCCGACCTCACGCAGGTGCGCCCGGCGGGTGCCGGGCAGCGCGGGCAGCGGGCTGTCCACCGCGAACACCGGCACCCCGTCCGGCTCCACGCCGAGGAACATCGGCACCGAGCGGGGCACCTCGGGCAGCTCACCGGCGCCGACCAGAACCAGCTCCGGCGGGGCCGCCTCGCCCCGGACCAGGGCGCGGCCCTCGTCGGTCGAGTCCAGCACCAGCACCCGGGCCTGCTCCCACGCCTCGGCCAGCCAGGCCGGGTCGGTACGCCGGTGCGCGGCCCGGTCCACCGTGGACCGGGCCAGCGGCGGCGCCGACTCGCCGCTCACGTGGATGCGCCCTCCGTGCGCACGGGGACGAGCGCGGCGAGCGAGTCGGCCACCCGGGCCGCGTCGCCGAGCACCACGGTGACCGCCTTCGCCGGGGCGAGGTACCGGGCCGCCACCTCGGCGATGTCGTCCACGGTCGCGGCGGCCAGCCGGGCGGCGTGCTCGGCGAGGTAGTCCAGCCGCAGCCCGTTGCCGGCGTACGCGCTGGTCAGCGACGCCAGGCCGGCCTGGGTGGACATGCCGAGCTGGAGCGTGCCGAGCGCGTACTGGCGGGCCTGCTCCAGCTCGTCCGGCTTCGGCGGCACGGTGGCCAGCCGGCCCAGCTCGTAGCTGGTCTCCAGCAACGCGGGCGCGGTCACCTCGGTGGCCACCTCGGCGCCGGCGACCAGCACCGACCCGGCCACCGAGTGCTCGACCACGGAGTGCGGCCCGTACGTGTAGCCCTTGTCCTCCCGGATGTTCTCCACCCAGCGGGACGAGAAGTAGCCGCCGAAGAGCAGGTTGGCCAGTTGCAACGCGGCGTGGTCGGGGTGGGTGCGGGGCACCGCCGGCAGCGCGAGGCGCAGCGAGGACTGCACCGAGCCGGGCCGGTCGACGAGCAGCAGCGGGCCGGGCTCCAGCGGCGGCGCGGGCGGCAGCTCGGCGACGTGACCGTCGCCCCGCCAGCCGGCGAGCGCGGCCTCGGCCGCGTCCAGCGCCCGCGCCGGCTGCACGTCGCCGACCAGCACCAGCACCGCCCCGGCCGGGTGCACCCGCTCGGCGTGCAGCCGACGCAGCGCGGCCGGGCGGACCGCCCGGACCTGATCGGGCTCGGGCGTCTGCGTCGCGTACGGGTGGCGGCCGTAGACGCGGGTGAGCAGCGCGGTCCGGGCCAGGTGGGACGGCTGGCTCTGGGCGACCTGGATCCGGTCGACGAGACGGTCCCGCTCGGTGGCCACCCAGTCGGCCGGGTAGCTGGCGCCGGTGAGCACCTCGGCGAGCAGCTCCAGCATCCGGTCCAGCCCGGTCACCAGGCCGGCGCCGGAGAGCATCAGCCGGTCCGGGTCGACGCCGGCGGAGAGGCCGCCGCCGACCTTCTGGAGCTCGGCGGCGATCTCGGTGGCGCTGTGCGCCTCGGTGCCGGCCAGCATGGTCTGCGCCAGCATCGCGCCACGGGCCAGGTGGGCCCGCCCGAACGGCATCCAGAGCCGCAGCTCGACCAGGGGTACGGCGGGCCGGCGTACCGCGATCACGGTGAGGCCGTTGCCGAGCGTGCGTTCCGCCTGCTTCGGCACGGTGAGCCGCCGGTTCGGGCCGAGCGCCGGCAGCGGGCGGACGGTGGTGGTGGTCATTGGGCACCTCCGGCCACGACCTCGACGGATGCGCGGCGCTCGGGCCGCAGCGTGGCGGCGGCGGCGCGGAGCTGCTCCTCGGTGACCGCGCCGACCAGTCGGGGCAGTTCGTTGAGCAGCCCCGGTTCGCCGCGTTGCTGCTCCAGCACCGCCATCCGCAGGGCGCGGCCGAGCACCGCGTCGGTGTCGCGCAGCAGGTGGGTGGCCATTCGGGCCTGGGTACGCGCCAGCTCCCCGTCGGTCAGCCCGTCGGTGGCCAGCCGGTCCAGCTCCTCGTCGATGGTGCGCAGCACCTTGTCCACGTCGCCGCCGGGCGGCAGGTGGGCCTCGAGCAGCAGCGCGGTGGGGTCGCGCACGTCGAACGGGTCGCCCATGAAGCTGAGGTAGCCGCCCAGGCCGGTGACCGAGCGGTCGCGCTGCACCAGCCGCTCGACCAGCCGGGACGCGTCGCCGTCGGTGAGCACCTCGGCGAGCACCACGAAGGGCAGGTAGCCGGCGAAGTCGGTGATCGGGTCGGGCACCCGCCAGGCGCTCGCCACCGCCGGGAGCGGGGCCAGCGCGTCGGTGTAGGTGCTGCGCCGCTCGGTGGTCAGGTCCGGCTCGGCGAAGTCGGGCCGCTCCGGCGCCGGGCGGGCGGGCACGTCGCCGAAGTGCCGTTCGATAAGCGCGGTCGCCTCGGCCACGTCGATGTCGCCGCTGACCGCCAGCACCGCGTTGCCGCTGGCGTAGTAGTGCCGGAAGAAGTCGGCGGCGTCGGCCACCGTCGCGGACTCCAGGTCGTCGAAGGAGCCGTAGCCGTCGTGCGCGTTCGGGAACGTGTCGAACATCACCGGGGGTAGCGTCAGCCAGGGAAACCCGCCGTACGGCCGGTTGAGCACGTTGACCCGGATCTCCTCCTTGACCACGTCCACCTGGTTGCGCAGGTTCTCCTCGGTCAGCCGGGGGCCGCGCATCCGGTCCGCCTCCAGGAACAGCGCCCGCTCCAGCGCGTTGCTCGGCAGCGTCTCGAAGTAGTCGGTGTAGTCGAAGTGGGTGGAGCCGTTGAACGTGCCGCCGGCGCCCTGCACGTGCCGGAAGTGGGCCAGTTTCTCCAGGTTCTCCGAGCCCTGGAACATGAGGTGCTCGAAGAGGTGGGCGAAGCCGGTGCGGCCCTCCGGCTCGGATCGGATGCCGACGTCGTAGACCACCGCCACCCCGATCACCGGGGCGCTGCGGTCGGGAGTGAGCACCACTCGCAGGCCGTTGTCGAGGGCGAACCGCTCGACCGGGTATCTCGTCGCTGGGATCTTCACTCTCCTGGTCGGCACGAGATCGACACTAGCGCCTCCGTACCGGCCACACCGGCGGTGTGCCGTGGCCGAACGGTGGACAGATGCGGGACGGGTCTTGACGCCGCCCGGCACCCTGCCCCAGTCTTCCTACCAACTAAATAGGAATACTGCGGATTGGACTTTCGATGAGACGGCTCCCCCTGCGCCGCCTGGTCACGCTGGCCACCCTGGCCGTGGTCGGCGCGGCCACGCTCGGCACCACCGCCGCCTGCGGCGACGACAGCGACGCCGCCGGTGACTCCGGCCCGGTGACGCTGCGCCTGGGCTACTTCCCCAACCTCACCCACGCGCCCGCCGTGGTGGGCGTGGAGAAGGGGATCTTCAAGGAGAAGCTCGGCGGCGACGTGACGCTGGAGACGAAGACCTTCAACGCCGGCCCGGCGGCCATCGAGGCGGTCTTCTCCGGCGCGCTGGACGCTACGTACATCGGTCCGAACCCGACCGTGAACGCCTTCTCCAAGTCGAAGGGCGAGGCGGTCCGGGTGGTCTCCGGCGCCGCGTCCGGCGGCGTCGCGCTCGTGGTCAAGCCCGGCATCACCTCGGCGGAGCAGCTCCGTGGCAAGAAGATCGCCACGCCGCAGCTCGGCAACACCCAGGACGTCGCGCTGCGCTACTGGCTCAAGGAGAAGGGCCTGGCGACCACCAAGGAGGGCGGCGGCGACGTCAAGGTCGTCCCCCAGGAGAACGCGCAGACCGTCGAGACGTTCGGCAGCGGCGCCATCGACGGCGCCTGGGTGCCGGAGCCGTTCGTGTCCCGGCTGGTCAACGCCGGCGGCAAGGTGCTCGTCGACGAGCGCGACCTCTGGCCGGACAAGAAGTTCGTCATCACCAACCTGCTGGTCAGCACCAAGTTCCTCAAGGCGCACCCGGACGTGGTGAAGAAGCTGGTCGAGGGTCAGGTCGCGGCGAACGAGTTCGTCAACACCAAGCCGGACGAGGCGCAGCAGGCCGTCTCCGAGCACATCGGCAAGATCACCGGTAAGCCGCTGGACATCAAGCTGATCAAGCAGGCCTGGTCGACGTTGGAGTTCACCAACGACCCGATCGCGTCCTCGCTGAAGGCGGGCCTGGACCACGCCGTCGCGGTCGGGCTGACCCAGCCGGTCGACCTGAACGGCCTCTACGACCTGAAGTACCTCAACGAGGTGCTGAAGGCCGAGGGCAAGCCCGAGGTCACCCAGCCGTGACGTCGACCACGACGACCCCGCGCAGCGCGACCGGCTCGGTCGCGCTGCGCGGCGTGACCAAGGTGTACGGCCAGGGCGAGCAGGCCGTCCTGGCGCTGGACGGGGTGTCGCTGGACGTCGCCCCGGGCGAGTTCGTCTGCCTGGTCGGCGCGTCCGGCTGCGGCAAGAGCACGCTGCTGAACCTGGTCGCCGGCCTGGACCGGGTCAGCGGCGGCACGATCGAGCTGGGCGAGGGCGTCAACCCGGGCCTGATGTTCCAGGAGCCGGCGCTGTTCCCGTGGTCGACCGTCGAGGGCAACGTCGAGGTGCCGCTGAAGCTGCGCGGGCTCCCCCGCGACCAACGTCGGGAGCGGGTGGCCGAGCTGCTGCGTACGGTCCACCTGTCCGACTTCGGCCGTAAGCGCCCGCACCAGCTCTCCGGCGGCATGCGGCAGCGGGTCGCGTTGGCCCGCACGCTCGCGCTGGACACCCCGGTGCTGCTGATGGACGAGCCGTTCGGCGCGCTCGACGCGATGACGCGGGACATCCTGCACGACGAGTTGGAGCGGATCTGGGGCGAGCGCAAGCTCACCGTCCTGTTCGTCACGCACAACGTGCGCGAGGCGGCCCGGCTCGCCGACCGGATCGTGCTGCTCTCCAGCCGGCCCGGCCGGATCATCTACTCCACCCGGGTCGACGTGCCGCGACCCCGGCGGATCGACTCGCCGGAGGTCTCGGCCATCGCCGCCGAGGTCACCGACCGGCTGCGCAAGGAGGTGGGCCGGCATGGCCAGTGACACCCTCACCGGGTCGGCGCGTACCGACGCGGAGATCTCCGGTCTCGACGCGCTGGAGATCGCCGGCCAGGAGAAGGGCCCGTCCCGGCTGCGCCGGCTCTGGTCCGCCACCTGGCCCAAGTTCGCCGCGCTCGCGATGGCCATCGCCCTCTGGCAGGCCGTGGTCTGGAGCGGGTGGAAGGAGCCCTGGGCGCTGCCCGGCCCGATGGTGGTCTTCGGCGATCTCGGCCACTACCTGGTCAGCTCCGCGCTCTGGGAGGGCCTGGCCACCACCGCCCGCCGGGCGGCGGTCGGGTTCGCCGCCGCGGTCGCGGTGGGTCTGCTGCTCGGCCTGGGCGTGGCCCGGGTCAAGGTGCTCCGCGCCGCGCTCGGCTCGATGATCACCGCGTTGCAGACCATGCCGTCGATCGCCTGGTTCCCGCTGGCCATCCTGCTGTTCCAGCTCAGCGAGCAGGCCATCTTCTTCGTGGTGGTGCTCGGCGCCGCGCCGTCGGTCGCCAACGGCGTCATCCACGGCGTGGACTACGTGCCGCCGCTGCTGGTCCGCGCCGGCCGCAACCTCGGCGCCCGCGGGCTCAACCTCTACCGGTACGTGATCGCGCCGGCCGCGCTGCCCGCCATCGTGGCCGGGCTCAAGCAGGGCTGGGCGTTCGCCTGGCGCAGTCTGATGGCCGGTGAGCTGCTGGTGGTCATCGCCACCCGCACCTCGATCGGCGCTCAGCTCACCTACGCCCGCGAGCTGAGCGAGGCGCCCCGGCTGATGGCCATCATGATCGTGATCCTGGTGGTCGGCCTGCTGGTGGACACCGCGTTCGGCGCGGCCGACAAGGCGATCCGCCGCCGCTGGGGCGTGCTGGACCAGGCCGGCAACTGACCTCGTGTACATCTCCGCGCGCGCCGACTACGCGCTCCGGGCCATGCTCGCCGTCGCCGACGCCGGATCCACCGGCGACGGGGATCCCGGCGGCGAGCTGGTCAAGGCCGCGAGCCTGGCCGAACGCCAGGACATCCCGCTCAGCTTCCTCCAGGGCATCCTGCTCGACCTGCGGCGGGCCGGACTGCTGCACAGCCACCGCGGCACCGAGGGCGGGTACGCGCTGAGCAGGCCCCCGGCCGAGATCAGCGTCGGTGACGTGCTGCGTGCGGTCGGCGGCGCGCTCACCAGCGTCCGGGGCATGCCCGCGGACCGGGCCGGCTACCACGGGGTGGCCACCGGGCTGCGGGACGTCTGGCTGGCGGTGGACGGCGCGATCGCGCTGGTGGTGGACCGCACCACGCTGGCCGACCTGCTGGCGGACCGCGCCCCGGCGCCCTGAGTCCGCCGGCCGGTGGCCCGGGCCCCGGCGCACGAAGGCCGGGGCGGACGCCCGAGGCCGGGCGGGGCCCGGTGCCGGGGCCCCGCCCGGCTGCTCGCGCCCCGGGCGATGACGGCGGCTGGTGCTGAGGGGCCGACAGAACCGATCGGTGAGGGCCCGGCCAAGAAGGCATCCCCCTGGAGCAATATGACCGAGCGGCATATTTATGCCGCTGAGGTATATCCGTTTCTGCCGCACATCCACCACCGGACGTCACCCTGCGTGACCCCCGTCAGGCCCGGCTGACCGTACGGATCAGCCGGGGTTGAAGGTGCGGGCCGCGCCCCGGTCCGGCGGACCGCCCGCCGCCGGATGCCAGGGGCCGAACGCGGCCACCACGGCGAGCGCCAGACCGGCGCCCGCCACCGCGAGCACCAGCAGCACCTCCCGGGCCCCGTCACCCGGGCCGGCGTCACCCGCCATGGTCGCCCCTCCCGTGTCCGGCCGGCCCCCCGACCGGCCCACGGACCAAGCATCGTCGCCCCGACGACAGCGGACAGTCGGCCACCCGACTGAACATTCACTGATCCCCGACTCAGCGAGGCACCGCATGACGGCCGGTCAGCGGCCCCGCACGGAGCGTCCGGTCAGCGGCGGCGCGGGCGACGGCGGGGCCGGGTCCCCGGGGCGGGGTGCGCGGCGACCGGCGGCGGGACGGCGATGGTCACCGGCGTACCGGAGGGCTCGCGCGCCCCGGTCAGCCGGCCCAGCTCCGCGTCGCCGGCGCGTACCCGGGTGGTCTGCGCCTTGATCCCGGCGGTGCTCATCAGCCGGGCGACGTCCCGACGCTGCTCCGGCAGGACGAGCGTGACCACGGTGCCGGACTCCCCGGCCCGGGCGGTCCGGCCACCCCGGTGCAGGTAGTCCTTCGCCTCCGTGGGCGGATCGGCGTTGACCACCAGGTCCAGCCCGTCGACGTGGATGCCGCGGGCCGCCACGTCGGTGGCCACCAGCGCGGTGACCTGGCCGGTGCGGAACTGCTCCAGGATCCGGGTGCGCTGCGGCTGCGACTTTCCGCCGTGCAGCGCGGCGGCGCGAACACCCTTGGCGAGCAGTTGGCGGGCCACCCGGTCGGCGCGGTGCTTGGTGGCGATGAAGACGATGGTGCGGCCCTCCCGCGCGGCAATGTGGGCCAGCGCGGCCGGCTTGTCCTCCGCCTCCAGGTGCAACACGTGGTGCGTCATCGCGGTGACCGTGGCGGTGCCCGGGTCCACGGAGTGCGTGACCGGCTCGGAGAGGAACCGGCGGACCAGCCGGTCCACGCCGCGGTCCAGGGTGGCCGAGAAGAGCATCCGCTGCCCGCCCGGAGCGACCTGCTCCAGCAGCTTCGTCACCTGCGGCAGGAAGCCCATGTCGGCCATCTGGTCCGCCTCGTCGAGCACGGTGATCTCGACCTGGTCCAGCCGGGCGGACCCGCGGTCGATCAGGTCGTGCAGCCGGCCCGGCGTGGCCACCAGCACCTCGGCCCCGGCCCGCAGCGCGTCCGCCTGGCGGGTGAGGGAGAGCCCACCGACCACGGTGGCGCAGCGCAGCCCGAGCACGCCGGCGTACGGGGTGAGCGCGGCGGTCACCTGCGCGGCCAGTTCCCGGGTGGGCACCAGCACCAGGGCGAGCGGGCGGCCGGGACGCGCCCGGCGGCCGGCCGTCCGGTGCAGCAGCGGCAACCCGAACGCGAGCGTCTTGCCGGAGCCGGTCCGCCCGCGGCCGAGCACGTCCCGGCCGGCGAGCGAGTCGGGCAGGGTCGCCGACTGGATCGGGAACGGCGCGGTGATGCCCTGCGCGGTCAGTTCGGCGACGAGCGCCGGCGCCAGACCGGTCGCGGCGAAAGTGGGCATGGTCGTGGTCGTGGTCATGCGGAAAGCCTTCCTCGAGGCGGCACGTGTCGAGGAAGGGCGCCGGGCGACGGCGCGTCACCGGCGTGGCCGGTGATCACAAGCACGAACCGAAAGGGACGGGCCGGCCCGCCTCGGCGCGCCAGCTCCCGCGTACGGGAGGGCGGCGCGGCGGGCCGGCCCGTGCACCACGCCCGGCGGGGCGCGGTGGTGGTGCCGGTTGATCCGAAGATCAGAGCGGGCGGATGTTCTCCGCCTGCGGGCCCTTCTGGCCCTGGGTCACCTCGAACTCGACCCGCTGGTTCTCGTCCAGGCTCCGGTAGCCGGAGGTCTGGATCGCCGAGAAGTGGGCGAAGACGTCGGCGCCGCCGTCGTCCGGGGTGATGAAGCCGAAGCCCTTGTCAGCGTTGAACCACTTGACGGTGCCAATTGCCATGTGTTTCGTCTCCTTGACGGAACGGTCGGCCCGCACGTGTTGCGGGCCGGAGAGGAGCCCACCACGCATGGGCTGCGTGGCGTGCCTGTCGCTGCTGGTCGCCCCGCCCGGAGAACTCCGGACACAACAAAGAGCGCCTGGGGCCACAATCCGCCAGGCGCACACAGAGTCTCTGGAAACCAAAACTGCAACGAGACCAACGTACCACGGATCTCGTCCGGCGGGGAGATCACGTCGAAATTTCCGGCACGGCGGCCACCAACGCGGTCAGCCCTTCGACGTCGAGCAGGTCCGCCGGGCGGACGGTCACCGCGTCCCGCACGTAGTGGAACGCCGCGCCGACCCGTTCCACCGGCACGCCGGCCAACTCCGCCCAGGCCAGCCGGTAGACCGCGAGCTGCACCGCCGCCGCCTCGGCCTCCGGGCCGGTGGGCTGGCGGCCGGTCTTCCAGTCCACCACGTCGTAACGCCCGCCGGGGCGGGCGAACACGGCGTCCATCCGACCCCGGACCACCACGCCGGCGATCACTGTGGCGAACGGCACCTCGACCTCCACCGGCACCCGGTCGGCCCACTCGCTGGCCAGGAACCGCTCCTGCAACTCGGCCAGCGCCCCGTCCGGGGCGGCGCCGTCGTCGGCGGCACCGGGCAGCTCGTCGACGTCCAGCAGCCGGTCGGCGCCGAAGCGCTGCTCCAGCCAGGCGTGGAAGGCGGTGCCCCGCCGCGCGTACGGGCTGGGTGCGCTCGGCATCGGACGACGCAGCGCACGGGCCAGTGCCTCCGGGTCCCGGCGCAACGCCACGAGCTGGGTCACCGAGAGCTGGCCGGGCAGCTCGACCTCGACCGCCTCGGCCCGGCGGGCCAGCTCCGCCCGCTCGGCGAGCAGCAGGTCGGCCTCCCGCCGCCAGCGCTCCACCTCCGCGTCGGCGTCGTCCGGCGGGGTCGCCCCGACCGCGGTCGACCCGACGGTGGCCAGCAGCGCGGCCTCGCGACGGGCCGCCTCCGGGTCGGCCAGGTGGCGACGGACCAGCGCCGCCGCCTCGTTCAGCGCCGGCCGACGCCCGCCCAGTGGGTCGGCCGGCCACTCCGCCCGCAGCACCGTCTCGGTGGTCGGGTTCACCGCGTCCCCGGCCGGCTCCGGCGCCCACGCGTCGACCACGTGCCCGTCCGTCCCGGCCAGGCCGACGTCGTACACCTCGCGCAGGAACAGCGACGGGCCGCGGAACCGCTTCGTCCCCTCCCCCCACCAGTAGCCGGAGCAGAGCAGCAACCGGCGCGGCCGGGTCACCGCCACGTACGCCAGCCGGCGCTCCTCCCGCTCGTCGTGCGCCCGCCAGTCGTCGGTGAACCCGGCCAACGCACGGGCCACCTCACGCTGGTCCGCCGCCTCCGGCAGGGCCAGCTCGGGCAGCCCGTCCGCGTCGCCGCGCAGCGGGAACGGCAGCACGCCGAGCCCGCCCAGCCAGTGGTCGGAGTTGCGCACCGGCCCCGGCCACCCACCCCGGGTCAGCCCGGCCACCGCCACCACGTCCCACTCCAGGCCCTTCGCGGCGTGCGCGGTGAGCACCTGCACGGCGCCGGCCACCACCTCGACCTCGCCCGGGGCCAGCCCACGCTCCTCGTCCTCGGCGGCGGCCAGGTAGGCGAGGAAACCGGCCAGCGTGGCGCCGGGCGTCTCGCCGCTGAACCGCGCCGCGACGTCGCCGAGCGCGTCCAGGTGGGCGCGGGCCAGCCCGGCGTCGCCGGCGCCGTCCCGGCCGGCCCGGACCGCCACCTCCACGTCCAGCCCGATGGTCCGTTCGATGTCCGCGATCAGCTCCGGCAGCGACTGGTCCAGCCGGTACCGCAGCAGCGCCAGCTCCATCCCGTACGACCGCAGCCGCGCGAACCCCTCCGCCGAGTACGCCTGCGCCGGCCCGAGGTCGGCCAGCGCCTCCACCAGCGTCGCCTCGTCCAGCACGTCCACGGTGATCTCCGGCCCGTCGTCGCCGGTCAGCTCGCGCCGGCTGCGGGCGATGGCCCGGGCGCGCCGGTGCAGGGCGACCAGATCGCGCGGGCCGATCCGCCAGCGCGCGCCGGTGAGCAGCCGCAGCAGCGCCGCCCCGTCGGTCGGGTCGGCCAGCACGCGCAGCGTGCAGACCACGTCCCGGACCTCCGGGGTGTCCAGCAGGCCGCCCAGCCCGACCACGTCGACCGGCAGGCCCCGGGCCCGCAGCGCGGCCTCGATCGCCGGGATCTGGCTGCGCAGCCGCACCAGCACCGCCGTCGTCGGCCGACGGTCCGCCGGAATGTGCTCGGGCAACGCGCCCGGCATCCCGGCCGCGCCCCGCCACGCCGCCAGCACGCTGTCCGCGATCCAGTCGGCCTCGTCGGCGTACGTCGGCAGCAGCGCGCAGTGCACCGTGCCGGCGGCCCGACCGCCCGGCGTCCTGTGCGGGATCGGATCGCGGACGCTGAGCGCGGCGTGCAGCTCGGGCACCCGGGCGCCGGCCGCCCGCAGCGGCACCGAGAGCGCGTTCGCGACGCCGAGGATCTCCGGTCGGTTACGCCAGCTCGTGGTGAGACCGAGCACCTCGGCGGGGGTGCCGTCGGCGCGGGCGAACTCACCGGGGAACCGGTCCAGCGTGCCGGCGCTCGCCCCGCGCCAGCCGTAGATCGACTGGCACGGGTCCCCGACCGCGGTGACCGGGTGGCCGCCGCCGAACAGCGCGTTGAGCAGCACCACCTGCGCGTGGCTGGTGTCCTGGTACTCGTCGAGCAGCACCACCCGGAACCGGTCCCGCTCGATCACGCCGACACCCGGGTGGTCCCGGGCCACCCGCGCCGCGCGGGCGAGCTGGTCGGCGAAGTCCATCGCCTCGAAGTCGTCCTTGCGCCGGGCGTACGCCCGGACCAGCGGCAGCAGCTTCAGCCGGGTCCGCTGGAGCTGGAGCGCCTTGCGCACGTCGGCGTAGACCCGGCCGGGGCGGGACTGCACCTCGGCGAAGAACCGGCCGGTCCAGCCGGCCAGCTCGTCCGGGTCGACCAGGTGCTCGTCCAACTCGCCGGCGAGCGCCAGCACCGCGTCGGTGATGGTGGACGGCATCCGGTCCACCTCGGACATGTCGCCGTCGTAGTTGCGCACCAGCAGGTCGACGAGCTGCCAACGGGACGCCTCGGTGAGCAGCCGGGTGGTCGGCTCGTACCCGGCGCGCAACCCGTGCTCGGTGACGATCCGCCCGGCGTACGAGTGGTACGTGGAGACGGTCGGCTCGCCCGCCAACGGGTCCTCACGCGGGTCCCGCCGGGGCCGCCCCAGCCGACGGACGAGCTGGTCGAGGCGGGTCCGCACCCGGTGCGCCAGCTCGCCGGCCGCCTTGCGGGTGAAGGTGAGCCCGAGGATGTGCTCGGGCCGCACGTACGCGTTGGCAACCAGCCAGACCACCCGGGCGGCCATCGTCTCGGTCTTGCCCGAGCCGGCGCCGGCGACCACCAGCAGCGGCTCCACCGGCGCCGCGATGATCGCGGCCTGCTCCCGGGTGGGCGCCGGCAGCCGGAGCAGCCGGGCCAGCTCGACGGGCGTGTAGCGGGGCCCGGCGTCGGCCGCCCGGGGCGTGGGCGGCGGCGTGCCGGTGGCGCCGAACAGCGCCGGCTGGATCGTCATCGTCCGGTCCTCGTCCGGCTCCGCGCGGTCACGCCTGATCCTCCGGGGGCGGCTCGACCACCTGGCGGCCCTGGCCGGAGACCGGGCAGCTGGTGCGTACCGGGCAGACCCGGCACTTGGAGTTGGCGACGGCGGCGAACGTGGCGGCGGCCATCGTGTCGGCGGTCCGGCGGACCAGCGCGGTGGCCCAGCCGGCCTCCGGGCCCTCCCCGGCCGCGGCCTGGGCCTGCTCCTTGGCGTCCCGGGCGCCGGTGCCGAGCTGGACCAGCGCGGCCCCGCCGGACTCCGCGCCGAACTCGGCGAACCCACCCGCCTCCACGGCCGCCTGGTACGCCCCGAGCTGCGGGTGCTCGGCGACCTCCCGCTCGGTGACCGCGGTGGACTTGCCGGTCTTCAGATCGATCACCACGAGCCGGCCCTCGGCGTCGACCTCCAGCCGGTCGACGCGGCCGGTCAGCTCGACCGGCCGGGCCGGATCGTCGAGGCGGACCGCGAACTCGTGTTCGATGGCGAGCAGCCGGCGCGGGTTGCCGGCCAGCCAGCGCAGCAGCTTGTCGACCATCGCCTCGGCGCGCTGCCGCTCCGGGCCGACCATCCACCGGGCGGCCAGCTCGATCGCGTCGAACCGGGCGGCAACGTACTCCAGCAGCGTCTCCCGGTCGACGCTCGCGTCCTCGGCCAGCATCGCGGCGGCGTGCACCAGGTTGCCGACGCCCTGCGCGGCGCTGGCCGGCCCACTGCCGCCGTGCCGTTCCAGCAGCCAGCGCAGGCTGCACCGCAACGCGCTCTCCATGGCCGACGGGGTGACCCGCACCGGCTCGCCGTCGTCGACGAGCGGCCGGTCGTCGGAGAGACCGCGCAGCCCCCACCAGTCGTCCGGGTGCGCGCCGGGCACCCCGGCGGCGGCCAGCCGGGCCAGTTCGCCCGCCGCCGCGCGCCGCCGGCTCACCGGCGCCGCCGGGTCGGTGATCGCGGTACGCAGCTCCGCCACCAACGCGGACAGGGTGAGCCCGCGCGGCGGCAGCGTCACCGGGAGCGCGCCGGACGGCGCGTCCGACGGGTGGTCGTCGCCGTGCGGCACCGGCCCGTCCGGTGCCGGGCCCCCGCCCGACGGTCCGTCCGGTGCCGGTCCCCCGCCCGACGGTCCGTCCGGTGCCGGTCCCCCGCCCGACGGTCCGTCATCGGGCGGCCCGCCGTCGGGCGGGGCGGTGCCGCCGGCGCCGGTGGCGGGCGGATCGCCGGCGGCCAGCTCGTGCAGGAAGCGGCTGGGCTGCTCCTCGTGGTCGTCGCCACCGACCGCCGCCGAGGCGACCGCGGAGACCAGCAGCCGACGCCGGGCCCGGCTGACCGCGACGTGGAACAGCCGCCGCTCCTCGTCCAGCAACGCGGACGTCTGCCCGACCAGACTGGCCCGCAGCCCCGCCCCGTCGGCCCGGCCGGCGAGCACGTCGACCAGCCGCTCCGAGCCGAGCAGGCTGCCGCGCAGCCGCAGGTCGGGCCAGACGCCCTCCTGGACCCCGGCGACGGCGACGAGATCCCACTCCAGGCCCTTGGCGGCGTGCGCGGTGAGCAGGCGGACCGCCTCGCCCCGGTCGGCGGCGGCGGCGAGCGTGTCCGCCGGCAACTCCTGCCCGAGCACGTGGTCGAGGAAGACCTCGGTGCGCGCCCCCGGCAGCCGGTCGGTGAACCGGGCGGCGGCGTCGAAGAGCACCAGTACCGCGTCCAGGTCACGGTCGGCGGCCTCGGCCCGCCACCGCCGGGCGGTCTCGTGCTCGCCGGTGGCCTCCCGCCCCTGGGTGATCGCCCCGGCCCAGCGCTCGGCCAACCCGCTCTCCCGCCACACCGCCCAGAGCACGTCCTCGGCGGTGGCGCCCGGGGTGGCGGCGGCCTCCCGGGCGGTCGCCAGCAGATGCGCGACGGCCTGCGCGGGCGCCGCCCAACGACGCTCGACGGCGGCCAGCTCGGCCGGGTCGCGCAGCGCCTCCACCAACAGCTCACCGGAGGGGCGGCGGTCGCCGCCGGCCAACGCGAGCGCCCGCATCCCCTGCCGCAGTCGTCGCTCGGCCAGCGGGTCGGCACCGCCCAGCGGCGAGTGCAGCAGCGCCACCGCCGCCTCCTCGTCCAGCCGGTCGGGTTCGAGCGCGCAGCGGAGCAGGAGCAGCAGCGGGGCCACCGCCGGTTGGAGGTGCAGCGGCAGGTCCTCGCCGTGCACGACGGTGGGCACCCCGGCGGTGTGCAGGGCGCGCCGCAGCGACGGGAGCTGCCGCCCGGTGGACCGGACCAGCACCGCCATCCGGGACCAGGGCACGCCGTCGAGCAGGTGTGCCTCGCGCAGCGCGTGGGCCAGCCAGGCCGACTCGCTGGTCGCCGAGCGGAACGTACGCACCTCGACCGCCCCGGCCGGCGCGTCCGGAAGCGGACGCAGCCGCCGGTGCGCCGCCGGACCGCGCAGCCGCCGGGCCAGCCGGGCGGTCGCCGCCAGCAGCTCCGGCCCGGCCCGGTAGGACGTGGTCAGCGTGACCTGGGCGGCCGGCGCGCCGGACGCGGTCCGGAACCGGTGACCGAACGTGCTGACCACGGCCGGGTCGGCGCCGCGGAACGAGTACGTGGAGGAGTCCGGGTCGGCGAAGGCGACCAGGGACCGGCCGCCACCGGCCACCACCGCGAGCAGGTCCACCTGGGCCGGGTCCGTGTCGGCCAACTCGTCGACGTAGATGTGGGCCAGGCGGCGGCGTTCGGCGGCGAGCAGGTCGGGATCGTCGAGCAGCATGCCGGTGGCGGCCCGCACCAGCTCCGCCGGGTCGTACGCGACCGAGCCCCGGTTGCTCACGTCGCGCAACGCGAGGACGGCGACGTACTCCCGGAGGAAGCGGGCGGCGGCCGGCCAGTCGGCGCGGCCCAGCTTCTCGCCCAGCCGGGCCAGCTCGACCGGGCCGACGCCCCGCTCCGCGGCCCGCATCAGCAGGTCGCGGAGCTGCTGGGCGAACGCCCGGGTCCGCAACGCGGGGCGCAGGTCCTCCGGCCAGCCGACCGGGTCGTCCGCCGGCTCGTCGCCGACCACGTCGAGCAGCTCCCGGATGATCAGATCCTGCTCCGGGCCGGTGAGCAGCCGGGGCGACGGCTCGCCACGCTCGGCGGCGGCGCGGCGGAGCAGCCCGAACGCGTACGCCGGGAACGTGCGGACCAGCGGCTCACGCACCGCCCGGTGGCCGTCGCCGGCGATCCGCGCCTCGATGCGCCGACGCAGCTCGGTGGCGCCGCGCCGACCGAACGTGAGCACCAGCACGCGTTCCGGGTCGACGCCCTCGGCCACCCGGGCGGCGACCGCCTCGACCAGGGTGGCGGTCTTCCCGGTGCCGGGACCGCCCACGACGAGCATCGGCCCGTCGGTGTGCGCGACCGCCTCGGCCTGCACCGGGTCGGCCCGACGCCGGTCGCCCGCGGCGCGGCCCTGGTCTCCGGTCGGCTGCCGGCCGGGCTGCGCGGCCTCGATCGAAGGGTGCGCGGCATCGACCGCCGACCCCCCGGATCGCGGCTCCGTCACGGCCGGCCCGTCGGACCGGCCCACCCCCTGCCCCGCCCCGGCGTCGTGGGTGACCCCCGCCCCCGCGTCGCCGGGCCGGCGCACCAACCGGTACGCCTGCATCACGGACATCCCACCACGCCGGTACGACACCCGGAAACCGACGCGGTCCGGCGCGCCGCAGCTCACCCGTCAGCAGGAACGGCCACGCCCCGCGCGCCGGTCACCACCGGGACCCACGGCCAGCAGACTCGGCCCGAGGCTCCCCAGAAGGCACCCATACCGTTCTACCCACCCGGCCCGGACGCGATCAGTGGAACGGTACGGGTGTCAAACGGGGCCGGAGGCACCCATGGCGTTCCACCCACCCGGCCCGGACCCGGTGAGTGGAACGGTATGGGTGTCAGGCAAGGGCGGGGGCAGGGGCCAGGGCGGGGGGCAGCACGGGCCGGAGGGCGGTCAGGTGAGGCGGGCGTCGATGAGGTCGAGGGCGGCGGGCACGCTGTCGGCGACCATCAGCAGGTCGAGGCCGGCCGGCTTGAGGAAGTTGCGCTCGGCCAGCGTGCCGAGCCAGTCGAGCAGCGGCCGGTAGAAGCCGTCCGCGTCGACCAGCACCATCGGCTTGGCGTGCAGGGCGAGCGTGGCGGTGGTCCAGACCTCGAACAGCTCGTCGAGCGTGCCCAGCCCGCCGGGCAGCGTGACGAACGCGTCGGACCGGTCGACCATCAGCGTCTTGCGGCTGGCCATCCCGTCGGTGACCAGCAGCTCGTCGGCGGCCAGGTCGGCGACCTCCAGGTCGACCAGGGTCTGCGGGATGACGCCGAGCGTGCGACCACCGGCCGCCCGTGCGCCGTCCGCCACCGCGCCCATCATCCCGACACAGCCGCCGCCGCTGACCAGCGTGTGCCCGCGCCGGGCCAGCTCCGCGCCGGTCTCGGTGGCCAGCGCCAGCCAGCGGTCGTCGAGGGTACGCGAGGACGCGCAGAACACGCAGACGTCGGCCATGTCAGCGCGGCCCGGCCGGGCCCTCGGGTGCGGCCTCGGCGGCGGCCTGCTGGTCGGCGGCCACCCGGGCGACCGCCTCCTCGCGTACCGCCTCCTGCTCGGCGGAGAGCACCGCCTCGGCCTCCACGATGTGCCGGACCGCCTCGTTGACGTCGTCGGTGACGCGGATCAGGTCGAGGTCGCTCGGGCCGATCTTGCCGTCCGCCGCCATGGTGGCGCGCAGCCAGTCGAGCAGGCCGCCCCAGTAGTCGGCGCCCATCAGCACGACCGGGAACCGGGTCACCTTGCCGGTCTGTACCAGGGTGAGCGCCTCGAACAGCTCGTCCATGGTGCCGAAGCCGCCGGGCAGCACCACGAACGCCTGGGCGTACTTGACGAACATGGTCTTGCGGGCGAAGAAGTAGCGGAAGTCGATGGCCAGGTCGACCCAGTCGTTGAGGCCCTGCTCGAACGGCAGCTCGATGCCGAGCCCGACGGAGAGGCCGCCCGCCTCGCCGGCCCCCCGGTTGGCGGCCTCCATCACGCCCGGACCACCGCCGGTGATCACCGCGTAGCCGGCCCGGGCCAGCGCGCCGCCCAGCTCCTCGGCCAGCCGGCACTCCGGGCTGTCCGGCTTGCTGCGGGCCGACCCGAAGACGCTGACCGCGGGCGGCAGGTCGGCGAGCGTGTCGAACCCCTCGACGAACTCGGACAGGATCCGCAACGCCCGCCAGGCGTCCTTGGTCTTCCAGTCGCTGCGCCCCCGGGAGTCGAGCAGCCGCTGGTCCGCGGTGCTGCTCGGGATCGCCCGGTTGCGGAGCGTGACCGCTCCCCGGTGGCGTTCGACGCGCGGCCCCTGCTCAGCCGGCCTCCCGGTGCTGTCGCTCATGGGGCCACCGTAGTGGAGCGACGGCGACGCGGCGCGGAGGCCGGCGAGCCGGAGAAAATCTTTGCGATCAAGGCAACTAATTCGCTCGCTCGTACGTCTTACTATTCACATACCCGGTATGCCCGGGGGACGCGCCTTCGGGGGAGGAGCCAGCGTTTGATCAGCAACAGCGAGATGATCCGGATCCGCCGGCAGATGCAGCGGCGGATCCACGACGTGGTGGCCGAGCGCCGCCGCGCCCGGATGGTGGAGGCCCACCGCTCCGAGCCGGCCGCCGACACCGACCAGGCGGACGCGCCGCTGACCACGCGCGTCTGACCATCCGCAGGCCCGCGACGCCGGGCGCGGGCCTGCGGATCTTCGGTACGTCAGGCCGCGAGCCAGCGGTGCAGGGTGGCCGCGCCGTCCCGGATCTTGGTCAGCTCGACGTGCTCGTCCTTGTGGTGCGCCAGGTTGGGGTCGCCGGGGCCGAAGTTGAGCGCCGGAATGCCCATGGCCGCGAACCGGGCCACGTCGGTCCAGCCCAGCTTGCCGATCGGCGCGGCGCCGACCGCGGCCAGGAACTCCTGCGCCGCCGGGTTGTCCAGCCCCGGGGCCGCGCCGGCCGCCGCGTCGGTGACCGTCAGCTCGAAGCCGGCGAAGACCTCGCGCAGGTGAGCCTCGGCCTGCGCCGGGTCCCGGTCCGGGGCGTACCGGTAGTTGATCTCGATGTCGCAGCGGTCCGGGATGACGTTGCCGGCCACCCCGCCGTGGATCCCCGTGGCGTTGAGCCCCTCGCGGTAGTCGCAGCCCTCGATGGTCACCCGACGCGCCTCGTACGCGCCCAGCCGGCGCAACACCTCACCGGCGCCGTGGATGGCGTTCACCCCGTGCCAGGAGCGGGCGGCGTGGGCCCGCTCGCCGTGCGTGGTGACGACGGCCCGCATCGTGCCCTGGCAGCCCGCCTCGACGATCCCGTACGTGGGCTCCAACAGCACCGCGAAGTCGGCCGTCAGCCACTCGGGGTGGCTCTGCGACACCAGCGTGAGGCCGTTGTAGCGGGACTCGATCTCCTCGGCCTCGTAGAAGAAGTACGTGACGTCGTAGCGCGGGTCGGGCAGCGTCACGGCCAGGTGCAGCGCGAAGGCCACCCCGGACTTCATGTCGGAGGTGCCGCAGCCGTACATCAGGTCGCCGCGCATGCTCGACGGGAAGTTGCCGTTGAGCGGCACGGTGTCCAGGTGGCCGGCGAGCACCACCCGCTGCGGGCGGCCCAGGTCGGTGCGGGCCATCAGCGTGTTCGAGTGCCGTTGGGTGCTCAGGTGGGGTACGCCGCGCAGCACCTCCTCGACGCAGTCGGTGATCGCCTTCTCGTTGAGGGATACCGACTCGATGTCGACCAGGGCACGGGTCAGTGCCACCGGATCGGCCAGGACCTCGGGGGTCAACGGGTTCTGCATGTCTCGCACGGTACCGTCATCCTCGGTGGGTGCGAGGGACACGTTCCGCGCCCGCGGCCGCGAGCAGCGGCGGACGCCGCCGCCGGAGGAGAGAGGTGTCACCGTGACGTCCGCACCATCCGCCTGGGGCATCGGCCTGGCCACCGTCACCGCCGACGACCAGGTGCTCGACACCTGGTACCCGACCGGCAAGCTGGGCCTCGGCGAGCTGCCCCTGGTGCCCGGGGAGGACCGGGCCGACGTGCTCGACCTGCCGCCGGGCGCGGTCGGCGAGCGGGCGCTGCCCGGTCTGCGTACCGTCGAGGTGACCACGGTGATCGGCTCGCTCGACGATCCGATCAAGGACGCGGCCGACGCGTACCTCCGGTTGCACCTGCTCTCCCACCGCCTGGTGCGGCCCAACGAGCTGAACCTCGACGGCGTCTTCGGCAAGCTGGCCAACGTGGCCTGGACCTCGGCCGGGCCGTGCCCGCCGGAGCGGGTGGACGAGCTGCGGGTGATCGAGCGGGCCGCCGGCCGCCACCTGGTCGTGTACGGGGTGGACAAGTTCCCCCGGATGACCGACTACGTGGTGCCGGGCGGGGTGCGGATCGCCGACGCGGACCGGGTCCGGCTCGGCGCGCACCTGGCCGCCGGCACCACTGTCATGCACGAGGGCTTCGTCAACTTCAACGCCGGCACGCTGGGCACCTCGATGGTCGAGGGGCGGATCGTGCAGGGTGTGGTGGTCGGTGACGGCTCCGACGTCGGCGGCGGCGCCTCGATCATGGGCACGCTGTCCGGCGGCGGCAAGGACCGGGTCCGGATCGGCGAGCGGAGCCTGGTCGGCGCGAACGCGGGCGTCGGCATCTCGCTCGGCGACGACTGCGTGGTGGAGGCCGGCTGCTACATCACCGCGGCCTCCAAGATCACCCTCCCGGACGGCCGGGTGGTCAAGGCCCGCGAGCTGTCCGGCGTGGACGGGCTGCTGTTCTGGCGCAACTCGGTGACCGGCGCGCTGGAGGCGAGGCCGCGCACCGGCCGGGGCATCGAGCTGAACGCCGCCCTGCACGCCAACGACTAGCCCGTCCCGTCCGGGTCCGTGGCGCGACCGCCACGGACCCGGACGGCCGGTTCACCGCAGGCGGTACGCCTGGATGATCCGCTGGGTGACCGTGTTGCCGGCGTCGTCGCGGGCCGAGGCCCGCAGCGACACGTAGCCGGGGCCGGCCGGGTGCACGACGGTCGCCGTCCACCCGCCGCCCTGCTTCTTCAGCGGCGCCTTCCGCCACGTCTTCCCGCCGTCGTAGGAGACGTCGACGGTGAGCGCCGCGACCGTGCCGGCCGGTGCGCCGGGCTGGCGCTGCACCGCCACCGGGACGGTGAACGTGCGGCCGGCCGGCGCGGTGCCGTCCGCCGTGAGCGACGGGGTGAACCGGACCGCCATCGCCGGCAACCGGGCCGGCTGCTCGCCCGGCACCCGCTTCGAGCGGAACGTCCAGCTCGCCGCGACCTCGGTGCTCAGGTCCGTGAAGCTGCGCGTCGTCACGGTCTCCAGCCGGTAGTTCGCGACGCCGGGGGGCACCTCGAACTCGCCGTATCCGGCGTTGGCCTCTTCACCGACCAGCTTGCCGTTGCGGTAGAGCGCGGTGCGTGCGGTGTCGGTGAGCGAGTAGCCCGGGTGCCCGGACGCGTCGCTGTGCGTCGGCAGCGCGACCAGGACGGCGTTCCCGGTGCGGGTGATGCCCAGCTCGGGGAAGCGCGGCTGCGGCACGAAGGACGGGCCGTACGGCGCGTTGTTCCAGACCTCGGCGTAGGCGCGGCCAGCCTGGTAGCGGGTCGGCCCGGACTCCAGGATCGCCTGCGTGTCCAGCCAGCCTTCCTCGTCGCGCTTGCCGAAGTCCTGCTCGAAGTTCCAGCGGGTCCGGGTGGTGCTCAGGTGCTCGATCCGCCGGCCGGGCGCCTGGACCGGCACGACGATCGCCGAGCCGCCCATGTTGTAGTCGGGCTCCGGGTACACGATCCGCTCGTTCTCCAGCCCCGCGTAGCCGTTCGCGAAGCGGCTGGTGACGTGCGCCAGGTCGGCCGGCTGGTAGTGCCGGACGAAGCCGGTCGGGAACCGGCCGGGGAACACGTCACTCAGCCCGTAGAAGTACGGGCTGCGCTCCGGCGCGGTCGCTTCGGTCCACTGGCTGGCCAGCGAGCCGACGAAGACCTGGTCCGAGACGCTGCGACCGAGCTGGGCCGAGTAGAGGCCGTCGAAGCGGTCGGTCCAGAGCCCGAAGCTGGCGTAGTAGTCGCCGAAGTTCCAGGCTGCGGTGAAGTCGATCAGCAGCGGGGCCGCGCCGCGCTGCGGCACGGTGGTGCGGACCGGCTTCGCCCGCCGGGCGTCCAGGGTGAGCCGCTGGTTCCCGGTCACCACCAGCTCCGGCTGGGTGAGCATGGAGATCTCCGACCAGCCCTCGTCGCCGTCCACGAAGAGCAGGCTCTGCACGCCGTACCGGCCCTTGGGCACCCGGATCGTGGCCTCGCCGTCGGCGTCGAACACGTCCCGGGTCGCGCCGTCGTCGAGCCCGATCAGCGTGGTGTAGAAGTCACCGGTGAGCGAGCCGGCCCGGTTGCGGTGGGTGAGCGTCAGGTCGTAGCTCTCCACCTCCCGGTTGACCGCCAGCGGGGTGACCGCGACGGTGTCGCCGGACCGGGCGGTCAGCCGGCCGGTCCAGTACCCGTCGGCGCCGCCGAGCCGGGTGTCCACCACGACGGTGACCTGGGCGGTGCCGCCGGCCGGGACGGTGAGGCGGGAGGCGCTGAGGGTGAGCATCCCGGCCGGTGCGGACCGCCCGCCCGGGCCGGTGAACCCGGCGCTCAGCTCCAGCGTGAGCGGGGTCGTGCCGCCGTTGCGGTAGGTGACGGTCCGGCTGATCGGCTTGTCGTCGGCATGCGGCCAGACCGCGACGCCGAACGAGACCGAGGACGGTTCGCTTGTCACCTGCTCGGTGATCGCGTGCGCCACGTCGACCCGACCGGCGCCCTGCTGGAACGCGGTCTGCTCGGGGTGCGGCCGGGCCGAGGCCATCAGCGTGGCCTTGTAGCGGCCGGCGTTCCAGCCCGGGTGCTGCTGGGCGATCAGCGCCACCGCGCCGGCCACGTGCGGGGTCGCCATCGAGGTGCCGGAGAGGGAGACGTACCGGTCCCCCACCGGGTCGCCGATCTGGCCGTGCGCGGCGCGGGCGGCCACGATGTCCACGCCGGGCGCGGTGATGTCCGGCTTGATCGCCCCGTCGCCGACCCGCGGCCCGCGGCTGGAGAAGTCGGCCAGTTCGTCGTTGCGGTCGACGGCGCCGACCGACAGCGCGGCGTCGGCGGTGGACGGCGAGCCGACCGAGCCGTCGGCGCCGTCGTTTCCGGCGGCGACCACGAAGAGCGAGCCGGTCTGCGCGGTGAGCGACTCGACCGCCTGCTCCAGCGGGTCGACCTCCGGGGTGTCGAAGCCACCCAGGCTCATGTTGATCACGGTGGCGTGCTGCTCGGCCGCGGCCCACTGCATGCCGGCCAGGATCGCCGACTCGGTGCAGCCGTACTGCTCGCAGACCTTTCCGGACAGCAGTGTGGCGTCCGGGGCGACGCCCCGGTACTTCCCGCCGGAGGCGGCGCCGCTGCCGGCGATGATCGAGGCGACGTGGGTGCCGTGCCCGACGATGTCGTCCGGGTCGGCCTCCTCGCTGAAGTTGCGCGACTCGGCGACCTTGCCGGCCAGGTCCGGGTGGGTGAGGTCGACGCCGGTGTCGAGCACCGCGACCTTCACGCCCTTGCCGGTGTATCCGGCGGCCCACGCGGCCGGCGCGCCGATCTGCGGCACGCTGTGGTCCAACGTCAGCCGCCGCCGCCCGTCCAGCCAGATCCGGTCGACACCCCCCGCCGCGTCGAGCCGGGCGCCGGAGCGGTCCGCGGCGACCGCCCGCCAGAGCGAGCCGGTGTCGGCCTTGGTCGCGGTGAGCGCCGCGCCGCCGATCGCCGGCAGGTCGCGGATCACCCGGGTGCCGGCGAGCGGGGCCGCCGCCCGCCGGGCCACCCCCGGCCGGTACGACACCAGCAACGGCACGGTGTCGCGGTGCGCGTCGTCGTAGCCGGCCGCGATCAGGCCGGTGACGTCGAACAGTCGCCGGTCGAGCCGGCCGGAACGGATCAGCGCCAACGCGTCCTGGGGGATCACGCTGAGGCCGGTGTGCTCGCGGCGGACCACGAACTGGAGCTTGGCGCGACCGGCGCCGGGGCGGACCGCGGCGCGACCGCCGGCGGCGACGGTGACCTGGTCACCGGTGATCAGGGTGACGGTGGCCGGCCGGGTCGACGACCCGGTCGGGGCGGGCGTACCGGTCGGGGCCGCCGACGTGGTGGCGTGGGCGGGCACGGGCAGGCCGAGCGCCAGGCCCAGGGTGAGGCCGAGCGCGGCCAGTCTTCGGCGGTTCTGGGGCAACCTTTTCTCCTCGGTGAGCGTTTCATCGACAGGAAGCACATCGATGCGGGTTATCAGAATTGCATACCGGGTATGCAATCGGAAGTCGCCTATCCGACCGAACCGGTTCCCCTCGGGCGACCGGACCGGGGATGATCCACCGATGAGCGCCATGAGGGACCGAATGCTGGCCGGCGAGCTGTACCTCGCCGACGACCCCGCGATCGTCGCCGACCTGGACCGCGCCGCCCGACTCACCGAACGCTTCAACCGCAGCGACGCCGACGACCCGCAGGGCCGCCTCGCCGCGCTGCGCGAACTGCTCGGCACGCTCGGCGAGGACGCCTGGGTCCGCCCGCCGTTCCACTGCGACTACGGCTTCCAGACCCACCTCGGGCCGCGTACCTTCGTCAACTTCAACGCGGTCTTCCTCGACGTCGCCCGGATCACCATCGGCGCCGACGTCCAGATCGGACCGAACGTGCAGCTCCTCACCGCCACCCACCCGGTGGAGCCGGAGGCGCGCCGGGCCAAGTGGGAGGCGGCGAAGCCGATCACCATCGGCGACAACGTCTGGCTCGGCGGCGGCGTGATCGTGCTCGCCGGCGTGACCATCGGCGAGAACACGGTGGTCGGCGCCGGCGCGGTGGTGACCCGGGACCTGCCGGCGAACGTGGTGGCGGTGGGTAACCCGGCCCGGCCGACAAAACCGGTGTCCTGACCCCTGAGCTGCCGAAACAACCCCTCGGGGGGATGCGGATCCCCGAATCAGCATGCACTCTGGGTAGTGAGATGCTCACTCTGGGGAGGCCGCGATGGAGCGCGTGCTGGAACTACGGGTGCACGGGGTGTCCAACACCCCGCCGGACCAACTGCTGGGCCTCGACCCCGGGCCGGGCGGTGACGGCCCCCAACCGGAGCTGGTCGCCGGCGGACAGGTGACCGGTTTCTACCGTTCCACCCGGGCCGCCCGGGACGACCCGATCAGCGTCGAGGCGTACAGCTGGGGGAAGTTGACCTCCGGCGCGCGGACCCGGCGGGACATCGAACGCGCGCTCTGGACGCTGCTGCTGCCCTTCGCGCTGGCGAACGTCGCGCTGCACGCCCGGGCCGGCATCCCGGCGGACCCGGACCGGGAGCGTTGGGCCAGCCGCTCCGGCATCACCGCCTGGCTCATCCGGCTGTTCTGCCTCAGCCTGACCTGCACCCTGGTCATCGCCGTGACCGGGATCGGCGTCGACCTCATCGGCTGGCAGTGCGTGGGCCGCGAGTGCCTGGGCCAACTCCCCGGCCCGTGGGAGTTCCTCGGCAACGCCTGGTGGCGCCGGGACACCCGGGCGCTGGCCCTCGGGCTGCTGCTGCCGCTCCTCGTGCTGGGCGCGATCGGGCTGGTCGCCTGGCGCACCTACCAGTACGAGGCGGAGATGCCGGCCGAGCCCCGCGCCCGCCCGGACCAGGCCGAACCGCCGGAACCGCTGGAGAACCCGTTGCAGGACCCGACCTTCTGGAACGGGGAGGGGCAACTGCGCCGCGCCGCGGTGCTGCACCTGTGCACCGGGGCGGTGACCGCCGCCGCCGTGCCGGTCGCCGCGGTGCTGCTGATGGACCCGCCCCGCGGACTGCGGGCCGCGGTCGCCTGGCCGACCGTGGCGCTGTTCGTCGCCGTGGTGACGATCGCCGTGGTAGCGGTCGGCCGCCCCTGGCTGACCCGTCGCCAGGGCGCCACCCCACTCGGCCGGTGGAGCATCGCGGTGGCCGTGCTCACCGCGCTCGGGCTGGTCGGCACGTTCGTCCTCCTCCTGCTTCCGGACGGCCCGGCCGGCCGTCCACTGGCGACGTACCGGCCACCGGTCGGCTGCCCGGCGGTCCCGGACCTCGCCGGCTGCCGCGCCGCCCGACCGTTGCCCGGCTACGAGACCGCGCTCGCCTGGCTCGTCACCTACCAGGTGCTGCTGCTGGTGGCCATCGGCGCGGCGAACCGCTCCGGCCGGCGGGCGCTCGCCGGGCCGGCCGCCGCCGCCGTGCTGCTGCCGCTCGGGGTGGCCTGGATCGAACGCGGCCTGCCCGGCCTGCCGGCCGCGCCGGCCGGGCTGCACACCTGGATGCTCGTCGGCCCGGCCATCGCGCTGGCCATCGCCGGGCTGCTCATGCCACGCCTGCGGCCCGCCGTGCCGACCCAGCCGCTCGGCGCGTACACCGGGCTCGCCTGGCACGGCTGCGCGCCGGCCGTCATCGCCGGGTTCGGCTGGATGATGGCGGTCGCGTACTGCGCGGGACTGCTCTACTGGGTCAGTGAGCGGCTCGACGGGCCGGTCGACCCCGCCGGCGCGGGGCGCGTGGTGCCGCCGCTCGCCGTCTTCTGGGCCGGGCTGGCCTGCGTCATCGGGCTGGTCCTCCTGCTCGGGCTGCTGGTCCGCGCCGCCCACCTGCTGCACCGGCTGCGCCGCGTCGAGTACGCGCGGCTGACCGCCGCCGACGGCCTCTCCGCGCACGACCTGCGTCGCTGCCGCGACGTCAGCACCTACCGGGCGCTGCACCGCCTGGTGGGCGAGCACGCGGTCCGGCTGATCGGCTGGTTCGCGGCCGGGGCCGCGCTCCTGATCATCCTGTGCTGCGCCGCCGCGCTCTCCGGCCACCGGCCCAGCCCGCTGTCCCCGGCCGGGTGGCAGACCGCGATCCACTGGGCCGCCGAACTCGGCGACGCGGTGCTCGGCTGGCTGCCGGTGGTGACGAGCGCGCTCGGGCTGATGGTCTACCGCACCGACTCGGTCCGCCGCTCGGTCGGCGTGGTCTGGGACGTGTGCACGTTCTGGCCGCGGGCCGCACACCCGCTCGCCCCGCCCAGCTACGCCGAACGCGCCGTACCGGAACTCCAGACCCGGGTCGCCGGGCTGCTGGCGCTGCCGCCCCACCACCCGGACCGGATGGACGGCGTGATCCTCTCCGGGCACAGCCAGGGCACCGTCATCTGCGCCGCGGTGCTGCTGCACCTGCCCCACCGGTGGCGGCGGCGCACCTGGTTCTTCTCCTACGGCTGCCAGCTCACCCGGCTCTACGGCCGGATCTTCCCGTCCTACTTCGGGCCGGAGCGGCTGCGCACGCTGGCCCGGGCGGTCACCTGGCCCGGCGGCCACGTCGCCTGGACGAACTTCTGGCGGGACACCGACCCGCTCGGCTGGCAGGTCAGCGCCGGGCAGCGGGACGTGGCGGTGGCCGACCCGGAGGCGCTGCACCCGACCGGCGGCGAGGTGGCCGACCCGCCGATCCGCAGCCACAGCGGCTACCCGGAGGCGGTCGAGTTCGCCCGTGAACGAGCCGTGGTGGCCCGCCTGCTGCGCCGGAGCGTGCCCGCACCCCGGCCCGGCGTCGGCTGACACCACGGCCCGCCGTCGTCACCCCGGCCGGCGTCGCCGAACCGGCGTCGTCCCGACCGGCGTCACCGGTCGGTGGCGCCGCGCCGGTCCGCGCCGGATGGCGCCGTCACGCCGGCGGCGGTTCGGCCAGCCGGACCACCAGGTCGGCGTGCCCGGCCGTGCCGGCGACCAGCCGGGCGTTCTCCTCGTCGCTGCCGAGCGCCCAGGCGCGGGCCTGCTCCGCGGACTTCCCGTACGCCTGGTGCCGGGCGGTGAGGCGGCGCAGCCGCAGCTCGGCGTCCAGGTCGAGGAACCAGGCCTGGTGCAGCAGCGACCGCACCTCCTCCCACGGGTCGTCCCGCAGCAGCAGGTAGTTGCCCTCGGTGACCACCAGCCGCACCTCGGGCGGCACCTCGATCGCCCCGGCGACCGGCTCCTCCAGGTCGCGGCGGAACTCCGGCGCCCACACCGAGGTCGGCTCCAGCCGCCGCAACCGGCGCAGCGTCGCGACGAAGCCGTTGACGTCGAACGTGTCCGGCGCGCCCTTGCGCGCCGCCCGGCCCAGCCGGTTCAACGCCGACCCGGCCAGGTGGAAGCCGTCCATCGGCACCAGCCGGGCGGCCGGGCCCACCTCGGCGACGATCCGCTCCGCCAGCGTGGACTTGCCCGCGCCGGGCGCGCCGGCGATGCCGAGCAGTTGCCGCGGGCCGTCCCCGGCGAGCGTCCGCGCCCGGGCGACCAGCTCGGCCAGCGGCAACACCTGGGCCGGCGGCATCAGCCGAGCACCGGGTCGCTGATGGTGAACCGCGCCTCGACCGCCGCGTGCACCGGCTGCGGCGCCGGATCCAGCTCCAGCTCCGGCACGGACTCGCCGGACCGGGCGTACGCCGCCTTGGCCAGCATCGGCGGGGCCGCGGTCAGGCCGGTGTCGGCCAACTCCCGCAGCGCGGTGACCCGGGCGCCGAGGGCCTCCGCGTACTCCCGGGCCCGGGCCAGCGCGTCCGCGATCGCGGCGTGCCGCACCTCCCGGTACGCCGGACTGTCCGGCCGCAGCGACCACACCGGACCGGCCACCTCCACCTGCTCGTGGTCGGCCAGGCGGAGCATCAGCTCGCCGAGCGCGCTGAAGTCGGTGACGGTGACCGTGGTGCTCACGCTGCCCTGGTAGGCCACCACCCGGTCACCCGAGCGCCTGGTCACTGGCCAGACGTTGACCTGACCGGTCTCCCGCCGCGCCACCGTCGGCCCGGCGGCGTCGAGCAGCGCCCGCACCGCGGCGGCCCGCTCGGCCAGCCGGGTCAGCGTGGTCTCCCGGTCGCGGTCCCGCACCGCCGCCGTCACCGTGAACCGGGCCAGCTCGGGAGCGACCTCCCGGTACGCCTCGCCGCGTACCGCCACGACCGGTGCGTCCGCCATGCCGCTCAGCCTAACGGCGGGGTGGCCGGCAGGTGCGCGGTGTACCCGACCGCGCCGGCCGTCACCCGGCACCCGGTCAGGTGACCGCCCGCCGCGCCCAGCTCCCGGAGGTAGGCCAGCTCGCCGGCGTGGTGCGCCTCGGCCGGGAACTCCCGGCGGTGCGTGCCGAACTCCCGGCCGCGCAGCGCGGCGCGCGCCGTCCGCCCCTCGGCCAGCCGGCCGGCCAGCGACTCGGCGTCCCCGGCCCGCAACGCGGCGGTCAGCTCGGTCAGGAAGTCACCGACGCCGGTCAGCTCGGCGAGCACCCGGTCCCGGTTGCCGAGCAGCATGTTCGCGGTCCGCTCGGGCGGCCCCCCGGCGACCCGGGTGCCGTCGGAGAAGCTGCCGGCGGCCAGCGCCAGCACCGCGTTCCGCAGCGCCGAGCGTTGCACCGTGCCGGCCAGCGCGCCGGCGAGCACGTGCGGCACGTGTGACGCGAGCGCGGCGGCGGCGTCGTGCTCCGGCGCGGACATCGGCACCACCCGGGCGCGGAAGACGTCGACGAGCAGCGCGGCCAGCCGCCGGAACGCGGTCAGCCCGGTGGGACCCGGGCAGAGCACCCAGGCCGCGCCGTCGAGCAGTTCCGGGCCGGCCGCGCCGAGCCCGGCCCGGTCCGCGCCGGCCATCGGGTGACCCGGCACGAAGCGGTGCCCGAGCCCCTGCGCGGTCGCGGCGGTGGCCACCTCCGCCTTGACGCTGCCCACGTCCGTGAGCACGCACCGGTCGTCGGTGGCGGCGGCCACCCGGGCCAGCGTGGTGGGCAGCGTGGGCAGCGGGCCGCAGACGAACACCACGTCCCGGCCGGCCACCGCCTCCTCGACGGTCCCGGTGACCGCGACGCCCCGCTCGCGTAGCTGCCCCCGGACGGCCGGATCCGGATCCCAGCCGGCGACGTCGAGCCCGGTGTCGCGGAGCCGGAGCAGGATCGAGCCGCCGATCAGCCCGGTGCCGACCACCGCCGCGCGTGCCAGCCCGCCCGCCTCGCCCACCATCGGTGCACCTCGGGTCCGCGTCGTCGGCGGAGCCCGGGTGGCCCCGCGGGAAGTCCCGCCGAGGATATCGCCCGGCACGCCAGCGGGGCGCACGGTGTCAAGCGGGGGCCCCGCCTCTACCGGAAACGTTAAGCGGGGGCCCCGCCTTTCAAGCGGGCGGTTACCGCGTCGACGTGCGCGTCGGACTCGGTCAGGGCCACCCGGACGTGTCGGGCGCCGGCCGGGCCGTAGAAGACGCCGGCGGCCACCAGGATGCCCCGCCGGGCCAACCAGTCGACCGTGTCCCAGCAGTCCTCGTCGCGGGTCAGCCAGAGATAGAGCCCGGCCTCGGAGTGCTCGACCGTGAAGCCGGCGCCGGTGAACGCGGCCCGCAGCTTCTCCCGCCGCACCCGGTAGCGCTCCCGCTGGGCGTCGGCGTGCGCCTGGTCGCCGAGCGCGGCCACCATGGCGGCCTGCACCGGTGCCGGCACGATCATCCCGGCGTGCTTACGCACCTTGAGCAGCTCGGCCACCAGCGCCGGGTCACCGGCCACGAACCCGGCCCGGTAGCCGGCCAGGTTGGAGCGCTTGGAGAGCGAGTGCACCGCCAGCACGCCCGCGTAGTCCCCGCCGCACACCTGCGGGGACAGCACCGAGACGGGCTCGGCGTCCCAGCCCAGCGGCAGGTAGCACTCGTCGCTGGCGACCACCGCGCCGCGCTCCCGGGCCCACTCGACCACCTTGCGCAGGTGGGCGGCGGGCAGCACCCGCCCGGTCGGGTTGCCAGGCGAGTTCACCCAGACCAGGCGGACCCGGGGGTCCGGGCCGAGCGCGGTCAACGAATCGCTGCGCACCGTCGTGGCGCCCGCCAGCCGGGCCCCGTCCTCGTACGTCGGGTACGCGACGGTCGGCACCACGACCACGTCACCGGGGCCGAGCCCGAGCAGCGTCGGCAGCCAGGCCACCAGCTCCTTGGAGCCGATGGTCGGCAGCACACCCAACCCGTCGACGCCCGCGCCGCAGGCCCGGGCCACCCAGGCCGCGATCGCGTCCCGCAGGGCGGGCGTGCCCGCGGTCAGCGGGTAGCCGGGCGCGTCCGACGCGTCGGCCAGCGCCTGCCGGATCAGCGGTGGCACCGGGTCGACAGGCGTACCCATGGAGAGGTTGATGAGACCGTCCGGGTGCGCCGCGGCCGTGGCGGCCGCGGCGTCCAGCGTGTCCCAGGTGAACTCGGGCAGCCGTGCCGAAACCGGCGCGGACCGGATCAGTGGTCCTCGCCGCGCGGCGGCTGCGCGGCGACGAAGGTGGCGTCCTTCTCCACCTTGCCGATCTTGGAGGCGCCCCCGGGCGAACCCAGGTCCTCGAAGAACTCGTAGTTCGCGCCGGTGTAGTCCTTCCACTGCTCCGGCACGTCGTCCTCGTAGAAGATCGCTTCCACCGGGCAGACCGGCTCGCAGGCCCCACAGTCGACGCACTCGTCGGGGTGGATGTAGAGCATCCGATTGCCCTCGTAGATGCAGTCGACCGGGCACTCCTCGATGCATGCCTTGTCGAGCACATCCACGCACGGCTCGGCGATGATGTAGGTCACCGGTCTTCTCCTCCGCAAGACTCGTCGCGATCATCCGCAACGGTAAGAGCCTAGTATCTCGCCGGGGAGGAGGTCGATCGTGCTCCGACAGCAGGATGTGGGACACCGGATCGTAGTCCGCCGGATCGTGGGGATCCGGGAGGGCCGGCCGCTGTTCTCCGACGCGCTCGGCGAGCTGGTCGAGCTGAGCGAGACGCACATTACGCTGGTCACAGCCGGTGGCCCGCTCCGCGTGCCGGTCGGTGAGGTGCACCGGGCGAAGCGGGTGCCACCGGCTCGCCGGCCGACCGCCGTCGCCGTGGTCGACCTGGAAAGCGCAAGCGATGAGGCGTGGCCGGCCCCGGTTCGCGGCCGGCTCGGCGACTGGCGGCTGCGTTCCGCGGCCGGTTGGACCGGCCGGGCGAACAGCGCGCTCCCGATCGGCGACCCCGACCGGCCGCTGCCGGCGGCGCTGGACGCGGTGCAGCGCTGGTACGCCGACCTCGGCCAGCCGGCCCTGGTGAACACGCCGCTGCCGCTGGCCGCCCCGGTCGGCGCGGAACTCGACGCGCGCGGCTGGACGGCCCGCCCGCCGGTGCTGGTCCAGACCGTGCCGCTCACCACCCTGACCGCCCCGCCGCCCGTGTCGACGCCGGACGCGACCGCGCCGGAGCGGACCGATCCGCCGCCCACCGCCGACCTGCCGCCGGTGGCGCTGGCCGTCGCGCCCACCGACGACTGGCTGGCGATCGCCGCCGACCGCAAGGGCGGGCTCCCGGAGGCCGCGCGGCACGTGCTCACCGCCGTGGACCGGATCCGCTTCGCCGAGCTACGTGTCGACGGCCGACTGCTCGCGGTCGGGCGCGGCACCGTCACCGGCGGGGGGCGGTGGCTCGGCGTGAGCCTGCTCGAAGTGCTGCCGGAGGCCCGCCGGCGCGGGTACGCCGCCGCGGTCGTCCGCGCACTGGCCGGCTGGGCCGCGGCCGAGGGGGCCACCCGGGCGTTCCTCCAGGTCGAGCAGCGCAACGTCGGCGCGGTGGCGCTCTACCACCGGCTCGGCTTCACCACCCACCACACCTATCTGACCCGGGTGGCGCCCTGACGTCAGCGGCGGACGATCCGGCGGGGCCGGGACGCCTTCAGCTCGGCGTACCGCTTGAGCTGGCGGGAGCGGAAGTCACGGCCCAGCGCGGTGAGCGTCAGGTAGCCGACCAGCACCCCGGCCGCGGTGGCCGCGAGGTAGAGCCAGATCTGGGCGAAGAACAGGCCGGCGCCCCCGCCGAACGGGTTCTCCCCGACCAGCAGCGGGCCGACGAAGACGGTCAGCGCCAGCGCCGCCACCACCGCGACGGCCAGGTCACCGGCCCAGTGCCCGACCGGCCGGCCGGCACCCCAGCGGAACGACACGCCGGCCAGGATGAGACCGATCGCCAGGAACATCACCAGCGAGACCCGACTGGCGGCGGTGTCGTCGTCCGGGAAGGCGAACTTGATGACCAGCCGGGCCACCACGTTGACCGCGAACAACGCGGCCGTCAGCACCCCGACCGCACGCCACCGCTGACCCATCGCACGCCTCCCGCACGTACCGCCCGCCCCGGCGGCGAGCCTCTGGCAGGAATGTCTACCACCGCCGACTGTGCGGCGTCAGCACCTCAGCGGTCCACCGGCGGCGGCGTCACCACGTGCCGGAAGCCGAGCACCGCGAAGGTGACCGCGCCGGAGACGATCAGCGCCAGGCCGAGCACGTTGTCGCCGGCGAGCGCCAGATCGCCCTCGGTGGTCCGGAACCCGCCCACGACGATCACCAGGAACCACGGCAGCGCGGCCAGCGCCACCCCCCACCGGCTGCCCGTCGACAGGTGCGCGAACCAGCCCAGCAGCACCGTCGACGCCGCCACCGCGGCGATCCCGGCGACCGCGAGGCCGATGCCGACAAGCGCCTGTGCGCCCCCGGACCGGCCCTGCACCGCCGCCCAGGCCCAGGTGGCGAAGATCAGATCGAGCAGCGCGAACAGCGCGCCGGCCCAGACCGACACCACCCCGCCGGCCACCCGCAGCGCGCGGTCCAGCGCCCGCTCCGCCGCGCTGGGCGGTGCGGGCGGCTGCTGCTCCGGAAGGACCGACACGGGCGCGGCGGGCGACGTCACCGGAGACCGGCCGCGACCGGGGCACGGTCCGACCCGTCCAGCGCCAGCCCGGCGAACAGGTCGTCCTCCCAGCCGTACCGGCCGCCGCCGGGCCCCTTCTCGCCGACCGCGAGCGTGAAGTACTCCACCCCCATGAACTCGGCGCCGAAGTTGCCGGCGATCGCGTAGAGCCAGGAGTCGGCCGGGATCTGCGTGGCGTGGGCGCGCATCGCCGCCTCCTTGGCGGCGTGCTGCTCGGTGGCGTCGACCCGCGCCGCGATCTGCGCGTCCGGCGTCCCGAACGGCAGCTCGTCGGCGCTGGAGATGCCGGCGAAGGGATTGTCCGACGACTCGGTGAACGCCTCCAGGCCGGCGTCGAGCACACTGCGCGGCATGGCCGTCCAGTAGACCTTCGCCGGGGCGGTCCCCTCGGCCGCCGCCAGCTCCACCGCCCGCATCGTCACCCGGTGCGCCTGGATGTGGTCGGGATGGCCGTAGAAGCCGTTCGGGTCGTACGTGACCACGACCTGGGGGCGGACCTCGCGGATCACCTCCAGCAGGTGCCCGGCGGCGGCGTCCAGGTCGGCCCCCCAGAACGCCCGCGGGTGCTCGTTGGTGGCCATCCCCATCATCCCGGAGTCGCGGTAGCGGCCCGCGCCGCCGAGGAACCGGTGGTCGGTGACGCCGAGCGCGGCACAGGCCGCGGTCAGCTCGCCGATGCGGTAGCCGCCGAGCTGGTCGGCCTCGGCCGCGGCGAGCCCGGCCAGCGCCGGCACGTGGATCTCGCCCTCCTCACCCAGCGTGCAGGTCACCAGCGTGACGTGGGCGCCGGCGGCGGCGTAGTGCGCCATCGTCGCGCCGGTGCCGATCGACTCGTCGTCGGGGTGCGCGTGGACCAGCAGCAGGCGTCGGTCGGGCAGCGTCGTCACGCCCGTCACTCTAACCGGCGGTCCTGCCCGTCCGACGGTCATGCGTCCGCCCAGGTCGGCCACATCACGCCCGGTGCCCGCCTACGATCTGCAGGCGTGGACTTTCCCGAGCTGGCCGCCCGTACCCGTCGGTTCAGCCTGGGGGCGCCGCGCGCCGTGACCGTCGCCGGTGACGGCTCCCGGGTGCTCTTCCTGCGTTCCGCGGGCCCGGAGGACCCGGCCGACGCGCTCTGGCTGCTCGACGTCGACACCGGCGAGGAACGCCTGGTCGCCGACCCGGCGGTGCTGCTCGGCACGGAAGCGGAGCCGGCCCGACCGGCCCCCGGCGAGCGGGCGCTGCGCGAGCGGCTGCGGCTCAGCGCCGGCGGCATCGGCGGGTACGCGCTGGACGCGACCGGCCGGGTGGCCGCGTTCGCGCTGGCCGGGCGGCTGTTCCGGGCCGACCTGCGGCACGGCGACGTGGTCGAGGTGACCACCGTCGGTCCGGTGATCGATCCGCGTCCGGACCCGACGGGCGAGCGGCTGGCCTACGTCACCGACGCCGCCGACGGCGTCCGCCGGGGTCAGCTCCGGGTGGTCGAGCCGGACGGCACGGACAACCTGCTCGCCGGCGAGGACAGCGGCGTGACCTGGGGGCTGGCCGAGCACATCGCGGCCGAGGAGTTCCACCGGTACCGGGGCTACTGGTGGGCCCCGGACGGGCGCGCGGTGCTGGCCGCCCGGGTCGACGAGTCCCGCCTGCCCCGGTGGTACCTGCACGACCCGGCCGAGCCGGCGACCCCGCCGACGTCGCTGGCGTACCCGGTGGCGGGCGGCCCGAACGCGGAGGTCAGCCTGCACCTGCTCGACCTCGACGGCGGCTGGGTCGACGTGCACTGGGACCGGGAGACCTACCCCTACCTGAGCGCGGTGGAGTGGGCGGACGGCGGGCCGCTGATCACGGTGCTGCGCCGCTCCCAGCAGCACGGGCTGGTGCTCGCGGTGGACCCGCGTACCGGGGAGACGCAGGTGCACGCCGAGCTGGCCGACCCGCGCTGGGTGGAACCGGTCCCGGGCACCCCGGCGCACCTGCCCGACGGGCGGGTGCTGGTCGGCGGCGAGCTGGCCCACGACGGGTACGACGCCCGCTGCCTGTTCGCCGACGGCACGCTGCTGACCCCGCCCTCGCTGTACGTGCGGCGGGTGGTCGGGCGGCTGCCGGCCGGCCCCGACACGGCCGCCGACCTGCTGGTCGAGGCGAGTGAGGGCGAACCGAGCCAACGCCACCTCTACCGGGTGCGGACCACCATCGGCGGCGGGATGGACGCCCGCCGGATGGGCAGCGACCCGGGTTGGCACACCGCCGCCATCGGCGGGGCCACGCTGGCGGTGGGGACCGCCTCGCTGGAGTACGCGGGGGTCCGCTGGCGGGTGTGGCACGGCGACCGTGCGGTGGGTGAGCTGCGTTCGCTGGCCGCCACCTGCTCGTACGCGCCGCGCCCGACGCTGGTGCGGGTGACCGACCGGCGGCTGCCCAGCGCGGTGCTGTACCCGGCCGAGCACGTCAAGGGCACCCGGCTGCCGGTGCTGGTGGACGTCTACGGCGGGCCGGGCCACCAGGAGGTGGTCGCGGCGCGCGGCGCCTGGCTGGAGCGGCAGTGGTGGGCCGAGCAGGGCTTCGCGGTGGTGACGGTGGACAACCGGGGCACGCCCGGCATCGCGCCGTCGTTCGAGAAGGCGATCCACCGCCGGGTGGCGGACGTGATCCTGACCGACCAGGTGGACGCGTTGACCGCGCTCGCCGGTAAACACCCCGACCTGGACCTGGACCGGGTGGCGGTGCGGGGCTGGTCGTTCGGCGGCTGGCTCGCCGGCCTGGCGGTGCTGCGCCACCCGGAGCTGTTCAAGTGCGCGATCGTGGGCGCGCCGGTCACCGACTGGGCGCTGTACGACACCGCGTACAGCGAGCGGTACCTGGGCATGCCGGAGGACGGCATGGACGTCTACGCGCATCACTCGCTGGTGGAGCTGGCCGCCGAGCCGCTCGGCGCCCCGGCCGACGCCCGGCCCATGCTGCTGGTGCACGGCCTGGTCGACGACAACGTGCTGGCCGCGCACACGCTGCGGCTCTCCGCCGCGCTGCTGGCCACCGGCCGCCCGCACGCGGTGCTGCCGTTGACCGGCGCGAGTCACCTGGCAGCCGGCGGCGTCTCCGAGCGCCTGCTCCGCCTGGAGCTGGACTTCCTCCGCCGCTACCTGGTGTAAGGAGGGGCCCCCTGTTAACGCCTCAGGTGGAGAAGGGGCCCCCTCTCACACACACGTGTTAAGAGGGGCCCCTCCTTACTCAGGGCCGGGGGCTACTGCTTGACGTACGCGTTGACGAAGTTCGGGTAACCGAAGACGGAGGAGATGAAGACACCGCCGGCCTTCGAGCCGTGCACGTTGTACGCCACATCGACGAAGAGCGGCACCACCGGCGCGAACTCCTTCATGATCCGCTCGTCGAGCTTGCCCCACTCCGGGCCCTGCTCGGTCGGGGGCAGGGCCAGGATCCGGTCCATCTCGGCGTTGATCGCGTCGTCGTTGAAGTACGACGAGTTGCTGTTGCCCTCGGCCTTGATGGTGCGGCCGTCGTAGAGCACCGGCAGGATCGACGCGCCGCTGGGCCAGTCCGCGGCCCAGTTGCCGATGTAGAGGTCCCAGGGGTTGTTCTTCTTCTTGACCTCGTCCAGCTTCGAGTCGTCCGGGATGTTCCGCACAGTGATCTTGAAGCCGGCGCGCTCCAGGTTGCCCTTGAGCTGGACCGCGATCTGCTGCTCGTTGGTGTTGTCGGCGACGCCGAGGACCAGCTCGGGCGTCTGGCCGCCGAGCAGCTCCTTCGCCTTCTCCATGTTGCCGGTTGCGCCCGCCGGGTAGGCGTCGTACGCCTTGTAGCCGATGGTCGACGGCGGCATCAGCGTGGTGATCGGCTGGGCGACGGTCTGGCCGCCGAGCGCCTTGACCAGGCCCTCCCGGTCGATCGCGTAGTTGAGCGCCTGGCGGACCTTCAGGTCCTTGACCCGCTGCGTGTTGATCACGAGCTGGTTGGCGCTCGGCGTCGGGGAGAGCAGCGTCCGGGTCTTCAGCGCCGGGTCACCGGCCACCTTCGCGACCAGCGAGGACGGCACCGTGTTGAAGGCCAGCGCGCTCTGGTCGGCGCCGTTGTCGGCGATCACCCGGTTGTTCGCGGCGTCCGCGGTCGGGCCGAAGGTCCACACGAACTGGTCCGGGTACTGGTGGCGGACCGGGTCGGTCTTCGCGTCCCAGTTCGGGTTGCGGTCCAGCGTGAGCTGGACACCCACCTGGTTCTTGGCAATCTTGTAGGGGCCGGACGAGAACGGCTTCTGGTCCAGGTTGACGCCGGTGTCCTGCTCCGGCTTGAGCGGCGCGGTGGTCGGCAGCGAGACCGCGAACGGCAGGTCGCAGCGGGGCTTGGCGAACTCGAAGCGCAGCGTCTTGTCGTCCGGCGTGGTCAGGCCCGGCGGCAGCGACGTCTTGTTCTTCTTGAAGTCCCACTTGGTGTCGAACTGCGGGGTGTCGGCCAGCCACTCCTGGAGGTAGGTCGGGCCGCCGGTGAGGTCCGGGTCGAAGGAGCGGGCGATGCCGTACGCGATCTCCTTGGCGGTGATCGGGCTGCCGTCCTCGAACTTCACCCCGTCCTTGATGGTGAATTCCCAGACCTTGCAGTCGTTGTTGACGTTCTTGCCCGGGGTCTCGGCCAGGTCGCCGACCAGCACCAGGCCGCCCTTGCCGTCGTCCTTCCAGGTGGTCAGGTAGCGGGCGAAGAGCGGGTTGGTCATCAGGCCGGCGAACGAGTACGTCCGCTGCGGGTCCAGGTGGGAGATGGGGGTCTCCCGGATGATGGTGAACGTGCCACCCTTGGCCGCGCCGTCCACCTCCGCCGCGGGCCCCTGGGAGTCCTTCGGGTCGGTCGCGATGACGCCGGTCTGCTGCCGGTTGCCGTCCACAGTGGTGCCTTCGCCCGTGTTCTCCGAGCAGGCGCCCAGCCCCACCACCAGTGCGATGGCGCCGCCGACGGCGGCCGCTGCACGTGGTCGCATCTTCTACCTCCTCCACCCGTACGCCTGGCGCATCGCCCGACGTCCCGAGGATCGTAAAGAAAAAAAACTACGAGTTGTGTAACAGTTCTCGATAAATTTCGTCGGCCCGGAGGCGCAGCCCGGAGGCTCAGCCCAGCCGCACCCGGGGATCGATCACCGCGTAGAGCAGGTCCACCACCACGTTGGCCAGCACCACGAAGACCGCCGCGATCAGCACGGTCGCCATGATGGTCGGCAGGTCACCGGCGCGGACCGCGTCCACCGCCGTCCGGCCCATCCCGTTGAGCCCGAACGTCGTCTCGGTGATCACGGTGCCGCCCAACGCCCCGCCCACGTCCAGGCCGGCGATGGTCACCACCGGCGTGATCGCGGCCCGTAGCGCGTGCCGCCCGTAGACGGTCCGTTTGGCCAGGCCCTTGGCCCGCGCCGTGCGGACGAAGTCCTCGGACAGCGTCTCCAGCATCTGTGCCCGGGACAGCCGGGCGTAGATGGCGGAGAAGAGGAAGGCCAGCGCCAACCAGGCCAGCACCAGCCCACTGCTCCACCTGAGCGGATCGTCGAACAACGAGGTGTAGCTCGGCACCGGCAGCAGCCGCAGGTTGTAGACGAACACGATGAGCAGCACCGCGCCGACGAAGTAGAGCTGCAACGAGGCGCCGGTCAGTGAGAAGCCGATCGCCGCCCGGTCCAGCCAGCTTCCCCGGCGCAGCGCCGAGAGCATGCCGAGGCCGACGCCGAGCAGCAGCCACAGGACCGCCGCCGGGATGACGATGCTCAGCGTCACCGGCAGCACCCGGGCGATGGTGTCCGAGACCGCCTCGTTGGAGACGTACGACCAGCCGAGACAGGGCGCGTCGCACCGGCCGCCCTGGGCGCTGCCCAGGTCCCGGCCGGTGACGATGCCCTTCATGTAACCGGCGTACTGGCTGATCAGCGGGTCGCGCAGGCCCAACTCCTGGCGGACCCGCTCCAGCCGCTCCGGGTTGCAGTTCTTCGGGCACATGCCGGTCACCGGGTCACGCGGCAGCGCGAAGAACATCAGGAAGCTGAGCACGCTGACCGCGAAGAGCGTGAGCGCGGCGGACAGCAGCCGGCGGATGAGGAAACGCGTCATGGCCGGCCTCCTACCGGGACGACTTCGGGTCGAGCGCGTCGCGCAGCGCGTCGCCGAAGAGGTTGAAGGCGAACACGAGCGCGAAGATCGTGATGCCGGGGAAGAAGACGTACGCCGGGTCGGTCTGGAGGTAGTCGAGGCTGCGGTAGATCATCCGCCCGAAGCTCGGCGTCGCGTCCGTCAGCCCGACGCCGATGAACGACAGCGCCGCCTCGCTGGTGATGTACTGCGGGACCGCCAGCGAGAAGGCGACCAGGATCGGCGCCCAGACGTTCGGCAGCAACTGGCGGAACAGCATGTGCCCCAACCCGGCGCCGCTGGCGCGCGCCGCCTCCACGAACTCCCGCTCGCGCAGCGCGATGATCTGTCCCCGGACCAGCCGGGCCGTGCTGGTCCAGCCGAACAGCGCGAAGATCGCGATGAGCACCCCGATCTGGAAGTACGCCGGCACGGCCTCCCGCTGGCCGTAGAAGCGCAACGCCACGGTCGGCATCAGCGCCAGCGCGATGATCAGGAACGGCATGGCCAGCGTCAGGTCGGTGATCCAGTTGATCACCGAGTCGAGCCAGCCGCCCAGGTAGCCGGCCAGGGTGCCCAGGGTCACGCCGATCGCGGCGGTCAGCACGGCCGCGGCGAACGCGATGAACAGCGAGGTGCGCAGTCCGTGCACCATCCGGATGAAGATGTCGCGGCCGAGACCGGGCTCCAGCCCGAACCAGTGCTCGCCGGTGACGCCGCCGGCATAGCCCAGCGGCATGCCGTAGCCGTCGAGGCGGCTCTGGAACTGCTCCTTCGGCCCCACCCCGTACAGCGCCTCGATCAGCGGCACGGCCAGCGCGACAAGCACGAAGAAGACGAGCAGACCGCCGCTGACCAGGGCGGTGCGGTCGCGGCGCAGCCGCGCCAGGGCGAGCTGGCCCGGCGAGCGGCCGACGAACTCCTCGTCCCGCCGCTCACCGCCGTCGGCGGGCGTCTCGATCTCGGCGAGGGCCACGCCCTCGACCGGGGACAGGCTCATTCCGTCACCTCCTGCGCGTCTGCGGCGTCGGCGACGCCGACCGCCACCGGGCCCGCCTCCGGGTGGTGGCAGGCGGTGAGTTGGGTGCCGCCGTCGCGGGTGGTCAGTGCGGGTGTCTCGGTGGCGCAGCGGTCGGTGGCTTTCCAGCAGCGGGTGCGGAAGCGGCAGCCCGATGGCGGGTTGAGGGGGGTGGGGACGTCGCCGGTGAGGCGGATGCGGCCGGCGGGGCCGAGGGTGGTGACGTCCGGGATGGCCGACAGCAGCGCCCGGGTGTAGGGGTGCTGCGGCCGGGTGTAGATGGCGTCCCGGTCACCGATCTCGACGATTCTGCCGAGGTACATGACCGCGACGCGGTGGCAGAAGTGACGGATCACGGCGAGGTCGTGGGCGATGAACACGAACGCCAGGTCCAGGTCGCGTTGCAGGCCGCGCAGCAGGTTGATGACCTGCGCCTGGATAGAGACGTCGAGAGCGGAGACCGGCTCGTCGGCGACGATCAGCTTCGGTTCCAGCGCGAGGGCGCGGGCGATACCGACGCGTTGACGTTGCCCGCCGGAGAACTCGTGCGGATACCTGTTGTAGTGCTCCGGGTTGAGCCCGACCAGCTCCAGCAACTCCTGCACCCGCCGCTTGACCCCGCCGGGCGGAGTGATCCCGTTGACCTGCAACGGCATCGCCACGATCCGCCCGACGGTGTGCCGCGGGTTCAACGACGCGTACGGGTCCTGGAAGATGATCTGCAAATCCTGCCGCAGGTCACGCAGATCCCGACGACCG
>NZ_JBEZCX010000014.1:0-104227 GCF_040647835.1 Micromonospora sp. NPDC049240
AGGTCACAGAAACGTACGTCGACGAACTTCACGTCCTCGTTGCTGAGGTATCGCAGGAGTTCCTCGGAATTGGCGAACACACGTCCTCCTGGCAGGTCCACTCCGGTGGCTGACTGTTGGCGACGCTATGGCCGGGCGGTTGCCCGGCCGTGTCTCCTCTGTTTCCGCCGTGTTACGTCGCTAGCGGAGCGTCATCGCCCGCGTATTATGCCCAGCCTTGCGCGCCTTGTCGGATTTTTCGATGGGCGTCGAGACGGCGCTACCCTGGCCGCGTGACCGATACCGCCGCCGCACCGGTGCCACCCGCCACCGATCCCGCCTTCACGCCCCCGAGCCTCGGCCGCCGGTTCGGCGCGCTGATCATCGACTGGGTGCTCTGCCTGATGGTCGCCCGGTCCTTCGCCGACCCGGTCCGCGACGGGTGGCCGCCGGTCCTGGTGCTGATCCTGGAGTACGGCTTCTTCCTCGGCCTCTTCGCCCAGACCCCCGGCATGTACCTGACCCGGCTGCGCTGCGTCGCCTGGGCCGACGGCGGCCGGATCGGGCTGGTCCGCGGGCTGCTGCGGGGCCTGCTGCTGTCCCTCGTCGTGCCGGCCCTGATCATGGACCAGCACCGTCGTGGCCTGCACGACCGGCTCACCGGCGCGGTCGTCACCGACGCGCCGCGCCGCTGACCGCACACGAAAAAGGAGCCGGCCCCGCGCAGGGCCGGCTCCTTCCTCCGCGTACGCCGGGAGTCAGCGCCCCCGGGTCTGCCGGAACGCGCCGCGCGCCGGCCGCATGTTCTTCGGGACCGCGCCCTTGGGCATCTGCGGCCGGGCGGTCAGCGCCTTGAGCCGCTTGTCGAGCGCGTTGACGTCCTTCGGCGAGAGGGACCGGGGCAGCCGCATCAGCGTCATCCGCAGCTTGCGGACCGGCAGCTCGCCCTCGCCCTGACCGATCACGTAGTCGTGCAGCGGGGCCGAGCCGATCACCTTGGCCAGCCGGCGCTTCTCCTGGCCGAGCAGGCCCCGGACGCGCTGCGCGTTCCCCTCGGCCAGCAGGATCACGCCGGGGCGGCCCACCACCAGGTGGACCATGTCCATCTGCGTGGTGGAGCTGACCGCCGGGGTGACCCGCCAGTCGCCGCGCATGCTCTCCATGATCTGCGCCGCCGCGCCGGGCTGCCCCTCGGCGGCGTTCATCATCGCCTTGTTGGACCGCAGGTTGAGCACGATCAGCACGGCGAGCAGGGTGAGCAGGATGCCGATGGGCAGGAAGAGCCAGCCCCAGGCGAGCACCGCGACCACGGTGAGCGCGAGCGGGATCAGCACCGCCGCCGCGGTCAGCGGCGCGAACCACTTGTCCTGCTTGGCGGTGAACTTGAACACCATCCCGATCTGCTTCAGCCGCTGGCCGAACGAGACCTTCTCCTGGGGCTTTGCCATGCCGCAGAGTCTAGTGGTCGGCGCTCGGCCGGTTGATCCGTGGCCACCCGTTCCGTGCGGACCGGTCACCTCGCGACCGCGCGGCCCGGTCAGCGGCGGGGCAGGTAGATCCGCCAGCCGTCGACGGTGACCACGTCGAGCGTGCCCGGTGCGGTGCCGAGCCGCCGGTCGAGCAGCGCGGCAAGTGGCGAGGCGTCCGGGGCCACCCAGCCCGCGTCCGGGTCCGCGGCGACGGCCCGCCGGTACGCCGGCAACCGATCGAAGCCGGGACGCAGCCGGTCGTCGACCACGGCGCAGACCACGTCCTCGCCGGTGGCGAACGCGATCCGGTTGCAGGTCCAGTAGCCGCCCCGCACGTGCCGGACACCGAGCGCGCCGAGCATGTCGACGAGCGCCCGGTGCCGGTCGGCCTCGGCGTGCACGGCGGGCGCCGCCCGGACGGTGTCCACGGTGGCGACCCCGCCGGTCCCGAGCACCCCCACCAGCACCACGACCGCCGCCGTCCCTACCGCCACGGCTCCGGCCGCAGCCGGTCCGGCGCGGTGGCGGGGCCCGACGAGCGGGCGGGCGGCCCGCCACAGGGGCCAGAGCAGGGCGGGTACGGCCACCGCGAGGCAGGACAGGTAACGGCTGCTCTCGACAGGTGTCCGCCCGGCCGCGTCGCTCACCGCGTACGCCGCCAGCACCGCCGCCGCGCCGGCCAGCAGCGCCAGCCGCACCCCGGCCGACACCCGGTGGGCCGGCGGGTCGCCGGGGCGGGGACGGGGGGAGGGCCCGTGATCCGGGACGACGGACGCGCGGCGGAGCGTGCGCCAGGCGGCGCACGCGGCGATCAGCAGCAGGACCGGGAAGACCGCCGCCCACCAGAGCTGCCACGGTGCGCAGTGACCGGGGGAGCAGAAGCCCATGGCCAGCGACGGGCCGAGGACCAGCCCGCCGTGCAGCCGCTCGGCCCAGCCCGCCGCCACGTCCGAGCCGCTGGCCCGCAGCACCGCGGTGAGCGGGTTGCGACCGTGGCGCAGGCTGTCCAGCACCATCGGCGCGGCGCCCAGCAGCAGCGCGCCGGCGAGCACCGCCCCGGCCCGGCCGGCCAGTTCCCGCCGTCGCCAGGCCAGCAGCAGCGCGCCGAGCGTCGCCACGTACGGCAGGATCAGCGGGTCGACCCAGAGCAGCACCCCGGCGACCAGCCCCCAGGCCGCCCAGCGGGGCAGTCGCGCGCCCGGCCCGCCGACGCACAGCCCGACCGTGAGCAGCGCCAGCGCCGCCCCGGCCGGATTCAGCTCCGGGTAGCCGCCACCGGCGATGAGCTGGTTCTTCACCACCCGGTCCGCGCCGAGCGCGAGCACGGCGACGACCAGCAGGGCGTACCAGCGGTCGCCGCCGAGCCGGCGGGTCAGCCGCCAGGACAGCAGCAGGAACAGCGCGTACAACGCCAGCGTGGGCAGCCGCAGCACCAGCACGGACGGCCCGGCGACCGCGACCAGCGGCGCGGCCAGGTACGCCTCCAGCGTGCCCATGTACGCCTGGCCGTAGAACCAGACCGGGAACGCGTCGCCCCGCGCGATGTGCAGGGCGGCCAGCCCCATGGTCGCCTCGTCGCTGTTGGTGGGCGGCGCGTCGGCGAGCAGCAGCGCCAACCGGTAGCCGACACCGATCCCGCCGATCAGCAGGGCGAGCAGCGTCGGCAGTCGGAGCCGCCGGGGCGTACGCGCCGGGTCGGCCTCGCGTGGCTCCTGGCGTACCCCGGCGGTCATGCCTGCGATCATGGCATCCGGCGGGTGGCCGGCGGTGGGTGACGCGGTCGACGGCCGGCCTCAGCCGGCGACGGCGATCCCCTCGCGGGCGGCGAGCGCCTGCTGGTAGAGGCGGCCGGCCCGGTACGACGAGCGGACCAGCGGGCCGCTCATCACGCCGGCGAAGCCGATCTCCTCGGCCTCCTCGCGCAGCTCGACGAACTCCTCCGGCTTGACCCAGCGGGTGACCGGGTGGTGCCGGGGGGTGGGGCGCAGGTACTGCGTGATCGTGATCAGCTCGCAGCCGGCCTCGTGCAGGTCGCGCAGCGCCTGGGAGACCTCGGCGCGCTCCTCGCCCATGCCGAGGATGAGGTTGCTCTTGGTGACCAGGCCATCGGCCCGGGCCTGCCGGATCACGTCGAGCGACCGCTCGTAGCGGAACGCCGGACGGATCCGCTTGAAGATGCGCGGCACGGTCTCCACGTTGTGCGCGAGCACCTCGGGGCGCGAGCCGAAGACCTCGGCGAGCTGCTCGGGCACCGCGTTGAAGTCGGGGATCAGCAGCTCGACGCCGCAGCCGGACCGCAGGGCGTGGATCTGCCGGACCGTCTCGGCGTAGAGCCAGGCGCCGCCGTCGGGCAGGTCGTCGCGGGCCACGCCGGTGATGGTCGCGTAGCGCAGACCCATCGCGGCGACCGACTCGGCGACCCGGCGCGGCTCGTCGGCGTCGAACTCGGCCGGCTTGCCGGTGTCGATCTGGCAGAAGTCGCAGCGCCGGGTGCACTGGTCGCCACCGATGAGGAAGGTGGCTTCCCGGTCCTCCCAGCACTCGTAGATGTTGGGGCAGCCGGCCTCCTGGCACACCGTGTGCAGCCCCTCGCGGGAGACGAGCCCGCGCAGCTCGGTGTACTCCGGGCCCATCTTGGCCTTGACCTTGATCCACGGCGGTTTGCGCTCGATCGGCGTCTCGGCGTTGCGCGCCTCGATCCGCAGCATGCGGCGCCCCTCGGGCGCGACCGTCGCGGTGGACGCGGGCTGCTGAGTCGTCGGCGCAGAATGCTCGATCGTCACAAAACCGAGCCTACGCCGGTCGGCGACGGTCGATGAACGTCAGGCGACGGCCGTCACGCCGGAAACGTTGTGACGCCGGACACGGATGCCGAAAAAATCCCCGTCACACCGGGGCGGTCGCGGTGCTAGCGTGCCGGGCAGAGCTGCGACGGAGCCGAGTAGCGGACCGACCGCCAGCCCAGAGAGCCGCCACCTGCTGCGAGGCGGTCTGGCGCCGGCCCCGCGAAGACCCTCCCGAGCTGCGGGAAGAACGGCGTCCGCGCCCAGTAGACCCCGCCCGGCTGGCCCCGGTGAAAAGGCGACGAACGAGGCCCCCGCTCCGGCGGGGGCGAAGGTGTGGTGGCACCGCGAGGTTTCCCGCTCGCCCACACCTCCCGGGGATCGCGTTGCGATTGATCGAGGAGGTAACCGCCGTGCAACGCATCCTGTCCACCGAACTCCCCGCCCAGGTCGGCGCGACCGTCCGGCTCGCCGGCTGGGTCCACCGCCGCCGGCTGCTCAAGTCGGTGGCCTTTCTGATCGTCCGCGACGCCACCGGGCTCGCCCAGGTGGTGGTCGCCGCGCCCGCCGTGCGCGCGCAGGTCGAGGCGCTCGGCGAGGAGACCGTCGTCGAGGTGGTCGGCACGGTGGTCGCGAACCCCGCCGCGCCCGCCGGGGTCGAGGTCGTCGAGCCGACGGTACGTCCGCTCGGCCCGCCCGCCGTGCCGCCCCCGTTCGACCTGTACCGGCCGGTGCTGACCGCGAGCCTGCCCACCCAGCTCGACCACGCGCCGACCGCGTTGCGTCATCCGACCCGGTCCGCCGCGCTGCGGATCTCGGCGGCGGCGGTGGCCGGCTTCCGGGCCACGCTCGACCGGCGGCGTTTCGTCGAGGTGCACACGCCCAAGGTGGTCGGCTCGGCCACCGAGAGCGGCGCGAACGTCTTCACGCTGGACTGGTTCGGCCGGCCCGCCTACCTGGCCCAGTCGCCGCAGTTCTACAAGCAGCTCATGGTGGGCGTCTTCGAGCGGGTGTACGAGGTGGGGCCGGTGTTCCGCGCCGAGCCGCACGACACGGTGCGCCACCTCGCCCAGTACACCTCGCTCGACGTGGAGCTGGGCTTCGTGACCGACCACCGGGACGTGATGGCCGTGCTGCGGGACACCCTCGCCGGGATGCTGGCGGGCGTCGCGGACCGGGCCGGCGGCGCGCTCGACACGCTCGGTGTGACGGTGCCGCAGGTGCCCGCCGAGATCCCCGCGGTGCACTTCACCGACGCGCTGGCGATCGCCGGGGCGCCGGCCGACGAGCCGGACCTGGCCCCCGCGCACGAGCGGGCGCTGGGGGAGTGGGCCCGGGCCGAGCACGGCAGCGACTTCCTGTTCGTCACCGGCTACCCGATGGCGAAGCGCCCCTTCTACACCCACCCGGACCCGGCCCGGCCGGCGTACTCGAACGGGTTCGACCTGCTGTTCCGGGGGGTCGAGCTGGTCACCGGCGGGCAGCGGCTGCACCGGTACGCCGACTACCGGGCCGCGCTGGCGGCCCGCGGCGAGCCGGTCGAGCCGTACGCCGGTTATCTGGACGCGTTCCGGCACGGCATGCCGCCGCACGGCGGGTTCGCGATCGGTCTGGAGCGGTTCGTCGCCCGGCTCACCGGCGCGGCGAACGTCCGGCAGGTGACCGCCTTCCCGCGCGACCTGCACCGCCTCACCCCGTGAGGCACGGCTCCGGCCCAGGAACACGGGTCCTGGGCCGGAGCGACGTGCGGTACGCGATCAGGTGAAGTTGACGTCACTGCACCACATGTACGCCTGGTCGAGGTGGGATGCCTGCCAGATGACGAACAGGATGTGGTGTCCGGTGTATCCGGAGGTCGAGACGTTGAAGCTGATGTTCTGCGACGGCGCGTACCGGCCGGTCTGCGTGATGTAGTCGAGGTTGCCCCAACCGAGCGTCTGGGTGGTCGGGTTGAACCCCTGCTTGCTGACGTAGACCTTGAAGTAGTCGGCGCCGTGGCTCGCCTGGTCGTAGAGCTGCACGGTGAAGTTGCGGCTGATGTTCGTGGTCTTCCACGCCCCGGGCCGGTTCAGGCTGTCGTTGCGGGACAGCGCGTTGCTGCACAGCTGCCCGTCGGGCGTGCGGGCCTGGAACTGCCCGCCGAGGCCGTCGCGCAGCGCGCTCATCCAGTTCCACATGGTGTCGGCGTTGGCCTGGAACGCCTGCCAACACATGGGGTCCTGCTGCTGCATGGCCGGGTTGGTGTGCTGGCTGCCCCAGGTCTGCCAGCACTTGTAGGCGCGGGTGGCCGGGCTGACGATCGTGCCGTGGGCCTGGGCGGCACCGGGCACGGCCAGGATGCCGGCGATCAGGGCGAGCGCCATGACGAGCGCGCGGACGGCTGATCGCGGTCGTCCGGATTGGTGGTGGGAACGCACGGTTACGTCCTCCTTCGGCGCATAGGATGGGAGTGGGAGCGCTTCCATGCCCAGCGTCGCATTTATGACTCTAGATATCAATGGTCATCTATATCTTTGTCCGCATTGATGGAGTCTGCGCAGGTGACAGCGGTCAGACCTGGGTCAGCGTGGGCAGGTGCCGCTCCACCACCGGCAGCACGTCGGCGACCGTGACCGGTCGGCCCAGCTCGGCGGTGAGCGAGGTGACCCCGGCGTCGCGGATGCCGCAGGGCACGATCCGGTCGAAGAAACCCAGGTCGCAGTCGCAGTTGATGGAGAAGCCGTGCAGCGTCACGCCCCGGGCCACCCGGATGCCGATGGCGGCCACCTTGCGGGCCGGGCCCCGGTCGTCCGCCGGCACCCACACGCCGCTGCGCCCCTCGACCCGGCCGGCGGTCAGCCCGACCTCGGCGCAGACGTCGATCAGGAGCTGCTCGGTGCGCCGGACGTACGCCACCACGTCGACCGGGTCGGGCAGGCGGACGATCGGATAGCCGACGAGCTGCCCCGGACCGTGCCAGGTGATCTTGCCGCCGCGGTCCACGTCCACCACCGGGGTGCCGTCCATCGGCCGGTCCCACGGCTCGGTGCGCTTGCCGGCGGTGTAGACGCTCGGGTGCTCCAGCAGCAGCACCGTGTCGCCCCGCTCGCCGGCCACCACTGCCTCGTGCAGCCGGCGCTGCTCGTCCCAGGCGGCCTGGTAGTCCAGCCGGCCGGCGAGGATGGCGGTCAGTCCGGAAGTCGTCACGCTCACCCGTCCAGCCTAGTCCCGTCGGCCCGGCCGCCGACCCGTGACGCTCGTCGCGTCACGCGCCGGGCACCCGCCACACCCAGACGTCCTCGACCCGTTCCGGCGGGCCGAGCAGCGCGGTGGCGGTGCGGCGCAGCGCCTCCTCGTCGACGTCGTACTTGGCGCCGTGCACCCGGTCGGCCAGCACCACCGCCCGCACCCCCCAGTACCGCAGGTCGGCCCGGGACTCCTCGATGCTGCCCTCGGTGATGATCGGCACCAGCCCGGTCCGCCCGGCCTGGTCCATCAGCGTGTCGAAGGTACGCGGCACCGGGCCGATCCGGCCCCGGCCGTCCGGGCCGCCCGGGCCGAGGAAGAAGCCGGCCGGGATGCGGAACTCGCCCTGCCGGTGGGCCAGCGCGTACGCCTGCCAGCGCTGCCCGTCCGGATAGACGTCGACGGTCAGCGGCAGCGGCGTGAGCACCCCGTCGGGCGGGACGTAGCGCTGCCAGGCCCCGGTGGTGACGAACGCCGGGACCGGCTCGCGGACGCTGGTCAGCAGCGGGGTGGGCAGCAGCGGCAGCAGCGCGGCGACGAACCCGACGACCCAGGCCGCGCCGGTCACCCGCCGCCGGGGCGGCCGGGCGCGCAGCGTGTCGATCGCGTACGCCAGCAGCAGCCCGATCACCGGCGCGACGACGAGCGCCAGCCGTGACGGCAGCGCCGCGTTGACCACCGGCAGGTTGTCCAGCACACCGAACGGCAGCAGTTGGTCGGTGCGCCGGCCGTTCCACTTCGCCGTCGGCCCCCAGGAGAGCACCGCGAAGACCACCGCGGTCACGCCGAGCGCGAGCAGCGTGGCCCGGAACGCCCGGTCGGCGCGTCGCCAGAGCAGGGCGAAGCAGGCGACCGCGAGCAGCAGCAGCGGCACGCCGAAGAACGAGTTCTCCTCGGTCGGGTTGGGCGCCAGCGACGTGCCGAACCCGGCCCAGCCGGCGAGCGACCGGCGCGGGTACGACAGGTACGCGGCGATGTCCTCGGAGTGGATCAGCGGGTCGAAGCCGGTGCCGTGGAAGCGCTGCGGCCCGGCGAAGTGCAGCCAGAGCGGGTACGCCAGCAGCACGCCGGCCACCAGCGCGGTCACCCCCAGCCCGGCCGCCATCCGGGGCAGCGCGGCCCGCGCCTCCGCGCGCCGGGCCGGGTGCAGCGCCCAGACCAGCAGGAACACGGCGAGCGCCAGCGCGGTGAAGAACAGCCCCTCGGCGGCGATCGAGAACGCGGCGGCCACCAGCAGGCCGAGCACGATCCCGCCGCTCACCGCGCGGCCGGGCCGGCGCAGCCGGAACACGCCCCAGATGAGCAGCGGCACCAGCCAGCCGGCGGTCCAGTTCAGGTGCGCGTTGGCGTGCGACACCATCGCCGGGCAGTAGGCGATGAACAACGCCCCCACCCCGGCGGCCAGCCGGCTGCCGACCAGGTGCCGGCTGAGCAGCCAGTACCAGGCCACCGCCGTGGCGGCCAGGTTGAGCGTGAGGATCACCAGGAACGTCGCGGGCGGCCCGACGAGGTACGTCAGCGGCGCGAAGACCGCCGCGTACACGGTGATCGAGGTGTTGACCGCGAGGTTCACCCCGTCCGGGACGTTGATCAGGTGGGTGAAGAGCGGGTTCTGACCGTGGGTCAGCGCGTGCCCGCCGAACGCCAGCAGCCACTCGAACAGCGCCTGGTCGCTGGAGTTGACGGTGATCGTGCGGGTGTTCGGGTCCCGCCACATGCCGCTGGTCACCCAGAGCGCAAGCGCGACCGCGGCGAGTGTCACCAGCAGGTCGGCGCGCCGGTCGCGGGCGGCGGTGGCGGGCGGCGGGTCGGCGACCGGGGAGGACGGCACGCAGCGGACGTTACCAACCGGACCCGGGCACACCGCCCGGACGGTGAATGTGTGACCGACAGCCATTCCCGTCGATGAAACACGGACGTAACGTTCCGGCAACTCGGAGAGTGACCCAGTTCACATTCCATGATCGGGAGGTCCCCGTGTCCCGCTCCTCATCCCTCATCACCCGTCTCGCCGGGGCGGCGGCCGGGGTCGTGCTGGCCGCGGCCGGCGTCCTGACCGCCGCGCTGCCCGCGCAGGCCGCCTCGCTGACCCAGGTCACCGGCTTCGGCTCCAACCCCGGCAACCTGGCCATGTACGCCTACCGCCCGGACGGCCTGCCCGGCAACGCGCCGGCCGTGGTGCTGCTGCACGGCTGCACCCAGAACGCCTCGACCTACTTCACCAACTCCGGCTGGCAGAAGTACGCCGACCAGTGGAAGTTCACGCTGATCGTGCCGCAGCAGCCCTCCGGCAACAACGCCAACTCCTGCTTCAACTGGTTCGAGACCGGCGACACCGCCCGGGGCCAGGGCGAGGCGCTGTCGGTCAAGCAGATGGTCGACTACGCGAGGACCAACTACGGCACCGACGCCGGCCGCGTCTACGTCAGTGGCCTCTCCGCCGGCGCGGCGATGAGCGCCGTCATGCTCGCCACCTACCCCGACGTGTTCGCCGCCGGTTCGATCATCGCCGGCATCCCGTACCGCTGCGCGACCAGCACCACAAGCGCGTTCAGCTGCATGAACCCGGGCGTGGACAAGAGCCCGGCGCAGTGGGGCGACCTGGTCCGCAACGCGTACCCGGGCTATTCCGGCAAGCGGCCCCGGGTGGCCGTCTGGCACGGCACCAGCGACTACACGGTCAACGTGGCCAACGCGACCGAGTCGCGGGACCAGTGGACCAACGTGCTCGGCGTGTCGACGACCCCGACCAGCACCTCGTCGCTTCCGGGCGGCACCAGCCTGGAGGTCTACGGCAGCGACCAGGTCCGCGTCTACCGGGTCTCCGGCATGGGCCACGGCACCCCGGTCGACCCGGGCTCGGCGGCGGACCAGTGCGGCACCGCCGGGGCGTACTTCCTGGACACCATCTGCTCGACGTACCGTGACGCGCTCTTCTTCGGTCTCGGCGGCGGCGGCACGCCGAGCCCGACCCCGACGGCGACCGCGACCGCCTCGCCCACCCCGACCGCGTCGCCCTCGCCGACGCCGACCACCGCGCCGGTCTGCGTCACCGCCAGCAACTACGCGCACGTCACCGCCGGCCGGGCCTACCAGTCCGGCGGGTACGCCTACGCGCTCGGCAGCGGCCAGCGGATGGGCCTCTACAACACGTTCTACACCACTGTGCTGAAGCAGACCGGGCCCGGCTACTGGGTCATCGGCTGCTGACCCGCCCGCCCGCGCCGCGCCGTCCCCGCCGGCTCACCCGGCGAGGGCGGCGCGCAGCGCGCCCGGCAGGTCCGGGTGGGTCCAGGTGAAGCCCGCCTTGCCGAGCACGCCCGGCAGCACCCGGGTGCTGGTGAGCGCCTCGTGCGCGAACCCGCCGAGCACGACCTGCAACGCCAGCGCCGGGATCGGCATGATCGCCGGCCGGTGCAACTGACGGGCCAGCTCCCGGGTGAACTCGGCGTTGGTGACCGGCGCCGGACCGACCACGTTCACCGGGCCGGCCACGTCGTCGCGGGCCAGCAGGAACGCGGTCGCGTCCAGCCAGTCCGGCATCGAGATCCACGGCACCCACTGCCGGCCGTTGCCCAGCTTGCCGCCGAGACCCAGCCGGAACGGCAGGAGCTGCGGCTTGAGCAGGCCGCCGTCGCGGTGCAGCGGCAGCCCGGTCCGCAACCGCACCACGCGTACGCCGGCGTCCTCGGCCGGCCGGGTCGCCGCCTCCCAGACGCGGCAGACGTCGGCGAGGAACCCCTCGCCGGCCGGCGCGTCCTCCTCCACCGTGCGGTCCCCGGTGTTGCCGTACCAGCCGACCGCGGAGGAGTTCAGCAGCGCCGCCGGCCGGTCCGCGGCGGGCAGGCCGGCGATCGTGATGGCGAGCGTGGAGGTGCTGTCCACCCGGCTGGTCCGGATCAGCTTCTTGTAGTCGTCGTTCCAGCGCTTGTCACCCACCCCCGCGCCGGCCAGGTTCACCACCGCGTCGGCGTCCGCGACCAGTTGCGGGTCGAGCTGCGCGGCGGACGGATTCCACTGCCGCTCGTCCGCGGTGCGCGGCGGGCGGCGGACCAGGCGGATGACCTGGTGCCCGTCGGCGGTGAGCCGGTCGACCAGTCGGGTGCCGAGGAAGCCGGACACGCCGGCCATGAGGATCCGCATACTCACATCTTCGGGTACGCGACGCGATCCGGATGCGTGGAGCGAAATCACTCACGCGTCACGCCCGCCGGACACCTGATCGAACCCGAACGTCAGCCGGACGGCCGACTGACTGGGCGAACAGCTACCAGCTCATCCAGCCCGACAAAGTCGGCGGGATTGGTGGTGTAGAGAGGAAGGGCGTTGGCATGCGCGACGGAAGCGATCATCAGGTCAGCCATTCGGCGGCGTGTCCCACGCCCGGCGGCACGCACGGCTGCTGAGATCAGACCGAAAGCCCGTGCTGCCTCCGCGTCGAACACAAGCGGCTCGAAAGTGGCCTCGACACGCTGCAACACACTCATCCGGCGGGCCCGCTCGCCGGGGTCGTCGGTGTGATGCGGGCCGGCCGAGAGTTCCGCAAGGGTAACCGCGCTGATCACCATCTCGTCGGGCAACTCCGACGCGACCAAGCCGCTCAGATGGATGACGATGTTGGTGTCGATCAAGCCCCGGACGGAGTTCTCACCAGTCACGACTGAGGAGATCCTGGTCGATCGCGGCATCGAGGTCAGCTCGCAGCCGTGCCTCGTCGAGTCTGGGGGCGCTGGCAAAGGTCGCGAGCACCTCGGCTCTGGGTACGAACATGCGCCGTCGGATCGGAATCAACCGCCCGATCGGCGTGCCGTTGCGAGTGATCGTGAAGGATTCGCCGCGCTCCACCCCACGCATGATGGCACCGGAGTCGTTTCGCAGCTCACGTTGAGTGATCTCTCGATGGGCGTGCTCAGCCACGTCGAAATCCTATCCCACAGTTGCTACAAAGTGCTACACAGTGCGTGGCGTCGCATGGGCGTGTCGCGCCCGCAGCCGAGACGTCTCGGCTGCGGTATGCCTCAGCGTCATAATCATGACGCTGAGGCATACCGGATTCGACGAGAAACGTCTCCCGTCCGCGACACGTCCGGCACCGGAACGGTCGCGCACTCCCCGGTGCGGCCCTCGATGGCCCCTGCGGGATGTCACCCCGGCCCGGGTGCCGGGCGCACTCGTCACCCTGCCGCACTCACGCGGTCGCCGGGGTGCTGCGCAGGTCGGCGAGGAGGCGCTCCACCTCGGCGAACGCGGCCTCCGGCAGCGGCCCGTGCGCCAGCGCGCCGAGGTTCTCCCCGGCCTGGTCGACGGTCCGGCAGCCGGGGATCGGCAGCGTTCGCGGGCTGCGGGCGAGCAGCCAGCCCAGCGCGCCCTGGGCGAGCGTACGACCGTCGGCGGTGAGCGCCTCCCGGACCCGGGCCACCCGGTCGGCCCACTCGGCGCGCGGGACGCCGTCGCTGAACCAGTCCAGCCACTCGGGCGCCACCCCGCGCACGTCGTCACCGCCGCGGGCGGTCGGCGCGTCCTGGTACTTGGCGGTGAGCAGGCCCATCGCCAGCGGGCCGCGGTTCAGGCTGGCCAGGTCGAACTCCGCGCAGACCGCGAGCATCGCGGCGTTGTCCCGCAGCACCGACTGGTCGTGCTGGATCGCCGCGCAGTGCGGGCCGGCCTCGGCGAACGCGCGCGCCGAGGCGGGGTCGTCGGTGCTCCAGCCGTACGCCCGGATCTTCCCCTCGCCGACCAGTTCCTCCAACGTCTCGACCAGATCCAGCGCCTGCGGCACCGGCAGGCCGCCCAGGTGCAGCTGGTAGAGGTCGACGTGGTCGGTGCCGAGCCGGCGCAGCGAGCCCTCCAGGCTGCGCCGCGCGTACCCCGGGCTGCCGTCCTCGCCGGCCGCCTGTCGGGTCGCCTCGTCCGAGGGATAACCGAACTTGGTGGCGATCACCGCCCGGTCCCGGCGGCCGGCGAGCGCCCGGCCGAGCACCCGCTCGCTGTGCCCGGCCCCGTAGTTGCTGGAGGTGTCGAAGAGGGTCGCGCCCAGCTCCAGCGCCCGGTGGATGGTGCGGATCGACTCGTCGTCGTCCACCTCGCCCCAGCCCAGGGGCTGGGTGCCCGCCCAGAGCGGGCCGCCGATCGCCCAGCAGCCCATGCCGATCGCGCTGACCTCGATGCCACTGCGGCCCAACCGTCGTGTCGTCGTCATGGAATCAGTGTCCTGTCTCGAGTGCGCTCGAAGTCGACCCGTTTTCGGCCAGCCGGGGCAGGAGCGGCGCGAGCGCGTCGACGGCGCCGGCGCGTACCACGAAGCGGGTGACGCCCCAGCGGCGCCGGTGCCCGGCCACCGCCGCCACGACCTCGTCGGCGGTCCCGATCAGCACGAACGGGGTGGCCAGCACCTCCGCCGGGGTGAGGCCGGTCTCGGCGGCCGTCTCGGCGGCGACCGCCTCGGCGTCGTCGGTGATCGCGACGTGCTGGACCAGCGCCTCCAGGGCCGGCGGCGTGTGCCGACCGGCGGCGCCGGCCGCCACGTGGGCGAGCTGCGCCTCGAGCTGGTCGGCCCGCCACCGCACCTCGTGCGCGTGCCCGTCCGCCAGCGTGCGTCCGAAGCCGGTCAGGCCGACCACGTCGGCGTGCGCGCCGGCCCACCGCAGCAGCGTGGAGTTGGCCGTGCCGAGGGTGAGCGGGATCCGGTCCTGGACCGGCCGCGGATCGTCGAGGCGGGCGGCGTGCGCGGCCAGCTCCGGCGTGTCGACGGTGACCTCCTCGCCGGCCAGCAGCGCCCGGACCGCCCCGGCCACCGCCAGGCAGCGGCGGACCCGCCCGGCGACGTCGGGGCGCTCGCGCCCGACCGCCCGCCACTCACCCGGCGTGTGCCCGGCGCCCAGGCCGAGCCGCGCCCGGCCGCCGGAGACCACGTCCAGGGTGGCCACATCGGCCGCGAGCAGCATCGGCTCCCGGACCCCGGCGTTCGACACGTACGAGCCGAGGCCCAGCGTGCCGGTCACCGCCGCGGCGGCGGCCAGCGCCACGAACGGGGCCGGGCCGAAACCCGGATGGTCGGCGGCCAGCAGCGCGTCGAAGCCGGCGGCCTCGACGGTGCGGGCCAACTCCACCCAGCTTGTCGCGTCGGTGGGCCGGGCCTGCACGGAGAAGATCGCCATCGGCCCAGTCTCCGGCCCCACCCCGCTTCCCACCGCACCCTTCTGCCCACGGCCGAAGATGTAAGGAGGGGCCCCTGCTTAACGCCTGGTGCATAACAGGGGGCCCCTCCTTACAACCAACCTCAGACCGCGTCGAGCCGCGCCAGGTCGGCGGCGGAGAGGCGGAGCGCGCCGGCCGCGACGTTCTGCGCCAGGTGCGCCGGGTCGCCGGTGCCCGGGATGGCGAGCACGTTCGGTCCCCGGGCCAGCGTCCAGGCCAGCCGGACCTGGGCGGCGGTGACGCCGTGCTCGCGCGCCACCGCGAGCACCTCCGGGTGCTCCTCGCCGGTGACCCCGGCCTCCCGCCCGCTGGTGGCGAGCGAGAAGAACGGCACGAACGCGGTGCCGTGCGCGGCGCAGTCCCGGATCAGCTCGTCGTGGATCCGGCGGTAGCCGAGGCCGTACGAGTTCTGCACGCAGACCACCGGGGCGATCGTGCGAGCCTCGGCGACCTGGTGCCGGCGCACCGCCGAGACGCCGAGGTGCCGGATCAGCCCGGCGTCGACCAGCTCGGTGAGCGCGCCGAAGTGCTCGGCCAGCGGTTCCGGCCCGTGCACCCGCAGGTTCACCACGTCCAGGTGGTCCCGGCCGAGCTGGCGCAGGTTCTCCTCGACCTGCCCGCGAAGCTGCTCCGGCCGGGCCGCCGGCAGCCACTCGCCGGACGGGTCCTTGCCCGGCCCGACCTTGGTCACGATGACCAGATCCTCCGGGTACGGCGACAGCGCCCGGTTGATCAGCTCGTTGGCCGAGCGCAACGGCGAGAAGTAGAACGCGGCCGTGTCGATGTGGTTGACGCCCAACTCGACCGCGCGGCGCAGCACGGCGACGGCCCGGTCCCGGTCGCTCGGGCTGCCGTCGGCGTTCGCGGTCAGCCGCATCGCGCCGAGGCCGATCCGGTTGACGGTCAGGTCACCGAGCTGCCAGGTGCCGGCCGCGTCGGCGTGGACGGTGTCGATGGTCATGCGGGTCCCCGTTCCTCGTGTCAAGGCCCCATGGTGGGCCCGAGCGGTGACACGCGGGCCGTCCGGAACCGGTTCAACCGCCGGGCCGCTCACCCTCGTCGGGCTGCTCGTGCCAGCGGGCCCGCCAGGCCGCCTCGTGCGCCTCATGGCTGGTCCGCTCCTCGAAGACGAGCTTCCGCAGCGCCTGTCGGCTCTCGCCGAAGACGATCACCTCGGCCGCCACCATGCCCACCGTGACGGCGGTCAACAGCGCCATCGCGATCAGGCCCGGCACCCGCTGCGCGACCGGGATCGCCGCGCCGAGCAGCAGCACCGTCGCGACCCGGGTCCAGCTCACCGTGCGCAACGTCCGCGCCTGGAACAGCATGTTGCCGCAGAGGTAGCAGGCCACCCCGCCGAAGAGCAGCGGCACGGCCGGCCAGTGCGCGGACTCGGTCGGCGGCACCCGCGGGTCGGCGATGTCGTGCACGATCATCTCGGCGCCGAGCGCGAACAGGATGATGCCCGCGATCATCGGCAGGAACAGGTACGCGTACGCGTCGCGGGCCATCGCCACCCGCGGCCCGTCCCGGGCGGCGTGCAGGGCGATCCGCGCGGCCGGCCCGATCATGTCGTAGTGCGCCCACCAGAGCGCCGCGGTGAAGAAGATACCGAGCACCGCCGCCACCACGGCCGGCCAGGTGGGCGGCTGCCCGAGCAGGTTGCTGCCCACGCCCACCGAGATGACCGACTCGCCCAGCGCGATGATCAGGATGAGGTCGTACCGCTCGGTCCAGTGCTCGGCCGAGGCGACGCCCCAGCCCCAGGTGCCGACGAGCATGCCGGTGCCGTACTGGAGCAGGACGACAGTGGCCCACAGCCCGTCCCGGACCACCGCCGCCGAGGCGAGCCCGTCGATCTTCGGCGGCACCAGCGCGGCGACCAGCAGCAGCGCGGTGCTGCCGATCGCCTCCGGGGCGAACCGCATCAACTGCCGGCGCTCGTTCGGGCTGTCCCGCACCACGTGCCGGTAGAGCAGCAGGTGCACCACGCGTAGCACGGTGTAGCTGACCGCCGCGACGATCGGTCCGGCCGCGTTGCCACGCGGGTCGCGGAACGCGTTCGGCAGCGACAACGCGAACGTGAACAGCGACGCCATGCCGACGGTCATGAGCACCGGGACGAAGCCCTCGCCGAGCCGGACCCGGGTGGCGACCACGCTGTGCACCACCCACGACCACCACAGCACGGCGAGCACCAGCAGCGCGTGCAGCAGCGCGCCGCCGGTCACCTGGAGCGCGGTGGCCCGGGTGATGATGAAGAACGAGAAGACGAAGACCAGGTCGAAGAAGATCTCGAACCGGTCCACCCGGGCGCCCGGGGCCACCGGCACCGCCGGCCCGAGGCGCCCCCGCCACCCGTACCCGCCCACCGGCCGAGTCTGTCAGCGTACGGTCCGCGCCGTGGCGGAAACGACGAAGGGGGTACGCGGCCGGTGCCGCGTACCCCCTGTCGCCTCGGGCGTCAGAGACCGAGTTCGGCCTCGAAGTTGCCGGCCTCCAGCCGCTCCTTGACCGCGGTCAGGAAGCGGGCGGCGTCCGCGCCGTCGATCAGCCGGTGGTCGTACGACATGGCCAGGTAGACCATCGACCGGACCGCGATGACCTCGCCCAGCTCCGGGTCGTTGACCACGACCGGGCGCTTCACCACGGCGCCCGTGCCGAGCATCGCCGACTGCGGCGACGGCACGATCGGGGTGTCGAAGAGCGCGCCCCGGCTGCCGGTGTTGGTCAGCGTGAAGGTCGCCCCGGCCATCTCGTCCGGAGTGATCTTGTTGGACCGGGTGCGCTCGGCCAGGTCGGCGATCCGCTTGGCGATGCCGCCCATGTTGAGGTCACCGGCGTTGTGGATGACCGGCACGAGCAGCCCGCGCTCGGTGTCCACGGCGATGCCGAGGTGCTCGGCGGCGGGGTAGGTGATGGTGCCGCCGTCCAGGTCCATGCTGGCCTGGATGATCGGGTAGGTCTGGAGCGCCTCGATGGCGGCGAGCGCGAAGAACGGCAGGAAGGACAGCTTCACGCCGTGCCGGGCCTGGAACGACTCCTTGGCCCGGGCCCGCAGCTTGGCGACCTTGGTGACGTCGACCTCGACGACCGTGGTCAGCTGCGCCGTCTCGTGCAGCGACTGCTGCATCCGCTTGGCGATGGTCGCCCGGATCCGCGGCAGCTTCTCCGTGGTGCCCCGCTTGGCGCTCGGCTGCGGCTTGGCGGCCGGCTGGGCCGGTGCCTTCGCGGCCGGCTGCTGCTCGGCGGCGGCCGGCGCGGCCTTGGCGGCCTTCGCCTTCTCGGCCGCCTCCAGCACGTCCTGCTTGCGGATCCGGCCGCCCACGCCGGTGCCGTTGACCGAGCCCAGGTCGACGCCGTGCTCGGCGGCGAGCTTGCGGACCAGCGGCGTCACGTAGCCGGCGGCCTCCTCGCCGCCGCCCTGGGCCGGGGCGGTCGGGCGCTGCGGCGTGGCGGTCGGCGCGGCCGGCTGGGCGGCCCGCTCCGCCTTGGCCGGCTCGGCGGCCTGCTCCGCCTCGGCGGACGGCTCGTTGTAGGACATGCCCGGGGTGGGCTCCTCGACCTTCGGCTCGGGCTTCGGCTCGGCCTTGGGCTCCGGCTTCGGTTCGGGCTTCGCCTCCGCCTTCGGCTCGGGCTTGGGCTCGGCCTTCGGCTCGGCCGGCGCGGCGCCGGCCGCCCCGACGATCGCGAGCACGCCGCCGACCTCGGCGGTCTCGTCCTCGGCGACCTTGATCTCCAGCACGGTGCCGGCGACCGGCGACGGGATCTCGGTGTCCACCTTGTCGGTGGAGACCTCCAGCAGCGGCTCGTCCACCTCGACGGTCTCGCCGACCTGCTTGAGCCAGCGCGTCACCGTACCCTCGGTGACGCTCTCGCCCAGGGCCGGCATGGTCACCGGGGTGCCCTCGCCGGACGACGCGGCGGGCTGGGCCGGCTCCTCGACGGCCGGCTGCTCGGCCTCGGCCCCGGGCTCCGCGGCGGCCTGTGCGGCCTGCTCCGGCTCGGGGCCGGTGCCCTCGGCGGCGGCGGTCGGCTCGGTGTCCGGCTCGACCTCCTCCTTCGGGGCGCTGCCCGCGTCCTCGCCCTCGCCGGCGATGACCGCCAGCTCGCTGCCGACCTCGGCGGTCTCGTCCTCGCCGACGACGATCCGGCTCAGCACGCCCGCCGCGGGGGACGGGATCTCCGTGTCGACCTTGTCGGTCGACACCTCGAGCAGGGGCTCGTCGACCTCGACGGTGTCACCCTCCTGCTTGAGCCAGCGCGTGACGGTGCCCTCGGTGACGCTCTCGCCGAGCCGGGGCATGGTGACCGATACCGGCATGTTCTCCAGACTCCTTCATTCCCCTGGTGGGATCATCGCCCGTCGCCGGACGCCGCGGTTGTCGTGTCAGGCGTGCGCGTGCAGCGGCTTGCCGGCCAGGGCCAGGTGCGCCTCGCCCAGGGCCTCGTTCTGGGTCGGGTGGGCGTGCACCAACTGCGCCACCTCGGCCGGGTAGGCCTCCCAGTTGTAGATGAGCTGCGCCTCGCCGATCAGCTCGCCGACCCGGGCGCCGACCATGTGCACGCCGACCACCGGGCCGTCGTCCACCCGGACCAGCTTCACGTGGCCGGCGGTCTTGAGGATCTGGCTCTTGCCGTTGCCGCCCAGGTTGTAGTTGTAGGTCTTGATCTTGTCGGCGCCGTACTGCTCCTTGGCCTTCGCCTCGGTCAGGCCGACCGACGCCAGCTCCGGGTCGCAGTAGGTGACGCGCGGGATGCCGGCCTCGTCGATCACGGCGGGGTTCTTCCCGGCGATCTCCTCGGCGACGAAGATGCCCTGCTGGAAACCGCGGTGCGCGAGCTGGAGGCCGGGCACGATGTCGCCGACCGCGTAGACGTTCGGCACGCTGGTGCGCAGCCGCTCGTCGGTCAGCACGTAGCCGCGGTCCATCTTGACGCCCTGCTCCTCGTAGCCGAGGTTGGCGGTGGTCGGGCCGCGGCCCACGGCGACCAGCAGCAGCTCGGCCTCGACCGTGTCGCCGCCCTGGATGGTCAGCTTGACGCCGTTGTCGGTCTTCTCGACCTTCTCGAACGGCTTGCCGACCTTGAAGTTGATCTTCCGCTTGCGGAACGCGCGCTCCAGCGCCTTCGACGACTCCTCGTCCTCGGCGGCGACCAGCCGGGGCAGCGCCTCGACGATGGTCACGTCCACGCCGAAGGACTTCCAGACGCTGGCGAACTCGACGCCGATCACACCGCCGCCGAGCACGATCGCCGACGACGGGACGCGGTCCAGGGTGAGCGCGTGGTCGCTCGTGATGATCCGCTCGCCGTCGACCTCCAGGCCGGGCAGGCTCTTCGCGTACGAGCCGGAGGCCAGGATCACGTTGCGGCCGGTGTAGCGCTTGCCGTCCACCTCGACCACGTTCTTGCCGACCAGCTTGCCGGCGCCGGCCACGAAGGTGATCTTCTTGGCGCTGCCCACCAGGCCCTGGAGGCCCTTGTAGAGGCGGGAGATCACGCCGTCCTTGTACGAGTTGACCGCCGCCATGTCGATGCCGACCAGCTCGGCCTTCACGCCGAACTGCTCGGACTCACGGGTCTGGTCGGCGATCTCGGCGGCGTGCAGCAGCGCCTTGGTCGGGATGCAGCCGTTGTGCAGGCAGGTGCCGCCGAGCTTGCCCTTCTCGATGAGCGCGACGGAGAGATCCAGCTGGGCGGCACGCAGCGCCGCCGCGTAGCCGCCGCTACCACCTCCGAGGATGACGATGTCGAAGGTCGTGTCGTTCGGCTCGCTCACATCCAACTCCCAGGTCGCGTCGCTGCATCGGGGGTTACGGCGGAGTAACAGGCACACCCCACCTCGGTCATCTTGTCACCACCCCGGCCCGAGCGCGTACCGAGGTGCCCAACGACACGTCGGCGGCACGTACCCTTGGCATCGTCTTCGATGACGTCCGGGGGAGGAGTGGGTCCGGTGGCGCTGTTCCGACGACGCAAGCGGGTGGCCGCGGTGAGCCGTGACCGTGCCGCCGAGCGCGCCGATCTGGACCATCTCGAGAACTTCGTCCGCACCCGACGGGGCGTCGAGGCGTTCCTGGAGCCACGGACGACGGTCACCGAGACCACCGTCATGCTGATCGCCGACGACGGCGAGTGGACCCGGCGGCGGGTCGGCAGCCCGGAGGACGCCCGGCGTTGGGCGCACCGGACCGCCATCCCGATCTACGACGTGCGGCTGATGGGCTACCCCCAGCGCATGCGCGACTACAACGAGCGCCGCAAGCGCCGTCCCGAGCTGTTCTGAGCGCCTCGGGCCGCAGGTGTCAAAAAGGGCCCCCTGTCATGCGGAATGCGTCAACAGGGGGCCCCTCCTTGCACCTCAGCCGTTGGCGGCTACGTCGTCGACCAGGTGGAGCAGGGTGCGGACCGGCACGCCGGTGCCGCCCTTGGCCCAGTAGCCGGTGGCCTCGCCGGAGTGGTAGCTGGGACCGGCGATGTCGATGTGCGCCCAGGCCACGTCGTCGGTGACGAACTCCCGCAGGAACACGCCGCCCTGGAGCATGTGACCGGCGCGGTCCATCCCGGCGTTGACCTGGGAGATGTCCGCGACGTCGGACTCCATGCCCTTGCGCACGTCGTCCGGCAGCGGCATCGGCCAGGCCGGCTCGCCGGTCGCGTCACCGGCCACCCGGACCCGCTCGCACAGCTCCGGGCTGCCCATCACGCCGGCGATCCGCTTGCCCAGCGCGATCACCTGGCCACCGGTCAGCGTCGAGGTCTCGAACAGGTAGTCGGCGCCGTCGGAGCAGGCCCGGGCCATCGCGTCGGCCAGGATCATCCGGCCCTCGGCGTCGGTGTTGAGCACCTCCACCTTCTTGCCGTTGAACATGCTGATCACGTCGCCCGGCCGGTAGCTGGCACCCGACGGCATGTTCTCCGCCATCGGCAGGTAGCCGGTGACCGTCACGTTCGGCTTGAGCGCCGCCACCGCCAGCATGGCCGCGCCGACCGCCGCCGCGCCGGCCATGTCCGACTTCATCTCCCACATGCCCTGCGCCGGCTTGATCGAGATGCCGCCGGTGTCGAACGTGATGCCCTTGCCGACCAGCGCGACCCGCTTGCCGTTGCCGCCGCCGGGCGGCGTCCAGGTGAGCTTCACCAGCCGCGGCGGCGCCTCGGAGCCCTGGCCGACGGCGAGGATGCCGCCGTACCCGCCGGCCGCCAGCGCCGCCTCGTCGAGCACCTCGACCTCCAGCCCGGCCTCCCGGGCGGCGGTCGCCACGGCGTCGGCGAACGCCGGCGGGCGCAGCTCGTTCGGGGCGGTGTTGACCCAGTCCCGGCTGGTCCGCACCGCGCCGGCCACCGTCTGCGCGCGCTCGACCTCGGCCAGGGCGGTCGCGTCGGACGCGTCCGGCACCGCGACCAGCAGCTCGGACACCGGCTCGCGCCGGGCCGGCTGCGGCTTCGTCTTGTAGCCGGCGAACCGGTAGCCGCCGAGCAGCGCGCCCTCGGCGACCGCGCGCAGCGCGGCCGGCGCGTCGGCGTCGTCCGGCAGCGGCAGGGCGAGGGCGACGCGGGCCGCGCCGGCCAGCGCCCGGACCGCCGCGCCGGCGGCCCGGCGCAGGGACTCGGGGGCGGGCGCGGCGCCGGCGGGCTCCGGACCCAGCCCGACGGCGGCGACCACCGGGGCGGTCACCGTGCCGAGCGTGGCCAGCTTGATCACCTCGCCGGGGCCACCGGTCGCGCCGAGCAGGGTCAGCGTCTCGGTCAGCTTTCCGTCGAACGCGGCGGCGATGCTCTCCGCGCCGCTGGCCAGCAACAGGGCGCCGGCGGGTGCGCCGTCGCCCGGTCCGTTCGGCTGGCTGTGCACGCCGATCACGATCGCGTCGACGGGAAGTTCGGCGGGGTCGGTGTCGACCAGGCTGAGGGTGGTGCGGGGCGATGTCACGAAAGCTACTCCGGGCGGGCCGGGCCGGCCGCGTCGTCGCGTACCGGCGATGAAGGTCTCTCCGGCGGCAACCTACCCGCCGGAGGCGTGGCTGTCCCGCCGATGCGTACCGACGGGATCCCGCCGATGCTAACCACAGGGGTCCCGGCCGGTAAGTTGCCACCATGACCGAGGTGACCTCCGACGCTGCCGAGACCCGGCTGCGCCGTTCCCCGCTGCACGAGCGACACACCGCGCTCGGCGCGAAGTTCGCCCCCTTCGGCGGCTGGCAGATGCCGCTCGAGTACGCCGGCGGCGGCGTGCTCAGGGAACACACCGCCGTACGGACCGCTGTGGGCGTCTTCGACGTCTCGCACCTGGGCAAGGTCCGGGTCACCGGGCCCGGCGCGGCCGACTTCGTCAACGCCTGCCTCAGCAACGACCTCGGCCGGATCGCGCCCGGCCAGGCGCAGTACACGCTCTGCTGCGACGACGCCACCGGCGGCGTGGTGGACGACATCATCGCCTACCTGCACGCCGACGACCACGTCTTCCTGGTGCCCAACGCGGCGAACACCGCCGAGGTGGCCCGCCGGCTGCGCGCCGCCGCGCCGGCCGACGTGACAGTCACCGACGAGCACGAGGCGTACGCGGTGCTCGCGGTCCAGGGACCGGGCTCGGCGGCGCTGCTCGACGCGCTCGGGCTGCCCACCGCCCACGACTACATGAGCTTCTCCACCGCCACGTCGGCCGGCGTCGAGCTGACCGTCTGCCGCACCGGCTACACCGGTGAACTGGGCTACGAGCTGGTCGTGCCCGCCGAGCACGCGGTCGCCGTCTGGGACGCGCTGTTCGCCGCGGGCGACGACGTGCGGGCGTGCGGGCTGGCCGCCCGGGACACGCTGCGCACCGAGATGGGGTACCCGCTGCACGGGCAGGACCTGTCCCTGGAGATCACCCCGGTGCAGGGCCGCTCCGGCTGGGCGGTGGGCTGGGACAAGCCGGCCTTCTGGGGCCGGGCCGTGCTGCGCGCCGAGAAGGCCGCCGGACCGGCCCGTACGCTGCGCGGGCTCGCCGCGGTCGACCGGGCCATCCCGCGCCCCGGCATGGCCGTCTACGCCGGGGACCGCCGGGTCGGCACCGTCACCAGCGGCACGTTCAGCCCGACGCTCAAGCACGGCATCGCGCTCGGGCTTGTCGACACCGACCCGAAGCTGCCCGACGGCGAGGAGTTGACGGTGGACATCCGTGGCCGGCGGGCCCGGATGCGCCTGACCAGGCCGCCGTTCGTCCAGCCCTCGGTGCGCTGACCGACCCGGGTCAGCCCTCGCCGCGCTCGCCGGCGTCGAGGACGGCCTGGGTCCAGCCGCCCTCCAGCACACCGGTGCCGTCCAGCACGGCCCAGTCGACCACGTCGGACGCCTCGACCACGACCGGCGAGCCGATCCGCACGCTCGGGTCGGTGGTGGCGTCGGTGGCGCTCGCGCCGACGATCCGTTCCGGGGCGTCCCACGAGGTCACCCCGGCCCAGACGTACTCCGGGCCGTCGTCGCCGGGCAGGCCGTACTTGACCACGAGCTGGCTCTCCGCCGGCAGCCCGCCGGCCAGGAACCGGGCCCGGATGTCGCCGAGCGCGGACCGGGCGGTCGCCACCGCCCGGCTCATCGCGTCGTCCGTGCGGGTGTAGCGGACGTCGGGCTGGATGCCGTTGAACAGCGTCGCGCAGGCGGCGGCGAAGTAGCGGCCCGGCGGCCCGGGATGCCCCGGCGGCGGGTTCAGGCTGAGGAACGAGTCGGCGTCCGGGTCGGTGGCCGGGTCCAGTTCCAGCCGGAGCAGCACCGGCGCGGTCGCGCCGTGCTGTTCCGGATTGCCGTACGCGACCGCGATGTCGTGCCCGGTCACCGTGGCCAGCACCGGGAGCTGCACGAACGCCGGCACCTCCTCGCCGGCCAGCCCGTCGGTCCAGTCCCGCAGCAGCCGCCGGGCCGCGCCGGTCATCACCGCGCCCCAGGCCCGGGTGAGGTGGTCCGGCACGCCTTGGGCCTGCAACTCCAGCAGCCCGAACCGGCGCAGCCCCTTGGTGGTGAACCAGAGCCCGTCGGCGTCGGACGAGTAGGGCACCAGCACCCAGTCGACCAGCCGGATCCGGCCCTGCTCGTCCGGCAGCGAGCGCAGCGCCGCCGCCGGGTCGAGGAACTGGAGACCGAACACGTCGACCACGTCCCCGCCGACCGTCTCGGCGATGGCCGCGGCCACCGCCCGGGCCGCCCACTCGTGCGCCGGCGGCCAGCCGGGCCGGTACTCCGCCTGCACCACCACCAGGTGGGTGGCGGCGGCCAGCCGGGCGAGCTGCTCGTCGGTGGCGCCGAACGCGGCCAGCAGGTCCGGCGGAAGCTCCGGGAACTCGCTTATCGATCGCGTGTCCACGCTCATCAGCGGGCTGTCCAGCATCTGCTTGGCCAGCCCGTGCACCGGCCCGGCCAGCCGGCCGGTCAGCCCCTCCACCGCGGTCTTCGGGCTCACCCGGGGCAGCCCGTCGATCGGCACCAGGTAGGTCGCGTCGAGCGACTCCGGCACCGGTACGGGCAGGAAGTCGTCCGTGATGAGCATGCCGTCTCCCTCGACCACGCCGGTGCACTCACCCGAACGCTACCCGGCCGACCGGGCGACGATCAGCCGGTCAGCACCAGTCCCAGGTAGGACAGCGTGGTGACGACCTCCACCAGGGCCCCGAGGACGTCGCCGGTGATGCCGCCGAAGCGGCGTACCAGGTGCCGGAGCAGCCCGGCCGCGACGGCGAGCGCGCCGAGCACGGCGAGTGGCCCCTGCCACGGGCGGCCCGGCGCCGCCGGCACGGCCAGCAGCGCCACGGCGACCGCGCCGAGCGCCACGACGCCCCACCCCACCGTGCCGGCGACCAGCGCGCCCAGCCCGTCCGGCCGGGCCGCCGGCACGCCACGGCGGCAGGCCAGGGCGACTGCCAGCCGTCCGGCCGCGGTGGCCGCGACCACCGCGGCGAGTGCCGCGACCGCGTCCCGCCCGACCAGCTCCGCCAGCACCGTTGTCTGGAGCAGGAGGACGACCACCAACGCGACCACCCCGAACGGGCCGACGTCCGGCTGCTTCATGATCGCCAGCGCGGCCGGCCCGCGCCGGTACGACCCGAGCGCGTCCACGGTGTCGGCCAGCCCGTCCAGGTGCAGACCCCGGGTGAGCAGCGCGCCCAGCCCGACCGTCACCCCGGCGGCGACCAGCGGCGGGGCGAGCGCCCCGGCCAGCAGCAGCGCTCCGCCGAGCACCGCGCCGAGCAGCGCGCCGACCGCCGGGGCCAGCGCCATCGCGGTGCCGGCGGTGGCCCGGTCGACCCGGCCGGCGCGTACCGGCGCGGTGGTGAACGTGGTCAGCGCCAGCCGGACGCCGTCGGCGAGCCGGCGCTCAGTCGGCACGTCGGCTGGGCGAGACCGGCTGGTCGTACCCGACCGTGGTCGGACCCGGTCCGGCCGGCTCCGGCTCGGCGAAGTCCGGCTCGTCGAACCCGGTCGTGGTCGGGCCCGGTCCGGCGGGCGTCGGCTCGGCGAAGGCCGGGCCGGCCGGCGCGTCGGAGTCGGCGCCGCCCAGCGACGGGTGCACCGGCAGCGAGGCGGCGAGCGTCAGCGCCGAGCGCAGCAGCGGCAGCGCGGCCAGCGCGGTCGCCCCCTCGCCCAGGTCGAGGCGCAGATCCAGCAGCGGAGTCAGGCCGAGCACGTCGGCGGCGAGCCGCACCCCGGGCCGGCCGCCGTGGTCGGGCAGCAGGCACCAGTGTCGGGCCTGCCCGGCCAGGTCGCGGCTGACCATGCCGGCGGCGGTGCCGACCGGCCCGTCGAGCAGCACCGGGACGCGCCGGGCGGTGGCCCCGAGCAGCACGCCGGTGGCTGTCGCGATGTCGCCGCCGCCCAGCTCCGCCAGGATGTCCTTGGCCTCCCGGGGGGAGCGTCGGGTGCGGTGCAGCGCGTCCCGGACCGCCGCGCAGCGGACCATCCAGGCGTTGTCGTCGATCTCGCCCTGGTCGTTCACCACCCGACCGAGCACCGCCGGTGGTTCCGCGCCGGCGGTGGCCGCCAGCACCGCCGCGGCGGCCGCCTCGGCGCCGGCCCCGCACGCCGCCAGCACCAGCAGCTGTACGCCCGCGTCGGCGGCCTGCTCGGCCAACCGCCACCCGTAGCGCAGCGCGGCCTCGACCTGCTCGCCGGTGAGCGCCGGGCCGTCCTCGAACGGCGCCGAGGCGGGTGCCTCGACGACCTGGAGGCTGGCGCCGTTCTCGGCGGCCAGCCGGGCCAGCGCGCCCCGGCCGGCGCGCGCCTGGCGGGCGCGCCGCGCCGACTCGCCGGCCACCGCGCCGGCCGACGCGCCGCCTTCGTGGTCGCCGTGCAGCAGCAGCACCCGGACGGCGGCCCAGGGACGCGGGTTCGCGCTGCCCTGGGTGGCGGCGGCGAAGCCGACGACCTGTTCCAGCACGCCCAGACCGGCGCCGGGAACGTCGAGCGTGGCGAGCCGGTCGACCGCCTGCGGGCCGGTGTAGTCGTCCGGCATCGGCAGTTCCATGCCCGGCTGGATGACCAGGCCGGTGGCGATCATCGGCAGCGCCATCGTGGGTGCCGCCCAGTCGCCGGCGCCGGCCGGGCCGGCCGGCACGCCGGCCGGTGGCGGCGTCGCGGCCGGGGTGAGCACCTCGGGCAGCGCCACGTCGTCGACGCCCCGACCGCCGGCCGCGTGCCGTGGCTCGGGCGGCGCGCCGACCGTGCCGGCCGGGTGGATTCCGCCCGTGGCGGCGGTTACGGCTCCGGCTCCGCCCGTGGCGGCGTCGGTCGCGGCCCCGGCCGGGGCGGTGGCGTCAGCCGGGGCGTGGGCCGCCGGCACGGTCGGGAGCGACGCGGCGGGCGGCTTGAGCCAGGCGGTCTGCCCGGCCACCACGAGCGCGACCGCGTCGCAGGCGTCGGCCACCGCCCGGTTGGTGGCGCCCAGCGCGTCGGTGAACGCCCGGCCCAACGGCGTGGTGGGCACCAGGGACAGGCCCACCTCCGGGCTGACCAGCACCAGCCGGGCCTCGCTCGCCCGCACCGCGGCGGCCAGCTCGGCGACGGTGGCGGTGTCGTCGGCCGGCTGGTGGGCCGGGTCGAGCAGCACGGTGACCCAGCCGCCCAGGTCGTCCACGAGCAGTGTGTCGTTCGGGCCGGCGGCGGTGATCACCTCGGCCAGCCGGCCCGGATCCGTCGCGGTCTCCTCGGTGGTCCAGCTTCCCGGCCGCCGGGCGCGGTGCGCCGCGAGGCGGGTCGCCCACTCGGTGTCATCAGGATCCCCGGCCGGGGCGGTGGCCACGTAGCGGACCATGGGCGCGTCGGCGACCAGGGACTCGGCGAACTCGGACTTGCCGGAGCGGATACCGCCGAGCACCAGGAGGGTGTGCCACCCGTCAACGGACATGTCCGTACCTTAGTTCTCCCGCCCCCGTCCCGCCCCACCCCCTCCCAGCGCCGATCTTGCGGTTGCTGCCCGCCGGACGCGGCAAATGCCCCGTTCTGTCGGGGCAGTAACCGCAAGATCGCGGGAGCGGTGAGGGCTGTGGCGCGACGGGCCGACTAGGCTTGCGGGGGTTTCCGGTCCTGCGGGGCGACGGGCGGCGAGGGGAGACGCGGCATGGCGTGGAGCTGGCGGTACGAGGGCGCGAACGGCGACCCGGTTGACGGGCCGGGCGAGTCGTTCCCGAGCCAGGCGGACGCCGAGTCCTGGATCGGCCAGACCTGGCGGGAGCTCGCGACATCCGGCGTCACCTCCGTCGTGCTGGTCGAGGACGACCGGGTGGACTACCGGATGAGCCTGCAACCCCCGGCCGAATGACGGGCTACGACCGCCCGGGCGACCCGCTGATCCTCGGCGTGCCCCGGGCGGCGTTCCGGCCCAGCCCCATCTTCCTGGCCCTGGTCGCGCTCTTCGCGGCCGGCGGGGTGATGACCTGGAACCGGTACGGCAACGTCCGGTTCGACGTGTTCCTCTTCGTGGTCGCCGGCTGGCTGGTCTCGCTCTGCCTGCACGAGTACGCGCACGCCGTGGTCGCGTACCGGGCCGGCGACCGGGACATCGCCCACCGGGGCTACCTGACGCTCAACCCGCTGAAGTACACCAGCCCGCTGCTGTCGATCGTGTTGCCGGTGGTCGTGGTGCTGCTCGGCGGCATCGGTCTGCCCGGCGGCGCGGTCTGGGTGGACCGGCACGCCATTCCCGGGCGGCTGCGGCACACCCTGGTCAGCCTCGCCGGGCCGGCCACCAACGTGGTGTTCACGCTGGTGCTGGTGGCGGCCGTGACGTGGGGGCCGGCGCTGGGCGGGTCGCTGGAGTTCTGGGCCGGCGTCGGGCTGCTCGCGTTCCTCCAGCTCATGGCCAGCGTGCTCAACCTGCTGCCGGTGCCGGGCCTGGACGGCGGCAACATGATCCAGCCCTGGCTCAGCCCCGCCTACCGGCGGATGTACGACCTGTTCGCCCCGTACGGGTTCATCCTGCTCTTCGCGTTGCTGTGGAGCCCGCGCATCGGCGGCGCGTTCTTCGGCGGGGTCTTCGCGGTCGGCGACGCGCTCGGCCTCCCACCGGACCTCTACCGGCTTGGCCTCTACCTGATCCGGTTCTGGCAGGGCTGACGGGCCCGCCGTCCGGGCGACCGGCCCGGCGGGGTGTGCGCCGGTCGTCCCCGGGCCGACGGCGACGCCGGCCCGGGGACGACGGACGTCACGGACGCCGCGCCGGGCTGTCCGTCTTCGCCGGGTCCCGCTCGACGACCGGCTCGACGATGTCGTCGATCGCCTTGAGCAGGCCGGCGTCGAGCTTCACGCCCGCCGCCTTCACGTTGTCGTGCACCTGCTCGGGCCGGGACGCGCCGATGATGGCCGAGGACACGTTCGGGTTCTGCAGCACCCAGGCGACCGCGAGCTGCGCCATGGTCAGCCCGGCCTGCTCGGCGAGCGGCTTGAGCTGCTGCACCCGGGTCAGCACCTCGTCGGACATCCACCGGGCGATGAAGTTCGCGCCGGACTTCTCGTCGGTGGCGCGGGAGCCGGCCGGCGGCGGCTGGCCGGGCAGGTACTTGCCGGAGAGCACGCCCTGCGCCATCGGCGACCAGACGATCTGGCCGATGCCCAGCTCCTCGCTGGCCGGGATCACCTCGGCCTCGATGACCCGCCACAGCATCGAATACTGCGGTTGGCTGGAGACCAGCGGGATGCGCAGCTCACGGGCGAGCGCGTGCGCCTCGCGCAACTGCGCTGCCGTCCACTCCGAGACGCCGATGTAGTGCGCCTTGCCGGCGTGCACGACGTCGGCGAACGCCTCCATCGTCTCTTCCAGCGGGGTGCTGACGTCGAAGCGGTGGGCCTGGTAGAGGTCGACGTGGTCGGTCTGCAGGCGGCGCAGCGAGCCGTCGATCGACTCCATGATGTGCTTGCGGGACAGGCCACGGTCGTTACGGCCCGGCCCGGTCGGCCAGTAAACCTTGGTGAAGATCTCCAGCCCCTCGCGGCGCTCGCCGGCCAGCGCGCGGCCGAGCACCGACTCGGCGCGGGTGCCGGCGTAGACGTCGGCGGTGTCGAACGTGGTGATGCCGTTGTCGAGGGCGGCCCGCACGCAGGCGACCGCCGCGTCCTCCTCGACCTGCGAGCCGTGGGTGATCCAGTTGCCGTACGAGATCTCGCTGACCATCAGGCCGGAGCGGCCCAGGTGTCGGAATTCCATGCTCCGACCCTAACTCCGCCCGGCGGCGGGCACCCGTTGTGGCTCCCCGGTCAGAGCACCGGGTTCGCGTCGGCGAGCAGTCGGTCGATCTCGGCGGCCACCGCGGCCCGGCCCGGGTGCACCGGGTCGATCAGCGGCTCGCCGTGCCGGTCAAGCGCGCCCCAGCGACCCGCCTCGGTGGTGACCAGGAACGCCACCGGATGGATCACCAGGGTCGGGTACGCGGGCGCCACCCGGACCCGGCCGTGCCGGTCCACCACGCCCCGCCGGCCGGCCAGCTCGACCACCGCCAGCCCCTCCTCGGTGAAGCCGTCCAGGTGCCGGCCGTCGGCCAGAAGCGTGCCAAGACCGTGGTAGCGGGTCGGCACCACCACCTCGCCGGCGTGGTCCACCGCCCCCCAGCCGCCGTTCTGCCGCACCGCGGCCAGACCGTTGCGGAACGGCCGGACCTCCTCGTAACCGGGCGGGATCTGCACGATGTTCGTCCGGTCGACGGCCATCCACCGGCCCTTGCCGTCCATGCTCACCCACGACAGGCCCTCGGCGAACGCGCCCACCGAGCGGTAGCCGTTGTTCGCCTCGATCAGCGCCGCCCCCGACGTGTCGATCAACGCCCAGCGGGACGCCTCCGGCCGCCGTACCCAGGCCAGTCCCTCGTGGAACGGCTGCACCTCGGCGTACCGGTGCCGGATCACCAGCTCACCGTCGGCGTCCGCGTACCCCCAGAGCTCCTGCTCCTCGTCGAACGTCGCCACCGGGTACCGCGGCGTGCCGAGCACCTCCGCCCGCCCGCGCGGCGCCGGCCCGAACCCGTCGCGCGCCGCCCGCGCCGCGACCGCGTCCAGTGCGACCAGGGTCCGGGCGTTCAGCGCCGCGTCCTCGCCCCGGCGCAGGTCCAGCGCCCGCTCGAAGTGCAGGCACGCCTCGGTCAACCGACCCTGGTCGTAACAGCAGCGACCGGCGTGCTCGTGCAGCAGCGCACGCAACCGGTCCGGCAGTTCCGCCGAGTTGGCCTCGGCGAAGAGCCGGTCGGCCTCCGCGTACTCGCCCCGCCAACGCAGCACCTCGGCCAGCCGGGCGCGGGCCAGCGCGGTCCGCCGCAACTCGCCGGTGGCCTCCGCGTACGTGAGGGCCAGCCGCGCGTCGGCGACCGCGTCGTCGGCGTCACCGAGGACCCGGGACGCCACCGCACGCAGGCTGAGCAGCCGGGCCCGGCTGCGGTTGTCCAGCGCGGTGTCGAGCTTGCCGGTGAGCCCGTCCCGGATCTGCCGCAGCTCCGCCGGATCGGGCGCCTCCTCGCGCAGCGTCTCCGGGTGCAGCCGCCAGCCGACCGCGGCCAGGGCCCGCTCCGGGTCCACCGGACGCGCCGGCGCCGGTTCGTCGCCCGCCGGCCCCGATTCCGGGGTACGCGCGCCAGCCGGCCCGTCGGCCTCGTCCACACGTACCGGTCCGGCGTCGGCACGTGTCGACGCCGGACCGGTCGGCTCGGGTGCGCCCCGCCCTCCGCCGGTCGTGTCGGTGCTGCCGGTGCTGGCCGTGCTGGTCGTGTCGTCGGCTCGGGTCGTGTCGGTGGTGCTGGTCGTGTCGTCGGCTCGGGTCGTGCGGGGGAGAGGGAAGCCGGCGGGCGTGGCGTGGGCCTGGGCCGTGCCGGAGACTTCGGTGCCGGTGCCGGTGCCGGTGCCGGTGCCGGTGCCGGTGCCGATGTCGATGTCGCCGGTCCGGGGCGTGCCGGTGGGGCTCGTGGCGGTCGGGGTCGGGCTGCCGGCCAGGGTCGTGCCGGGGGCACGCGAGCCGGTGGTAGCGCCGTCCATCCGGGTCGGGCCAGCGGGCTCCGGGTCGGTCGCGGCGCCGCTCCGGGCGGCGTCGGGCGAACTCGCGGACGCCCCAACCGAATTTTCTCCGGCCGGGGCGGCGCCGCTGGAATCCACGGCGGTCGACAGCAGAGGAGCCGAATCTTCTGCGGCAGCGGCTGGACGACGCGGCTCTTCCTCAGCGCGGGTTGCCCCGACGGGTCGCTCCTCGCCGGCCCTCGTGACACGTCGGTCCGGTACCGGTCGGAAGCCGTCTCCCGGCTCACTGCCGCGCGCGCCGTCCTCGACCGCCCTGTCGTCGCTCGGGGCGTCGCCGGTCAAGCTGTCGTCGGTCGGGACGTCGTCGGGCAGGGTGTCGTCGGTCGCGTTGTCGGCGGCCCGCTCGTCACCGGTCGGGGCGTCCATGATCGGCGCGGAGCCGGGTGCGGCGGCGTCAGCGGGCAGATCGCCCGGCCCCACCCGCCCGCGCCCGTCGCCGTCCGCACCGGTGCTCCCGGTCCCCGACGACGGCGTGGCCGGGTCCGCTGTCGCTCCCGAAGGGACGGTCATGCCGGCGACCGCCGTGACCTGCGCCGTGGCATCCGGGTACGCCACGGCGTCGGTCCCGGTACCCGGCTGGACGTGGGCGACCGCGTATGCCGTGGCGTCGGTCTCGGCGCGCGGTTCGTCGGCGACGATCGCGTGCGGTGGGTCGTCGGTCACCGCGTCTGACCCGAGGTCGGTCCCCGGGCTCGCGTGCGGCGCATCGTCGGCCACCCTGACCAGCGCGTCGTCGACCACCGTGACCGGCGCGTCGTCGGTGCCCGTGTGTGGCGTGTCGCCGACCAGCGCGTCCGGCGCATCGTCGGCCACCGCGTTCGGCGTGTCATCGGTGCCCGTGCCCGTGAGCGGCGCGTCGTCGGCCACCGTGACCGGCGCGGCGTCGGCCCCGGTGCGGGTCGCCGCGGCATGGCTGGTCGTGCGGGCGTCCCGGTCGTCGGTGAACGCGTCGCTACGGGTGGCGGTGCGGGCGTCCTGGTCGTCGGTCAACGCGTCGACCTGGCCGGGCCTGACGGTGTGGTCCGCGGTCGGCTCTCCGGCCGGTGCCGGCCGGTCGTGACCGGCGGAGGGTACGGAGCCGGCGGTCGGGACAGCCGGCGTGGGGGTTCGAGGGTTGGCAGACGGAGTGGGCGGTGTCGGCGTCGGGGATTCAGCAGGCACCGACGCCGGGGACGCCGACGGACGCGCGTCGGGAAGCGTCACCTCGGTTGCCGCGGCGGCGACCGGTTCGGCCGGCGGGTCGACATGGTCGACGGAGGTGGAGGTGGGCCCGGTGTCTTCGGCTCGTTCGGTGGTCCGGGACGCGGTGCCGATTCCGGACACGACCGCCGAGTCGTTCACGCTCTCAGGTCGATAGCGGTCGCCGGTCACACCCGTCGGTTCGGCGGGCGCGATCGAAGCGACCCGCCGCTCCGGTCCGGCCTGCGCGGCAGCCGGGTTCTCGTCCGCCGGCACGACACCCGGGTCCTGATCCGCCGGTGCGGCAGTCCGGGCCTGGTCGGTCGGTACGGCAGTCTGAAGCCGGTCCGTCGGCGCGTGGCCGGTCGGGGAAGGGGCGGGGACAGGCTCTGCCGGCAAGGTCGCCCCGGCGGAAACGGACGGCGCAGCCTGTGCTTCGGCACGGTCCGTGTCGCTGGGCTGGCCGTCACGCCCGCCGGTCGTCGTCGGCTTGCTCGGCCGGAACCATGCCTCCGAACCGGAGTCCTTCGGCTGCGGTGCCGGATCCGCCTCGGGTACCGGCGGGCGGTACCGGACAGGCTCCCGCCGGTCCTGATCCGGGTCGGCAGCCGTGCCGCCGGTTGTCGCGCCGGTTGTCGGGCGTTCATTCCCGGCCGAAGTGGCCGGCCCGGTGTGGGGCGTTCGAACCTCGGCCGGACCGGAGGAGCCGGATCGGGCCGTGCCACTTTCGGATGTCTGCCCGGATGTGGGGCCGGCATAGGCAGGCGGAGCCGGGCGAGCGGGAGCGGTCGGGGCCGGCGCGTCGGCCGCCACCCCGGGCGCGGACGCCCGTGCCGCGGGTGCCGCCGACCGGCCGGTTCCGGGCACGCCGGTTCCGGGCACGCCGGTTCCGGGCACGCCGGAAACCGGAGCGGTGGCGGCCGGTCCGGTGGGGACCCGGCGATCCTGTTCGGCAGCCGGCCGGCGGACCTCGTCGTAGCGACCAGGCGCCGGGGGAGCGGACCGCCGTGGCTCGTCGGGTCGGCTCGGCGGTACCGGCCGCGTCGGGGCCTCACCGGCACGGACCGGTGGGTGCTCGTCGGGGCGTACCGGCCACTGGGCCGGCCGAGGCCGGTGGTCGGGGCGCGCGGCGGGCGGTCGGGCATCCCGGGACTCGGGGTGGGGGCGGGCCGGGCCGTCCTGCTCCGGACGGTGGCCGTCGCGGCGCCGGTCGTCGGTCGGGCCGCCCGGGTACCCGTCGCGCGCCGGCCGCTCCGCGTGCGGGCGGGACCGCTCGTCGGGCTGGTACGCGGCCGGCTCGGTACGCGACCGCCGCTCGATCACCGGCCACTCGCCCTGCGGCGCGTGGGTCCGGTCGAGCGGCGGGCGCTGACCGTCCCACCGCTGGTCGAGCGCGGGGCGCGGGTCGCCGTACCGGTCGGTCCCGGTGGGGCCGGCGGCGTCCCGGCGCGGCGTGCCGTCGGCCCACCGTCCACCGGTCGGCTCGCGCCGGTCCGTCGGAGGCGGTCCCGGTTCGCGCCAACCGTCACGACCCGGCTCGCCCCGTGCCGCGGTGCCACGCTCGCGCGCGGGGCCGGCCTGGCCGTGGCGTTCCGTGGGTCGGCCCGGTACGGCATTCCGCCCCGCGTCGGCCGCCGGAGCCCAGCGACCGTCGGGTCCGGCCTCGCGGCGGTCGGGTCCGGCCTCGCGACCGTCCACCGGGGCGCGGCGGTCGTCCGCCGGCCGGCGGCGTTCGGACCAGCTCGCGGCGGGTTGCGGGGCCTCGCTCGGCTCCGGCATCCAGCCCGGCGCCGGTGGGGTCGACCGGTGCGACGGCGCCCCGGGGTGGGTCCAGCGCTGGTCGAAGCGTTCGGGTGCCGGGGGCGGGCCGGGCGGGGTCCGGTCCGCCGGCCGAGGCGGTCGGCCGTCCGCGCCGGGGCGGTCCGGACGGCCGCGCCACTCGCCCGCCGCACCGACCGGCCGCTGCCCGCGTCGCTCGTCCGGCCCGGCCGGGCTGACCGGGTACGTCCCGCGCGGCCCGGCCGGGCTGACCGGGTACGTCCCGCGCGGCCCGGCCGGGCTGACCGGGTACGTCCCGCGCGGCCCCGCCGGGCTCACCGGGTACGTCTCACGCCGTCCAGCGGGGCTGACCGGGTACGTCCCGCGCGGGTCGGCCGGGCCGGCCGGGTACGCGTCGGTCGGCGCCGGGCTGGTCGGATGCGCGTCCTCGGGCCCGGGGCTGACCGGGCGTACCTCGGCGCGTCCGACCACGGCCCGGCGACGCGGCGGCGGCGTCAGGTGTTCGAGGCCGATGTCACCCGGGTAGCGCTGCCCGGGGAACTGCGGCTGCCACTCGTGGGTGGGCTCCAGCGCCCAGGCCGGTTCGGCCGGCTCACGCCAGCTGCCCCAGCCACTCATCGGCAGCCCCTTCCGTGGCTCGCGCGGCGCGGCCCCGGAACCGGCTCGCGTCGCTCGCTCACGGCGGTGTCACCTCGTCGGAAATTGTCGCGCTGGGGCGGCGGACGTGCCGGTAGAGTCGCCCGGCCAGCAGGTCTTGGCTGCGGAAGGAGGGTAACGGCGTGGGCTCGGTCACCGCCACTGTGGCGTCACCCACCGACGGACACGTTACCCCATGGTTTCGGACATTCGGCGCGATAGTGGCGGCCGGGTTCCGGCGACACGCCACCTACCGCCAGGCGGCCGTGGCCGGCGTGGTGACCAACACCGTTTTCGGCTTCCTGCGCTGCTACATCTTCCTCGCCGCCACCGACGCGGCCGGCACCGTCGCCGGCTACGACCGGGCGCAGCTCGCCACGTTCGTCTGGGCCGGGCAGGGGCTGCTGGCGGTCATCGCGATCTGGGGCTGGACCGAGCTGGCCGACCGGATCCGCTCCGGCGAGGTGGCCGCCGACCTGCTGCGACCGGTGCACCCGGTGACCAACTATCTCGCCGTCGACGTGGGCCGGGCCGGGTTCGCCGCGCTCGCCCGGCTGGTGCCCCCACTGGTGGTCGGCCCGTTCTTCTTCGCGGTGTACCTGCCCCGGCACTGGGCCACCGTGCCGCTGTTCCTGCTCTCCGCGCTGCTCGCGGTCGTGGTCTGTTTCGGCTGCCGCTACCTGGTCAACGCCACCGCCTACTGGTTGCAGGACGTCCGTGGTCCGATGATCCTCTGGACGCTCGGCTCGGGCGTGCTGGCCGGGCTCTACTTCCCGCTCGGCTTCCTGCCCGGCTGGCTGGAGGCGACCCTGCGCTACGCCACCCCGTTCCCGAGCCTCCTCCAGGTGCCGCTGGACGTGCTTGTCGAGCGGGAGCCGATGTCGACGGGTCTCGACCTGGTCGGGCTCCAACTCGGCTGGGCGGTGCTGCTGCTGGCGCTCTGCCGGCTGGTGCAGCGCCGGGCCGAGCGCCGCCTGGTGGTGCAGGGTGGCTGAGCACGATAGTGCGCCCAGGGTGGCTGAGCACGATAGTGCGCCCAGGGTGGCCGAGCACGGCAGTGCGCCCAGGGTGGCCGAGCACGGCAGTGCGCCCAGGGTGGCTGAGCACGATAGTGCGCCCGGGGTGGCCGAGGTCGGCGGCGGGGCGCTGCGGGCGTACCGGGCGCTGCTCGGGGCGCAGGCGCGTTCGCAGGCGGCCTACCGCACGTCGTTCGTGGTCGACCTGGTCGGCAACCTCGGCGCGACCGTGTTCGACGTGGTCACCGTCCTGGTGATCTTCGGGGTGACGCGTGAGCTGGGCGGCTTCACGCTGCGCGAGACGCTTGTCGTGGTCGGGCTGTCGTCGTGCGGGTTCGCCGCCGCCGACCTGCTGGTCGGCAACGTCGAACGGCTGCCCCGGTACGTGCGCGCCGGCCTCTTCGACGCGGTGCTGGTCCGCCCGCTCGCCGCGCTGCCCCAACTGCTGCTGATGGACCTGCCGCTGCGCAAGGTGTCCCGCGCGGTGTTCGGCCTGGCGGTGCTCGGGTTCGCGCTCGCCTCGGCCGGGATCGACTGGACCCCGGGCCGGGTCGCGCTGGCCGTGGTCGCCCCGCCGGCCGCGGTGGTCTTCTTCGCCTCGGTCTTCGTCACCACGGCCACCGTGTCGTTCTACTGGGTCGACTCCGGCGAGCTGGCCAACTCGGTCACCTACGGCGGGCGCGACTTCACCTCGTACCCGGTCACCGTCTACGGCGGGTGGTTCCGCGCGCTGTTCGCGTACGGGATGGGGTTCGCGTTCGTCAGTTACCACCCGGCGCTGGCGCTGCTCGGCCGCGCCGACCCGCTGGGCCTGCCGGCCTGGGTGGGCTGGGCGTCGCCGGCCGTCGCGCTGGTCGCGGCGACGGTCGCGGTCGTGGCCTGGCGCGTCGGGGTCCGTCACTACCGGAGTACGGGGTCATGAACGTCATCGAGATGGACGGGCTGCGCAAGGAGTTCACGGTGCGGGTCAGGACCGGGACGCTGCGCCGCGAGAAACGGACGGTGACCGCGGTCGACGGCGTCGACCTGCGGGTGGAGCGCGGCGAGATGCTCGGCTACATCGGGCCGAACGGCGCCGGGAAGTCGACCACGCTGAAGATGCTCACCGGTGTGCTCATGCCGTCGGCGGGCCGCGCGCGGGTCTGCGGGCTGCGGCCGGTGGCCGACCGGACCCGGCTGGCGCTGCGCATCGGGGTGGTGTTCGGGCAGCGGTCGCAGCTCTGGTGGGACCTGCCGCTGCGGGACTCGTTCGACCTGCTGCGGCACGTCTACCGGGTGCCGGCCGGCGCGCACGCGGCGCGACTGACCCGCTGCCGGGACCTGCTCGACCTGGACGCGTTCCTGGACACCCCGGTCCGGCAGCTCTCCCTGGGACAGCGGATGCGCGGCGAGCTGACCGCGGCGCTGCTGCACGGCCCGGAGGTGCTTTTCCTGGACGAGCCGACCATCGGGCTGGACGTGGTCAGCAAGCAGGCGGTCCGCGGCTTCCTGGCCGAGCTGGGCCGGGCCGGTGACACCACACTGGTGCTCACCACGCACGACCTGGCCGACATCGAACGGCTCTGCCGGCGGCTCGTGGTCATCGACCACGGCCGGGTGGTGCACGACGGGTCGATCGCGGAGCTGCACCACAGGTACGGCTCACGCCGGATGGTGGTCGCCGAGCTGGACACCGCGCTGCCCGAGCCGCCGGTGCTGCCGGGCGCGCCGGTGCAGCGGGTGGAGGCGGACGGGCGGCGGCTGGTGTTCGCGCTGGAACGGGCGAGCGTCGCCGAGGTGGTGGCCGGGCTAGCCGGCCTGGCCACGCTGCGCGACATCTCGATCGTGGAGCCGGACATCGAGGAGGTCGTCGCCCGCCTCTACCAGAGCGAAAGGAAGGGCCCTCTGTTAACGCCTGGCGTATAGCAGGGGGCCCTTCTTGACGCGTCGCTCAGACCTTGTCGCCGATGTTGACCCGGGGGGCGGGCGCGCGCATCTTGCGGAACGTGATCGACCGCATGATCGCGTAGAAGTAGAGCGAGCCGAGCTTCTCGGTGCTCTTCGGGAAGCGCTGGCGGACCAGCTTCTTGATCTTCCGGGAGATCAGCACCGAGTCGATCAGGACGCCCAGGGCCAGCGCGCCCCAGAGCAGGTTGGAAAGCAACCGCACGATCGGCGGCATGGCCTGGTTGGAACCGACCAGCACGATCAGCGCGCCGCCGAAGAACCAGGTGCCGACCGTACGCCGGGAGTCGACCACGTTGCGGGCCAGCAGGCGCTCCGGCCCCCGGTCCCGCGGACCGCCCTCGCGGCGGAACTCGGCGGTGGCCTCGGCGCGCGTGGCGCGGCGCTGCTCCCGGGCCTCCTCCTTGGTCAGCGGCCGGACCGGCGCGGCGGCCCGGCGACCGGCGGCCGGACGTTTCGGAGTGGTCCGCCCCAACTCCTTCTTGCTGGGCGTGTAGCCCCGGGGGCGGGCGGCGGCGGACTCCTCGTCGGTCGTCACCGTGGTGACGGACTCCTCGACGGGGTCGGCGGACTTGCGGCGAAACAGCGACGGCACGCCGGCAAGGGTAGCCAACCGGTGCGGCCCGGCGCACATCGCGGTGCGCCGGGCCGGTGACCGGGTGGATCAGGGACGCTCGACGTGGGCGCCCAGGTCAGCCAGCTTGGCCTCGAAGTCCTCGTAGCCCCGGTTGATCAGGTCGACGCCGTACACCCGGGAGGTGCCCTCGGCGGCGAGTGCCGCGATGAGGTGGCTGAACCCGGCCCGCAGGTCCGGAATGACCAGGTCGGCCGCGTGCAGCTTGCTCGGGCCGGCGATCACCGCCGAGTGCTTGAAGTTGCGCCGGCCGAAACGGCACGGCGTGCCGCCGAGGCAGTCCCGGTAGACCTGGATGTTGGCGCCCATCGTGTTCAGCGCCTCGGTGTAGCCGAGCCGCTGCTCGTAGACCGTCTCATGGACGATCGACAGGCCCCGGGCCTGGGTGAGCGCGACCACCAGCGGCTGCTGCCAGTCGGTCATGAAGCCGGGGTGCACGTCGGTCTCCAGGGCCACCGCGTTCAGCTCGCCGCCCGGGTGCCAGAACCGGATGCCGCCCTCCTGGCCCGGGTCGCCGAGCTTCGGCGGCCGGCTGTCGGTGACCTCGTACTCGCCGCCGACGGAGCGGAAGATGTTCAGGAACGTCATCATGTCGGCCTGCTGCGCGCCGAGCACCTCGACGTGGCCGCGGGTGGCCAGCGCCGCCGCCGCCCAGCTCGCGGCCTCGATGCGGTCGGGGATCGGCCGGTGCGTGTAGCCGTGCAGCTTCTTGACGCCCTGGATCTCGATCACCCGGTCGGTGTGGACCTTGATGATCGCGCCCATCTTCTGCAGGATGCAGATCAGGTCGATGATCTCCGGCTCGACGGCGGCGTTGCGCAGCTCGGTGACGCCCTCGGCCATCACGGCGGTCAGCAGCACCTGCTCGGTGGCGCCGACGCTCGGGTACGGCAGCGCGAACTTGGTGCCGTGCAGCCCGTTCGGCGCCGACAGGTGCAGACCCTCGGGGGTCTTGTCGACGGTCGCGCCGAACTCGCGCAGCGCCTGCAGGTGGAAGTCGATCGGGCGCGGGCCGATGTGGCAGCCGCCCAGGTCGGGGATGAACGCGTGGCCGAGCCGGTGCAGCAGCGGGCCGCAGAACAGGATCGGGATCCGACTGGACCCGGCGTGCACGTTGATCTGGTCGGTGCTGGCGCTCTCGACGTTGGACGGGTCGAAGACCAGCTCGCCGTCCTCGGTGCCGTCGGTCACCTTCACCCCGTGCAGGCCGAGCAGCCCGCGGACCACCTCGACGTCACGGATCCGCGGCACGTCGAACAGCCGGCTGGGTGTGTCGCCGAGCAGGGCGGCCACCATCGCCTTGGACACGAGGTTCTTCGCGCCGCGCACGCGGATCCGCCCTTCGAGCGGAGTGCCTCCGTGTACGACCAGGACGTCGTCGGTCAACGCAACCTCCAGCGCGTTGGGTGTTGCCGTGTAGGTGAGGGCTCGCGATTGGTCATCGCTACCCGGATCGCGGCCATGGGAAAACCGGCACGCGTATGTCGTCGCCCCGGCAGCATAGCCCTCCGTGACGAGAATGGAATCGGTCACATCGCCAGCGGGGGCACGAACCGGGGTGTCCGGTACGTTTCCGTGCCAGCGATCTCACCGAGGGTGATCAGGCGCCGGGCAGCGCCAGCATCTGGTCCAGCGCCGCGCGGGCGTGCCCGGCGGTCTCCGGGTCCACCGTGATCTGGTTGACCACGCGGCCGGCGACCAGCTCCTCCAGCGCCCACACCAGGTGCGGCAGGTCGATCCGGTTCATCGTCGAGCAGTAGCAGACCGCCCGGTCGAGGAACATGATCTGCTTGTCCGGGTGGGCCAGCGCGAGCCGCCGGACCAGGTTCAGCTCGGTGCCCACCGCCCACGCCGAGCCGGCCGGGGCCGCCTCGATGGCCTTGATGATGAACTCGGTGGAGCCCACCAGGTCGGCGGCGGTGACCACCTCGTGGCGGCACTCCGGGTGCACCAGCACGTTCACGCCGGGCACCCGCGCCCGCACGTCGTGCACGCTGTCGAGGGTGAACCGGCCGTGCACCGAGCAGTGCCCGCGCCACAGGATCATCTTCGCGTCGCGTACCTGCTCCGCGGTGAGCCCACCGCCCGGCTTGTGCGGGTCGTAGAGCACGCAGTCGTCGAGCGAGAAGCCCATCTCCAGCACCGCCGTGTTGCGGCCCAGGTGCTGGTCGGGCAGGAACAGCACCTTGCGGCCCTGCTCGAACGCCCAGTCCAGCGCCCGCTTGGCGTTCGACGAGGTGCAGACCACGCCGCCGTGCCGGCCGACGAAACCCTTGATGTCGGCCGAGGAGTTCATGTACGTCACCGGGACGGTGTCCGCCGCCACGCCCAGGTCGGTCAGCGTCTCCCAGGCGGTCTCGACCTGCGACAACACGGCCATGTCGGCCATCGAGCAACCGGCGGCGAGGTCGGGCAGGATCACCTTCTGCGCGTCCGAGGTCAGGATGTCCGCGCTCTCGGCCATGAAGTGCACGCCGCAGAAGACGATGTACTCCGCGTCCGGGCGGGCCGCCGCCTCCCGGGCCAGCTTGAACGAGTCGCCGGTCACGTCGGCGAACTGGATCACCTCGTCGCGCTGGTAGTGGTGGCCCAGCACGAAGACTCTGGTGCCGAGCGCGGCCTTCGCGGCGGTCGCGCGGGCCACCAGGTCGGGATCGCTCGGCGCGGGGAGGTCACCCGGACACTCCACGCCACGCTCGGTGGCGGGATCGCTGCCGCGGCCGAGGAGCAGCAGCGCAGTGGCCGTGTTGGAGGGCTCAACCCAGGTCGAAGTCACGTCCCCATGGTCCCACAGCCCGGCCACCGCGCAGCCGCCACGGATGTGGCCTGCCACACTGCTCGGCATGCGGATGCTGCTCTGCCCGGACAAGTTCGCCGGCACCCTGTCGGCCCCGGAGGTGGCCGCCGCGGTGGCCGAGGGCTGGCGGACCGTCGCCCCCGACGACGACCTGCTGCTCCGGCCCCTCGCCGACGGTGGGCCCGGGTTCGTCGAGGTGCTCGCCGGGGCGCTGCCCGGGCGGCGGTTGGCGGTGCCCACGGTCGACCCGCTCGGCCGTCCCGCGGCCGGTGAGATCCTGCTCACCGACGACGGCGTGGCGTACCTGGAGAGCGCGCAGGCGTGCGGCCTGCACCTGCTGTCCGCCGCCGAACGGGACCCGAAGGCCACCACGTCGTACGGGCTGGGACTGCTGGTCGCCGCCGCGGTCGAGGCGGGCGCGCGGACCGTGGTGCTCGGGCTGGGCGGCTCGGCCACCAACGACGGCGGCGCCGGGATGCTCGTCCCGCTCGGCGTCACCCCGCTCGACGCGGACGGCCGGGCGCTGCCGTACGGCGGGGTGGCGCTGGCCGGGGTCGCCGCGCTCGACGGCGTACCCCGGTTGCGGGGCGCGACGCTGGTCGCCGCCACCGACGTGGACAACCCGCTGCTCGGGCTGCACGGCGCGAGCAGCGTCTTCGGGCCGCAGAAGGGCGCCGACCGGGCGGACGTGCTGCTGCTGGACGCCGCGCTGGAGCGCTGGGCGGCCGTGCTGGTCGAGGCGCTGCCCGGGTGCCCACCCGACCTCGGCGCGCTGCCCGGCGGCGGCGCGGCCGGCGGCCTCGGCGCGGCGGTGCTGGCCCTCGGCGGCCGGCGCGAGTCGGGCATCGGCCTGGTCACCCGCGCGGTCGGGCTGGACGCCGCGCTGGACGCCGCCGACCTGGTGATCACCGGCGAGGGTTCCTTCGACCACCAGTCGCTGCGCGGCAAGGTGGTCGCCGGCGTGGCCGGGGCGGCCCGCGACCGCGGTGTGCCGTGCGTGGTGCTGGCGGGACGGGTGAGCACCGGGCGGCGGGAGGCCGCCGCGGCCGGCGTGACCGAGGCGCACAGCCTGGTCGAGCACTTCGGCGGTGAGGATCGTGGGGGAGTGGCGGCGGCGATGGAGCGGCCGGCCGAGGGGCTGCGCGCGCTCGGCGCCCGGCTGGCCGGCCAGTGGAGCCGCTGAGGCGTTCCGCTGGTCACGCCGCCGGGTGATCACGCCGACAGCGGCGTACGATCGGAGGCGGACCACCGGGAATACTGGCGGACGTGCGGCGTTGGCCAGTACGTCCGGACCTCATACCGCGCAGGGAGACTTCCACGTGACCACGCCAGCGCAGACCGAGTCGACCGAGGCCAAGGAGGCCCCCAGCACCGTCGTCCTCACCGACGTCGCGGCGCAGAAGGTCAAGGCCCTGATCGAGCAGGAAGGCCGCGACGACCTGCGGCTCCGCGTCGCCGTGCAGCCGGGTGGCTGCTCCGGCCTGCGGTACCAGCTCTTCTTCGACGAGCGGTCGCTCGACGGTGACGTCGTCACCGACTTCGGTGGTGTCGAGGTCGTCGTCGACCGGATGAGCGCCCCCTACCTGACCGGCGCCACGATCGACTTCGCCGACCGGATCGACGCCCAGGGCTTCACCATCGACAACCCGAACGCCGGCAGCTCCTGCGCCTGCGGCGACTCGTTCAGCTGAGTCGCCGGGCCGAAACGCCTGCCGAACGGCGGAACCATCCCTTCCGGGGTGGTTCCGCCGTTTTCGTTACTACGCGAACGTGCGGTGAACGGCCGGTTCACGACCGACATCGGCCGGAGCGCCGGGACGCCCGGTAGTCTGACCGCGCCGTGCTCCCGACCACGAGGGTTGACATGAAGATCGCCGTGACCGGCTCGATCGCGACCGACCACCTGATGAGCTTTCCCGGCCGCTTCGCCGACCAGCTCATCGCGGACCAGCTCGACAAGGTCTCGCTCTCCTTCCTCGTCGACGAGCTGGTGCTCCGGCGCGGCGGCACCGCGGCCAACATCGCGTTCGGCATGGCCCAGCTCGGGCTGCGTCCGGTGCTGCTCGGCGCCGTCGGGGCGGACTTCGCCGACTACCGGTCCTGGCTGGAGCGGCACGGCGTCGACTGCGACTCGGTGCACGTCAGCGACGTGGCGCACACCGCCCGCTTCGTCTGCACCACCGACACCGACATGTGCCAGATCGCGTCCTTCTACGCCGGGGCGATGAGCGAGGCCCGCAACATCGAGCTGGCCCCGGTGGCGCAGCGCCTCGGCGGCCTCGACCTGGTGCTGGTCAGCGCCAACGACCCGGCCGCGATGATCCGGCACTCCGCCGAGTGCCGGGAGCGCGGCTACGCCTTCGTCGCCGACCCGTCCCAGCAGCTCGCCCGCATGGACGGCGCGGACGTGCTCGGCCTGGTCGAGGGCGCCGAGTACCTGATGACCAACGAGTACGAGAAGTCGCTGCTGCAGAGCAAGGCCGGCCTGACCGACGAGCAGCTGCTGGACCGGGTCAAGGTGCGGGTCACCACGCTGGGCAAGCACGGGGTGGAGATCGCCGGCCGGGAGATCGGCACCATCCGGGTGCCGATCGCGCGGGAGATCCAGGCGGTCGACCCGACAGGCGTCGGCGACGGCTTCCGGGCCGGCTTCTTCGCCGCGCTCGACTGGGGCGTCGGGCTGGAGCGCGCCGCCCAGGTCGGCTGCCTGCTGGCCACCCTGGTGCTGGAGAACTTCGGCGGCCAGGAGTACGAGGTCCGGCGGGACCTGTTCGTGAAGCGGCTCGCCGAGTCGTACGGGGACGCGGCCGCCGAGGACGTCCGGCCGCACCTGCTGTGAGCGTCCCGGCCGGCCCGACCGGCGGGGTGGGCCCGGCGGCGGCCCGCCCCGGCTCGGGCGGAGGGCCGCTGCTTGTCGCCTTCGCCGGGCTGCCGGGCGTGGGCAAGAGCACGCTCGCCGTGCGGGTCGGCGCCGCGCTGCGCGTCCCGGTCCTGCCGGTCGACCCGGTCGAGCGGGCCCTGGGCCACTACGGACTGGTCGGCGACGTGCCCGGGATGGCCGCGTACGGCGCGGTCGCCGGGCTCGCCGAGGTGCAGCTCGGCCTCGGGCTGAGCGTGGTGATCGACGCGGTGAACCCGGTCGCGTCCGCCCGCGGCCTCTGGCACGACCTGGCCGAACGGGCCGGCGTCCCGCTGCGGGTGATCGAGGTGCACTGCGGTGACGAGGCGGAGCACCGGCGTCGCGTCGAGGCCCGGCCAGCCGGCGGGCAGGCGCCCGCGACCTGGGAGCAGACGCTGGTACGCCGCGCCGAGTACGAGCCGCTGATCGGCCCCCGCCTGGTGGTCGACACCGCCGTGGCGACCGACCCCCTCCCCGGCATCCTCGCCTACCTCACCTGAGCATCCCCGTTAACCGGGGCGCACTCCTCTACCGCAGGCGTTAAGCGGGGGCCCTTCCTTGCGCCCGCACGTCGTAGGCGGGGCCGGCGTCGGGGTGGGCGGCGACGAACTCGTGGCCGCGCATGCGGCAGAAGGCCGGGATGTCCACGGCCGCCGCCGGGTCGTCGGCCAGCACCCGGACCACCGCCCCCGCCGGCAGGTCGGGCAGCCGGCGGGCCAGGTTGATCACCGGCAGGGGGCAGCGCTGGCCCCGACAGTCGAGCACCTCGTCCGGCTCGCTCCCCGCGCTCACCGGCTCGCCTTCGTCCGCGGCTGCGGGACTCGCCGGACCGGGCTCGTCCGCGGAGTTCACAGGCCGGACACCCCCGCCTCGGCGCGCAGGTCGGCGACGATGCCGGGCAGTTCGGCCAGGAACCGCTCCACGTCCGCCTCGGTGGTCTCCCGGTGCAGCGACACCCGCACGTTGCCGTGCGACAGCACCCCCATCGCCTCCAGCACGTGCGACGGGCGCAGCGTCGACGCGGTGCAGGACGAGCCGGAGGAGACCGCGAAGCCGCGCCGGTCCAGCGCGTGCAGCAGCGCCTCGCCGTCCACGTACAGGCAGGAGAACGTCACCAGGTGGGGGAGTCGGTCCACCGGGTCGCCGACCACCTCCACGTCCGGCACCTCCGCCGCCACCCGGGCCCGGACCCGGTCCACCAGCGGCGCCAGCCGGGCCGCCTCGGCCGCCGCGTCGGCCACCGCCGCGCGCAGGCTCGCCGCCGCGGCCACCACCGCCGGCAGGTTCACCACCCCCGGGGTACGCCCCGACTCCCGCTCGTCGGCCGGGTACGGCGACTCCCACCGGGTGCCCTTGCGCACCACCAGCAGGCCGACGCCGGGTGGGCCGCCCCACTTGTGCGCGCTGGCGGTCAGCACGGACCAGCCCGCCGGCAGCGGCGCCCGGCCGACCAGTTGGGCCGCGTCCACGTACAGCGGGACGCCCGCCTCGGCGCACACCTCGGCCGCGGCCGGCACCGGCTGCACGGTGCCGACCTCGTGACTGGCCCCGATCAGCGCGGCCAGCGCCACACCGGGGGCGGTCACCGCCGTCGCCCAGGCGTCCAGGTCCAGCCGGCCGAGCCGGTCCACGGGTACGGAGACCGCGTCGCCCCCGCCGGCGGTGTGCCGTTGGGCCGCGTGCAGCACCGCCGAGTGTTCGATCGCCGAGTGCGCCAGCGTCGTACCGGCCCGGCGTCGCCCGGCCAGTCCGCCCAGCACGGCGGCGTGCGCGGCGGCCGTACCGCTGGGGGTGAAGGAGAGTTCGTCGGCGCGGACGCCGAGTGTCTGCGCGGCGGCCTCCCGGGCGGCGTCGAGGAGTTGGCGGGCCCGGCGGGCCGGCGCGTAGAGCCGGGCCGGGTCGGCCCAGCCGTCGTCCAGGGCGGCCAGCAGCGCCTGCCGCGCGACCGGATGGAGCGGGACGGCGGAGGCGGCGTCCAGGTAGACGGGGGAGGCGCTCATGGTCCTCAACGCTATCGCCCGGGTCCGCCCACGATCTCCCCGAAGGGGGCGGACAGTGACCCCAAGACCGCCTGGCCCGCCATGGTCGAGTAATCTGCGACCGTCGGTGACGCCTTTGCCGTCGGTGTCAGGAAAACAACCGCCGCGGCGCGCTAGGGAGGCAGGACCAGGTGGTCGCAAGGAGTTCGGAGGTACGGCCGTCGGCCGTACGGCACAGCGCCTCCCCGGGGGCCGGTGGGCGCCGGCGGCGTGGTGCTGGTCGACTCGCCGGGCTCGGTCTCGGTGGAGCGGCGCTGCTGGTCGCGCTCACCGGCTGTGACGTCGGCAAGACGTTCGGCGGCTTCGGCTGGCCGCAGGGTGGCATCACGCCCGAGTCGCACCGGATGTACGACCTGTGGATCGCGTCCTGCATCGCGGCGCTGGCGGTCGGCGTGTTCGTCTGGGGCCTGATCTTCTGGTGCGTGGTCCGCTACCGCAAGCGCGGCAGCGAGCTGCCGGTGCAGACCCGCTACAACCTGCCGATGGAGTTCCTCTACACCATCGCGCCGATCCTCGTGGTCTCCGTGCTCTTCTACTACACCGCGGTCGTGCAGACCGACGTGAACAAGGAGACGAAGAACCCCGACGTCACCGTCGAGGTCGTCGCGTTCAAGTGGAACTGGCAGTTCAACTACCGCGACGGCCAGGGCCGGGACGCGAACACGGTCGCCTCGACGCTGGGCACCAGCGAGGTCATCCCGGTGCTGGTGCTGCCGAGCGGCCGGTCCATCCGGTTCGAGGAGCAGAGCCGCGACGTCATCCACTCGTTCTGGGTGCCGGAGCTGCTGTTCAAGCGTGACGTCATGCCGGGCAACGTCCGCAACACGTTCGAGGTCTCCAGCATCGACCAGGAGGGCGCGTTCGTCGGCCGCTGCGCCGAGCTGTGCGGCAGCTACCACGCGTTCATGAACTTCGAGCTGCGGGTCGTCTCGCCGGAGAAGTTCGACCAGTTCCTGGCCGCCAAGAAGTCCGGCAACTCGACCCAGGACGCGCTCAAGGCGATCGGTGAGCCCGAGTACGCCACCGAGACCAAGCCGTTCGACACGCGGCGCAACACCGCGAACTTCAACCCGTCCGACGCGTCGGCCGGCGCGGGAAGCTGAGGGGTTCGGCATGAAGACCGAGTGGAAGATCTTCCTCACCATCGCCACGTTCCTTCTCGGCGCGACCGTGCTCTACGGCGCCTGGACGTACGGCGACAGCGGCGGTCACGTCGAGTGGGTCGGCACCGTGGCGCTGCTGCTCTCCTTCCTGCTCTGCGCGATGTGCGGTGGCTTCTTCTGGTTCGTCTCCCGGCGGATCGACCTGCGCCCGGAGGACCGGGCGGACGGCGAGATCGCCGACGGCGCCGGTGAGATCGGCTTCTTCAGCCCGGGCAGCTACTGGCCGTTCGGCCTGGCGCTGGCCGCCGCGATCGCCGGCCTGGGGCTCGTGTTCTGGCAGTTCTGGCTGCTGGGCCTGGGCCTGGTGGCGGTGGTCTTCGCCGCCTGCGGGCTGCTCTTCGAGTACTACTCGGGCACCCGCCGCACCGCCGAGCACTGACCCGCACCAGCTCCGCCGCAGGCCCGCGCCCCCTCCCGGGGGTGCGGGCCTGCTGCTTCCCACGCTCCGGCCCCCAACTCGTCGATCATGACGATGGCGGCGTCGACTGTCCGAACTGTCGCCGCCAACCTCATGATCACCAACTGCGGGCCGGCTGCGGGGCGGCGCGGGGGTGAGGTCAGGCGGCGTGGCGGTGGGCGGGGCGCGGCACGCGCCGGCGGGACCGCGTCGCGGGGCGGAGCGTGCCGGCGGCGATCAGCACCGCCGCGCCGCAGCCGGTGCAGGCCAGCTCCGGGCAGTCGGCGCCGTGCCCGTCGCCGCAGTGCGGCGTCTCGAACAGCACGACGCCCTCACAGAGGTCGCAGTAGAGTTCGCGGTCCGACACGGGCGTCTCCTCTCGCTCCGGTGCCGGCCGGGGCGGACGCCACCGACCGACAGAGCTATCAACCGAAAACGGAAAATTACTCCCCTGTAGTTTGGCACGGGAGTCCGACAGCCACCGTTCAGGCGGAGCGCGCGACCTCCAGCCAGCGGTCCAGCACCGCTGCGGCGGCGCCCGAGTCGACCGCCTCGGCGGCCCGCTCCAGGTTGACCCGCAGCGCCGCGTGCAGGTCGCCGTCGAGCGGGCCCTGGGTGGCCAGGGCGACGGCGGCGTTCACCAGCACGCTGTCGCGCACCGGGCCGGTCTCGCCGGCCAGTAGCCGGCGGACCACCTCGGCGTTGTGGACGGCGTCTCCGCCCCGCAGGTCGGCGAGGGTGGCCCGGGGCACCCCGAGCTCCGCCGCGTCCAGCACCGACTCCCTGACGGCGCCCTGCTGCGCCACCCAGACCCGGGTCGGCGCGGCGGTGCTGAACTCGTCCAGCCCGTCCTCGCCGCGCAGCACGATCGCCGAGTCGCCGCGGGCCGCGAAGACGGCGGCCATCACCGGCGCCATCCGCCGGTCGAAGCAGCCCACCGCACCCGCGCGGGGCCGGGCCGGGTTGGTCAGCGGGCCGAGGAAGTTGAACGCCGTGGGCACGCCGATCTCGCGCCGGACCGGGCCGGTGTGCCGCATGCCGGGGTGGAAGCGGGCGGCGAAGCAGAAGCCGATCCCGGCCTCGGTGACGCAGCGGGCCACCTGCTCCGGAGCCAGGTCGAGCGGCACGCCGAGCTGCTCCAGCACGTCCGCGGTGCCGCAGGAGGAGGAGGCGGCCCGGTTGCCGTGCTTGACCACCCGGACACCCGCGCCGGCGACCACAAGCGCCGCCATGGTGGAGATGTTGACCGTGTGCGCGAGGTCGCCGCCGGTGCCCACCACGTCGAGTGCGGTGGCGCGCACCTCCTCGGGCAGCTCGACCGGCACGGCGCGGGTCAGCATCGTCTCGACCAGGCCGCCCAGCTCGGCCGGGGTCTCACCCTTGGTGCGCAGCGCCACGGCGAAGCCGGCGATCTGCGCCGGCGTGGCCGAGCCGGCCATGATCTCGCCCATCGCCCAGGCGGTGTCGGCGGCGGAGAGCTCCTCGCCGCGCAGCAGCGCGTTGAGCAGAAGCGGCCAGGTCCGTTCGCCCATGGCGGGCCTCCCGAGCGGCGTGAAGTGAAGCGGTTGGGGGCGCGCCACGGCCGCGTCGCCGTGGCGCCGCAGGGTGGATCAGGCGGCGGCGTGGGTGCGGCGCAGCAGCTCCGCCACGGTGCTGCCGGCGAGCACCGGGTCCAGCGGGTGGGTCAGCGTGGCGTCGACCTCGGCGTACGCGGCGAGCCAGCGGTCCGCGGCGCGGGCCAGCACCACGCAGGTCGGCGGCGCGTCATCCCGGTCGTCCTTGATCTGCCGGGCGATGCCGATGCCGCCGCCCGGGCTCGCCTCGCCGTCGAGCAGGAGCAGGTCGATCTCGTAGTCGTCGACCAGCCGGACGCAGCCGGCGTAGTCGGACGCCTCGACGAACTCGATCTCGATGCCGGGCGCCGGCCGGGTGCCGACGGCGAGCCGCATCCGGTCCCGGACCTTCGGGTCGTCGCTGTAGAGCAGGACGGTGCAAAGACGATCGCTCATCGTGACGTGGCTCCCACCTCGTAGCTGCCCGCTGATCGTAGCGGTCGTCACATTCCGCCGGTGGGCCCGGTCCCGGCCCCGGCGTTCGCCTCGGCCGCGCGCTGGCGGGCCTCCTGGCGGTCCAGCTCGCGGTCCAGCCGGCGGGCCTCACGCTCCGACTGTTTGATCCACTGCACCACCAGCACGGCCAGCATGGTGACGCTGACGAACTCGCCGCCGGCCCAGAGGACGCCGCCGGCGACCACCTGGTCGTTGCGCGGATCGGACCAGGCCAGGTTCAGCGACGGGTACCAGTCGCCGCCGAGCAGCGTGGTGCTCTGCATGATGGTGAGCCCGAGCACGGTGTGGAACGGCACCGAGAGCAGCATGAGCAGCGCGCGGGCCGGGTACGGCCAGCGCCCGGGCAGCGGGTCCAGGCCGAGCAGCGGCCAGAAGAAGACGCAGCCGGTCATGATGAAGTGCGCGTGCACCAGCTCGTGCGCCCACTCGTGGCGCAGCGTGAACTCGTAGAGGTTGGTGAAGTAGAGCACGAACGGGTTCGCCACGAAGATGGCGAACGCCACCAGCGGGAAGGTGTAGACCCGGGCCACCCGGCTGTGCACGACCGCGAGCAGCCGCTTGCGGGGCCGCACCGGCAGGGTGCGCAGCGCCAGCGTCACCGGGGCGCCCAGCGCCAGGAAGATCGGCGCGATCATCGACAGCACCATGTGCTGCACCATGTGCACCGAGAGCAGCGCGGTGTCGTACGCGCCGAGCCCGCTGACCGTGACCGCGGCGATGCCGCCGAGCCCGGGGCCGAGGAACGCGACGGTACGCAGCACCGGCCACCGGTCGCCGCGCAGCCGCAACCGGTGCACCCCGTAGAGGTAGAGCCCGGCGGCGAGCACCAGGCCCAGCGTGAGCCAGCTCTCCAGCCGGGTCTCGGTGAGCACCCGGGCCACGGTGAACGGCGGTGGGGCGGCCTCGCCTCCCGCCGCCAGGGTCGCCGGGGCGGCGGCCGAGGTGACGGCGAGGATCTGATCGACGTGCAGCACGCTTTTCAGGGTAGGTCAGGCGAAGCGGACGACCACGATCGGGCCACTGCGGGCACCGGTTTGCCACCCCGCTGATCGTCGGTCCCGGTCAAGGGCAATAATGACCGCGTGACTGCGGCCCCAGCCATTGACAAGAGCCGGATCCACTCCCTGACGCGGCCGAACATGGTCAGCGTCGGGACGATCGTGTGGCTCTCCAGCGAACTCATGTTCTTCGCGGCGCTGTTCGCGATGTACTTCTCGATCCGCGCGGCGGCGCCGGAGCAGTGGGAGAAGCACACCGAGGTCCTCAACATCCCGTACGCGACCACCTTCACGGTGATCCTCGTGCTCTCCTCGGTGACCTGCCAGCTCGGTGTCTTCGCGGCCGAGAAGGGTGACGTCCACGCCCTGCGTCGGTGGTTCACGATCACCTTCGTGATGGGTCTGATCTTCGTGCTCGGTCAGGCGAACGAGTACCGGACCCTGGTGCACGAGGGCGTCAAGATCAACGAAGACGGTTTCGGGTCGATGTTCTACCTGACCACCGGCTTCCACGGTCTGCACGTGACCGGCGGGCTGATCGCCTTCATCATCTTCATGGTCCGCACCACCATGGGTCGGTTCACGCCGGCCCAGGCGACCTCGGCGATCGTGGTGTCCTACTACTGGCACTTCGTCGACGTCGTGTGGATCGGGCTGTACGCCATGATCTACTGGCTTCAGTGATCTTGGCGCGTTCCGAACCGCGCCGCTGCTCCGTCCCCTGAGACAAGGTCCAACCGGTTAAGGACACAGGTCATGACTTCTGACAACGACCGCCGACGCGGTCTGCTCGCGCGGCTGCGCGGGCGGCCCGTGGCGCGCAGCAGGGGCCGCCGCCGGCTGGGTGCCGCGGTCCGGCTGGCCGCCGCGCTGATGCTGGCCGGCGGCGCCTACACCGTCTTCGCCCCGGGCGTGCAGGCGCAGGACAACCCGCCGCTGACCGCCGCCGGTAACGAGGGCAAGGCGCTGTTCGATGTGAGCTGCGTGACCTGTCACGGTCGCAACGCCCAGGGCGTCGAGGGTCGGGGCCCGAGCCTGATCGGCGTCGGGTCGGCCTCGGTGGAGTTCCAGGTCGGCAGCGGCCGCATGCCGATGGCCCGGCAGGAGGCGCAGGCCATGCGCAAGCCTCCGCAGTTCACCGACGAGCAGGTGCGCCAGCTCGGGCAGTACATCCAGGAGCTCGGCGGCGGCCCGCAGGTGCCGTCGGGCAACCTGCGCGACGGCGCCAACATGGCCACCGGTGGCGAGCTGTTCCGGATCAACTGCTCGCAGTGCCACGCGTTCGGCGGCGGCGGTGGGGCGCTCTCCTCCGGCAAGTACGCCCCGAGCCTCAAGCCGGCCAGCGACCGGCAGATCTACGCCGCCATGCTGAGCGGCCCGCAGAACATGCCGGTGTTCGGCGACAACCAGATCACTCCGCAGGAGAAGGCGGACATCATCGCCTACATCCAGGAGACGCTGAAGAGCGACCAGGACCAGGGCGGTTTCAACCTGGGCCGGTACGGCCCGTCGACCGAGGGTCTGGCGATCTTCCTGGTCGGCATCGTCGCGCTGGTCTTCGCGAGCCTGTGGATCGCGGGCAAGTCGTGACCGAGGCGAACATCTGTATCATTGCCCTGGTGCCGGCCACCGGCGCCACGCGTAGCGAGGTGACGGCATGAGCACCCACACCGAGCACCAGGCCCCGCAGGGTCCGGAGCCGGTCGACGTGTACGACCCCCGGCTCTCCCGGTTCGACATCGTCCAGGAGGGCGCCCGGCGGGACGACATCGAGATCGTCCACTACGAGGAGCAGGTCGTCCCGGGCAGCAAGGCGGAGCGCCGGCTGACCCGCACGGTCGCGCTGATGTTCCTGCTGACCGGCGTCGCCGCCACCGCCTTCCTGGTGATCTACATCTGGTGGCCGTGGCAGTGGGAGGCCGGTCGCGGCGGCGACAAGCTCTACACGCCGCTGCTCGGCCTGACCCTGGGCCTGGCCCTGCTCGGCATCGGCTTCGGCATCCTGACCTGGGGCAAGAAGCTGCTGCCCAAGGAGGTCTCGATCCAGGACCGGCACGACCAGGGCGGCAACCCGGAGGATCGCAAGATCACCGGCGAGACCATGCTCTACCTGGCCGACGAACTGGGCGTGAAGCGGCGTCCGCTGCTCGGCATCTCGCTGCTGGCCGGCCTGGCGCCGGTCGGCGCGGTCGCCGCGGCGCCGCTGATCGGTGGTCTGATCGAGCAGCCGCACAAGAACAACCAGATGTTCACCACCGGCTTCGCACCGGCCGAGGGCGGTGAGAAGATCCGGCTGATCCGCGAGGACGGCCGGCCCATCCGCCCGGCGGACGTCAGCGTCGGCGGCCAGCTCACCGTGTTCCCGGGCATCGAGGGCGGCGTCAGCAACCGGCACGCCGACTCCCCGACCCTGCTGATCCACCTGCGCGAGGACGACGCGCAGAAGTCGCGCGCGGCCAACGAGCGCAAGGGCCGCGGCGACTACATGTGGGGCAACTACGTCGCGTTCTCCAAGATCTGCACGCACGCCGGTTGCCCGGCCAGCCTCTACGAGCAGCAGACCAACCGGCTGCTCTGCCCCTGCCACCAGTCCCAGTTCCTCATCACCGACAACGCCAAGCCGATCTTCGGCCCGGCGAACCGGCCGCTGCCGCAGCTGCCGATCGAGGTGGACGAGGAAGGCTTCTTCGTGGCGAGGTCCGACTACACCGAGACCATCGGTCCCGACTTCTGGGAGCGGCCATGAAGCGCCGAAAGTTCGATGCGGCCGCGCTGCCGGCCAAGACCGCCGGGGCGGTGGACGACCGTTTCCAGGTCGCCACGCCGCTGCGCAAGCTGCTGAACAAGGTCTTCCCCGACCACTGGTCCTTCCTGCTCGGCGAGATCGCGTTGTTCTCGTTCGTGGTGCTGTTGCTGACCGGTGTGTTCCTGACCTTCTTCTACGAGCCGGCGATGACCGAGGTGACCTACGACGGCAGCTACGCGCCGCTGCGGGGCACCCCGATGTCGGCCGCGTACGCCTCCAGCCTGGACATCTCGTTCGACGTCCGGGGCGGTCTGATCATGCGGCAGATGCACCACTGGGCGGCCCTGCTGTTCATGGCCGCGATCGTGGTGCACATGCTCCGGGTCTTCTTCACCGGCGCGTTCCGCAAGCCGCGTGAGACCAACTGGATCATCGGCTCGCTGCTGTTCTGGGTCGGCTTCCTGGCCGGCTTCACCGGCTACTCGCTGCCCGACGACGGCCTCTCCGGCACCGGCCTGCGGATCGCCTCCGGCATCATCCTGTCGATCCCGGTGGTCGGTTCCTGGGTCAGCTCGTCGATCTTCGGCGGCGAGTTCCCCGGCATGATCATCATCAGCCGCTTCTTCATCGCCCACGTGCTGCTCATCCCGGGCCTGCTGGTGGCGCTGATCAGCGTGCACCTGGGCCTGGTGTTCAAGCAGAAGCACACCCAGTGGCCCGGCCCCGGCCGGACCAACGAGAACGTGGTCGGCGAGCGGATGTTCCCGCGCTACGCGCTCAAGCAGGGCGGCTTCTTCATGGTCGTCTTCGGCGTGATCGCGCTGATGGGTGGCCTCTTCCAGATCAACCCGATCTGGTATTTCGGCCCGTACGAGGCGTGGGTGGTCTCGGCGGCCAGCCAGCCCGACTGGTACGTCATGTTCCTCGACGGCTCGACCCGACTCATGCCGGGCTGGGAGATCCACATCCCGATCGGCAACGGGTACGTCATCCCGCCGCTGTTCTGGCCGACGGTCGTGCTCCCCGGCATCCTGGTGGGCCTGTCGACGATGTACCCGTTCCTGGAGGCCCGCCGCCTCAAGGACTACAAGCACCACAACCTGCTCCAGCGGCCCCGGGACGTGCCGGCCCGGACCGCGGTGGGCGCGATGGCGGTCGCCTTCTACGTCGTGCTGACGCTCTCCGGCGGCAACGACGTGATCGCCGACAAGTTCCACATCAGTTTGAACGCGATGACGTGGGCCGGCCGGGTCGGTCTGCTGGTCATCCCGCCGCTGGCCTACTACGTCACCTACCGGATCTGCCTGGGTCTCCAGCAGCACGACCGGGAGGTGCTGGCCCACGGCGTGGAGACCGGCATCATCAAGCGGCTGCCCGACGGTCGGTTCGTCGAGGTCCACCAGCCGCTCACGTCGGCGGACGGGCACGACGGCCACGCGCCGGCGCTGGACTACGTCGGCTGGGTGGTGCCCAAGAAGATGAACCGGCTCGGTGCCCTCGGGCCCGCCATCCGGGGCTTCTTCTACCCGATCGAGAAGCCGGCCGAGGCGCCGGTCTCGCCGGGCCACCCGCCGGTCGAGCCCCGAGGAGAGCGGAAGGAGGTCGGCAGCGGCGAGAGCCGACGCTGACCCTTCCGGGTACGACTGACCGTGGCGCCCGCCGGATTCCTCCGGCGGGCGCCACGTCCGTTTCTCCGCCCGATCGGCGGATCGGTGCGCCCCGGACGGGTGGAATCGCAGGAATAACCCCGGTCAGCCGGGTATCCGTGCGGTCCGACGTCTCATGGGGGAGGAACGCATGTGGGGAATCAAACGCCTGGGTCTGCTGGCTGCGCTGGTGGTCGTGGGGCTGGCGCCCGCCACCGCGGCTCAGGCCGCGGCGCAGCCGTCGACGCAGGACACCCAGTATCTGCAGGCGGTGCACCAGGTCAACCTGTTCGAGATCACCGCCGGTAACCTGGCCCAGCAGAAGGGCCAGAACCAGCAGGTCAAGGACCTGGGCAAGATGTTCGTCACGGACCACACCCAACTGGACCAGACGGTCAAGTCGACCGCGCAGCAGCTCAACGTGCAGTTGCCGGCCGACCCGACCGCCGACCAGCAGAAGGTCCTCGACAAGCTGAACGGGCTCAACGGCGCCCAGTTCGACAAGGCGTGGGTGACCGCCCAGCTCGCCGGCCACGTCCAGGCCATCCAGGCCACCCAGACGGAGATCTCGCAGGGCTCCGAGCAGTCGGTGGTGCAGCTCGCCCAGGACGCGCTGCCGGTCCTGCAGGCGCACTACGACGCGTTGGTGGCGCTGGCCCAGACGCTGGGCGTCCCGGTGCCGCAGACCAGCGCCAGCGGCACGGCCAGCCCGGGCGGCACCACGTCGCCGGCACCGGGCGGCACCGAGTCGTCCGCGCCGGGCGGCACCGGAACCGAGGAGCCCGCTCCGGGCACCACGGAGACCCCGGCGCCCGCGCAGAGCTGACCCGACCGCACGACCGACGGTGGCCGGTCCGCCCCTCGCCGGGGTGGGCCGGCCACCGGCGTCTCAGTCGGCGCTGGCCAGCCCGATCGCGAACGCCTCCTCCAGGTCGTGCTGCGAGTAGGCCCGGAACGCGATGTGCGACTCGGTGTTGAGCACACCGGGCACCTTGGAGATGCTCCCGGCGATGACCTGGGCGATCTGCTCGAACTCGCGGACCCGGACCATGGCGATCAGGTCGACGTGCCCGGCCACCGAGTAGACCTCGCTGACGCCGGGCAGGGCGGCCAGGTTCTCGGCCACCTCGGGGATGGAGTCGGTGGCGCAGTCGATCAGCACGATCGCGGTGATCACGGGACGTTTCTCCGTTCGTCGGCGACGAGCCCCATGCTAGAGCCCACGCTGGTCACCGCGCGGCCGGGACGGTCAGGTCGGCGCCGGCCCGGATCACGCCGTCGAGGCGTTCCCCGGCGGCGACCGTCGCGCCCGGCCAGATCACCGACCGGTCGACCGCGCCGTGGACCCGCGCGCCGGCGCCGACCACCGAGCGGGTGACCGGCCCGTCCACCGTCGCGGACGGGTCGACCAGCCCGGCCGGACCGGCGGCGTGCAGGTTGGCGGCCAGGTAGTCGGCCGGTGTGCCGGTGTCGTAGAACGTCCCCCGGTAGCGGACCACGGTCAGCGCGCCGGCCGCCTCGGCCGGCCGCCACACCGCCCGGACCAGCTCGTCGAACGTGGCCGGCAGGTCCCGGACCAGCCGCCAGGGCAGCAGCGACAGACCGGCGAAGCGGTGGCCGGCGAAGGTGCCGGGGGCGGCCGGATCGTCCGCCGGCCGACCGAGCAGGCGTACGCTCCGCCCGTCCCAGCCGTCGCACAGCGCGGCCACGTCGGGGCCGGGTGGCGCCGCCGGGTCGGCCAGGTACGCGTCGGCGTTGGCGACCAGCACGCCCCGCCCGGCGATCCAGTCGCGCAGCCGGCCGACGCCGCCGGCGGTGCCAAGCGGTTCGCCCGGTTCGACGGAGAGGTGGGCCCGGTCGCCGACCCACGCGGTCACCTGGTCGCCCAGGTAACAGGCGTTCACCGCGACCAGTTCGGGGCCGGTCAGGCCGAGGCCGGCGAGCCGGGCCAGGGCCCGGTCGAGCAGCGGCACGTTGCCGACCGGGCAGAGCGCCTTGGGCACCCGCTCGGTGAGCGGGCGCAACCGGGTGCCGGCGCCGGCCGCCAGCACCACCGCGCACACCTCGGCCCTGCGTGCCGGGCCGGACGAGTCGGGGACCGGTCCGTTCACGCGCTCGGTGGCGTCGCCGGCGGGACCTCGCCGGCGCGCGGGCCGATGCCGTAGTAGGCCAGCAGGTTGGCGGTGGCGCGGCTGAGCCGGGGCAGATCGTCGAGCGGGTGCCAGGCGGCCTCCAACACCTCGGCCCCGTCCACCTTCAGCGTGGTGCTCGACGCCGGCACCGTCACCTCGAAGACCACGTCCACCCAGCCCTTGGCGTGCACCACCGCGTTCGGCACCGCGGGCCGGAGCCGGTCGGGGGAGAGTCGGACGCCGGACTCCTCGTGCAGCTCCCGGGCGGCGCCGACCACCGGGGGCTCACCGCGTTGCAGCAGGCCGGCGGGGAGGCTCCAACTGTGGCCGGGGGGTTGGCGCAGCAGCAGGATCCGTCCCGCGCCGGTGGCCTCCGCGTCCCGGACCAGCGTGACCGCGCCGACGATGTACTTCGGCACGGCCAGCCGGACCAGCCGCCGCCGCAGCGGGACCGGCAACCGGTAGAAGAGGCGGTAGCCGAAGGCCCGTCCGGTGGCACGTGCGCGGGGGATCATGCGTTCAGGCTAGTGGCCGGCGGGTCGGCGGGGGCGAAGGCCCTTCACCTTACTGCCGGTGGTCGACCAGGTCGATGAGCTGCTGGACCACCGCGTCCGGCTCGACCGAGCGGTCGAAGACCGCGACCAGCAGCGTCTCCAGGTCGGGATAGCCCAGTTCCTCGGAGAGCCGCAGCAGGGGCAGGTCGCTGGCCAGGCCCCGGTTGTGCTTGCGCAGCGCCAGGCCGATCGAGGCGCGGCCGAGCCGGACCTTGTCGGCGATCGAGATGCCCGGCTCGGTGTGCTCGGCGAACCACCTGTTGATCTGCATCTGGGCGTGCGGGGACTTGACGAAGCCCAGCCACTCCCGGCGCGGACCGCGGGGCGCGACGTCGGCCTCGAAGCCGCTCTCCGCGTCGCTCTCGGTGAAGATCTCCACCACGTCGCCCTCCTCCAGCTCGGAGGAGAGCGGGGCCAGCCGGCCGTTGATCCGGGCGGCGAGGCAGTGGTCGCCGCGTTCGGTGCCCAGCTCGTACGCGAGGTCGACCGGGGTGGCCCCGGCCGGCAGCACCAGCTGGCGACCGTCGGCGACCACCTGGATCTGCGCCTCCGCCAGGTCACAGCGCAGTGACGCCATGAACTGGGTCGGGTCGACCGTGTCCTGCTCCCAGTCGAGCACCCGGCGCAGCCAGGCCAGCTCGTCCGCCCGGTCGGCGGCCCGGCCGGCGGCGCGCGGGAAACGGTAGTGGGCGGCCACGCCGTACTCCGCGGAGCGGTGCATCTCGGTGGTGCGGATCAGCACCTCGACCGTGCGGTCCTGCGGGCCGCAGACGCTGGTGTGCAGCGACCGGTAGAGGTTGTTCTTCGGTGAGGCGATGAAGTCCTTGAAGCGGCCCGGAACCGGTCGCCAGAGCCCGTGCACAGCGCCCAGCGCGGCGTAGCAGTCGGTCGCCGGGCCGTCCACCACGATGGCGATGCGGGGCAGGTCGTACGGGGCGGCGTGGCCGCCGGCGACGGTGTCCTTCCAGATCGAGTAGAGGTGCCGCGGGCGGGGGGAGACGTCGGCGTCCACCCGGCTGCGGCGCAGCGCCGCCCGGGTGCGGGCCACCACGTCGGCGAGGTAGGCGTCCCAGCCGGGCCGGTCGTGCACGAACCGGGCGATCCGCGCGTGCTCCTCGGGCCGCAGGTGCAACAGCACCACGTCGTCCAGTTCGCGTTTGAGCGTCTGGATGCCCAGCCGGTCGCAGAGCGGGACCAGCACGTCGAGGGTCTTGCGGGCGATCCGTTCCCGCGAGGCGGCGGAGCGGACGCCGAGCGTCCGCATGTTGTGCAGCCGGTCGGCCAGCTTGATGACCAGCACCCGGACGTCCTTGCCGGCTGCCACGATCATCTTGCGGACGGTCTCCGCCTCGGCGGCCTTGCCGTAGAACGCCTTGTCGAACTTGGTCACGCCGTCGACCAGGTGGGCCACCTCGCGGCCGAAGTCCTCCTGGAGCGCCTGGAGCGTGTAGCGGGTGTCCTCCACCGTGTCGTGCAGCAGCGCGGCGACCAGCGTGGTGGTGTCCATGCCGAGGTCGGCGCAGATCTGCGCCACCGCGAACGGATGGGTGATGTAGGGCTCGCCGCTCTTGCGGAACTGGCCGCGGTGCATGTTCTCGGCGATCGTGTACGCCCGGCGCAGCACCGAGACGTCGGCGCTGGCGTGGATGCCGCGATGGGCGCGGACCAGCGCGGTGACCGGGTCGCCGTCGGCGGTGGGCCAGGTGAGCAGTGAACGCAGCCGGCGGGTGAGCGGTAGCTCGCCCTGGTTCGGAAGGGCGCCGCCCAGGGCGGCGCCGTGTCCGGCGTCGACGTCCACCTGGGACACCTCCTCACCCGGCCCGCGGTCACCGGGGCCGGTGACCGGGAGCAGACCCGCGAATCGGGCAGTGCTGCACTTCTTCAACAGCCTAAGGGAGTCGGCGTCGTCCGATCGGACACTTGGTCATGAGCGTTCGGTCGAGAGTTGGTGGGATCCGCCGTTCTCGGCCTTCGCCAGCAGGTCGCGGAAGCGCCCCGCGCCGGCCACCGGCGAGGCCCATCCGGCGGTGGCCTCGACCAGTCGCGTCTCCGGCCGTTCCAACCAGGACAGGATCCGCTCGGTCTCCTCGGCGGTGGCCGCCGGCACCGGACCGTGCCCGGGCAGCACCGTCTCGGCGGTGGCCCGGATCGCTGCGATGGTCGGTCGTGGGTGGACACCGGGTGGCGACACGCCGGCCCCGGCGAGCCGCCCGTGTCGGACCAGCGCCAGCTCCCAGCCGCCCCGGGCGGCGGGCCGGGCGGCGGCCAGCTCGGTGATGCCGGTCAACGCCGCCAGGCGCTGCATCCGGACCGCCGCGCGCAGCACCGCGACCAGCCGGCCCCGTGCCACCGCCGCCTCCTCGTAGCGCTGGGCGGCGGACAGCACCTCGATCCGGGCGAGCAGGGCGTCGACCACCACGGCGGGATCGTCGCGGGTGGCGGTGCGGAACGGGGTGGCGGCGGCGTGTTCGTACTCCTCCGGGGTGATCCGGTGCTCGCAGGGCGCCGGGCAGCGACCCAGCTCGGCCAGCGCGCAGGCCGGCATGGTGGTGCGTCGGGAGAGCCGGTGGGTGCACTGACGCAGCGGCACCGCGTCGTGGAAGCCGGCGGCGGCCAGCTCCGCGGCCTGTTTGGACCGGAACGGGCCGAGGTAGGCGGTGTCGGTGGGGCCGAGGTCGCGGACGACCGACAACCGGGGGTACGCCTCGTCGGTGAGCTTCAGCCAGACCTGGCGCTCCGGGTATTTCGACCGGCGATTGTACGGCGGGGCGTGCGCGGCGATCAGCCGCAGCTCGCGGACCTCGGCCTCCAGCGAGTGGGCGCACTCGACCGCCTCCACCCGCTCGGCGGTGGCCAGCATCTCGGAGATCCGGGCCCGTTTCTCGCCGGCGGTGAAGTAGCTGCGCACCCGGGTGGCGATGTCGACGGACGTGCCGACGTAGAGCGGTCGGTCGTCGGCGGCCCGGAAGATGTAGACGCCGGGCACCTTCGGCAGCCCTTCGGCGAGGTGCCGCTTGCGGCGCTGGGTCGGGGTGACCGCCCGGGCGAACTCGATCGCCTCGCCGATCGTGTCGACCCGGTGCCCGCCCAGGCGGCCGATCAGCCCGTGCAGCACGTCGACGGTGGCCTTGGCGTCGTCGAGCGCCCGGTGGGTGGGCTGGGTGGCGGTGCGGAAGTAGCCGGCCAGCGTGCCCAGCTTGCGGTTGGGCACCTCGTCGCGGGTGAGCACCCGCCGGGCCAGCGCGGCGGTGTCCAGCACCCGCGGGTTGGGCCAGCGGTAGCCGTGCTTCGCGCAGGCGGCCTTGAGGAAGCCCACGTCGTACGGGGCGTTGTGGGCGACCAGCACGGCGTCGGTGAGGAACTCCAGGAAGCTCGGCAGCACCTGCTCGATCGGCGGGGCGGGCACCAGCATCGCCTGGGTGATCCCGGTCAGCACGGTGATGAACGGCGGGATCGGCACGCCCGGGTTGACGAGCGTGGCGAGCACGCCCAGCTCCTCGCCGCCGCGGACCTTCACCGCGCCGATCTCGGTGATCCCGCCGCCGTCCGGCGCGCCGCCGGTGGTCTCCAGGTCGACCACCACGAAGGTGGTCGCGTAGAGCGGCAGCGCGGGGTCGACGCCGCCGCCCGCCGCCCGGTCCAGACCGGCCAGCGACTCCTGGACGTACTCCGTTCCCGTCACCAGCGGGACGGTAACGGCACGGTCCGACACTCGCGTCACTCCGGCCCCGCTGATACCACGGGGGTACGATGAGAGATCGGCTCACTCACCGGGCGGTGGGCCCGTTCGGGGTGGGAGACTTGCCACATGCCCCTCACCGAGCCGCACGACGACCGCTCCTCCGCGGAGGAGCCGGTGGTCGGCGCGCCCGAGCCCGGTGAGGACCCGTCGCCGCCCGAGCCCGAGCCCACGCTCCCCGAGCCGGTCCGCCAGCGGATCGTCACGCTGACCGCCGCGGTCCTGCCCGGCCTGCCCGCCGACGAGGTGCCGGTGCCGCTGCGCCGGGTCGCCAAGTTCGCCCCCAACCGCCGTGCCCGGCTCGGCGCTCCGGTGATCGCCGCCCAGCTCACCGCCGACCCGCTGTTCCGGCAGCGGGTCACCGCCCGGGTGCTGGCCGACGCCGGTGACCTCGGCGCGGCGGTGGTGGAGGGCACCGCGCCGGCCGCCGCCGACCCGGTCGAGGTGGCCGCGCTGGCCTACCTGGCCCGGCCCCGGGGCTGGCGCGAGCTGATCGAGGCCAGCGGCGAGGCGGTGCGCGCCGAGGCGGACAGCGCGGTCGTGGCCGAGCTGGTCCGGGAGGCCGAGCAGCGGGCCACCCGCGCCGAGCACGACCGGGCGGTGGCCCGGGTCGAGGCCGAGAAGCTCCGCGACGAGCTGGCCCGGGTCCGCGAGGAGCTGGGCCAGCTCCGCGAGGAGGCCCGGCAGTTGGCCCGTACCCTGCGGGAGACCCAGGCCCGGGAGCGCCGGGCCACCGAGCTGCTGGCCACCGAACGGGGCCGGGCGGCCCGCGCGGCGGCCGACGCGGACGCCGAGCTGCGCCGCGCCCGGGCCCGGCTGGCCGAGGCGGAGGCCGCCGCCGGGGTGGCCCGGGCCAGCGCCAAGGAGGCCCGCTCCGTCGACGACGCCCGGCTGTGGCTGCTGCTGGAGACGATCGGGCAGGCCGCGGTCGGGCTACGCCGGGAGCTGGCACTCGACCCGGTGGACACGCTGCCGGCGGACTTCGTCGCCGACGCGTTCGCCGACCAGCCGGGCGCCGCCCAGGTCGGACCGGCGACCCGGGCCCGCGACACCGACGACCCGGCCCGGCTCGACCAGCTCCTCGCGCTGCCCCGGGCGCACCTGGTGGTGGACGGCTACAACGTCACCAAGCGCGGCTTCGGGGAGATGTCGCTGGAGCAGCAGCGCAAGCGGCTGATCACCGGGTTGGGCGGGATCGCGGCGCAGACCGGGGACGAGGTCACGGTGGTCTTCGACGGCGCCGAGCGGATCCACGGGCTGCCGCCGGCGCCGCGCGGCGTGCGGGTGCTCTTCTCCCGCAAGGGCGAGACGGCGGACGAGCTGATCCGGCGGCTGGTCCGCGCCGAGCCGGCCGGCCGGCCGGTGGTGGTCGTCTCGTCGGACCGCGAGGTCGCCGACGGGGTACGCCGGCACGGCGCGTACCCGCTGGGCGCCGACTCGCTGCTGCGCCGGCTCGCCCGCTCCTGACCCGCTCGCGCCGCTTCGGCGGACTGGTGACTGGATGATCGTTTTCGGGGTGGGTGCTGCCTCGTTGTCCGGTTCTGTCGTACCCGACGCATAGCCTTCCGGTGACCGACGGTGGTGGACCCTTCCCCGACCGCCACCGGCGACCGCGTCAGGAGGCGTTCATGCTCATCGACTGCGACGGCTGCGGCATCCGCGGCGCCGGCTGCGCCGGGTGCCTGGTGACCGCGCTGCTCGACGCCGACTCCCCGGCGGCCGACCTGGGCCCGGCCGAGCACCGGGCGATCGAGGTGTTCGCCCGGGCCGGCTTCGACGTGGAGGTGCTGCCACCGGCGGCCACCCCCGCATCCGCACCCGCACCCCACCGCGCCACCCGCCGCCGGGTGGCCTGACCCCGCCGGCCGTCGTCCAAGCCCCACCCAGGCGGCGGCGCCCGGGCACCGGGCCGTCCCGCCGCGCCCGGGCCATAGGATGGGCGGTCACAGCGGGAGGGAGCGGCATGACGCGGACGGGTGGCGACGGCGGGGTGGGGCGGTGAGCCCGCGCGGCTGGGCGCTGCTGACCCTGGCCGGGCTGGCGGTGGCGCTCGTCGTCACCGTGGCGCTGCTGGTGCCGTGGAGCCGGCCGCCGGCGCCCCGCGCCGACCAGCTCGCCGCGTTGCGGGCGCTCCCGGTCGAGCAGGTGGCCCGAGGCCGGGCGTTCAGCGGCGCGTTGCGCCCGGCCGGCTGGTCGGCGCTCGTGGTCGGTCTGGTGGTGGCGCTGCTGCTCGGGCTCACCCCGCTGGGCGGGCGTCTGGTCGAGCTGGCCGGCCGGCCCTTCGGCGGGCACTGGGTGGCCCAGGCCGTGCTCGGCGGGTTGGGCGTCATGTTCCTCGCCGACCTGCTCACCCTGCCGTTCGCGGCCTGGCGGCGCACCGTGCTGGTCCGCTACGGGCTGAGCACCCAGGGCTGGGGCGGCTGGACGGTCGACCTGCTCAAGTCGTACGCGGTCAGCGCGGTCATCGGCGCGCTCGTCCTGCTCGCCTTCTACTCGGTGGTCCGGCTCGCCCCCCGGTGGTGGTGGGCGTACGGCGCGGCCGGCGCCGCCGCCCTGGTGGTGATCCTGTCGTTCGTGCTGCCGGTGCTCGTCGAACCGGTGTTCAACAGGTTCACCCCGATGGAGCCTGGCCCGCTGCGCACCGAGCTGACCACCATGGCCGCCCGGGACGGCGTCCCGGTCCGCGACGTGCTGGTCGCCGACGCGTCCCGGCGGACCCGGGCGGTGAACGCCTACGTCTCCGGGCTCGGGCCGACCCGGCGGGTGGTGGTCTACGACACGCTGCTGCGCGAGGCGGAACCGGCGGAGGTGACAAGCGTGGTCGCCCACGAGCTGGGGCACGCCAAGGACCGCGACGTCTGGACCGGCACGCTGATCGGCGCGTTCGGCGCCGCCGCCGCGGTGGTGGCGCTGTACCTGGTCGGCTCCTGGGCCCCGCTGCTGCGGCTGGCCGGCGTCGACTCCATCGCCCAGCCGCGGGCGTTCCCGCTGCTCGTCGCGCTGGTCACGGTGGTCGGGCTGGTGGCCACCCCGGTGCAGGCGCTGGTCTCCCGACGGGTGGAGGCCCGGGCCGACGCGCACGCGCTGGCGCTCACCGGCGACCCGGCGACGTTCGAGGCGATGCAGCGCCGGCTGGCCGGGGTGAACCTGGCCGACCCCGACCCGCCGCGCTGGGAGTACCTGTGGTCGGCGTCCCACCCGTCCACCGTGGAGCGGATGGCCGCCGCCCGCGCCTACGCCAGGGAGCACGGCCGATGAGCCGCACCTTGCTGATCACCAACGACTTCCCGCCCCGCCCCGGCGGCATCCAGTCCTTCGTGCACAACCTCGCGGTGCGCCAGCCGCCCGGCTCGGTGGTGGTCTACGCGTCGAGCTGGCGGGACGCGGAGAAGTTCGACGCCGACCAGCCGTTCGAGGTGGTCCGGGAACGCACCCGGGTGCTGCTGCCCACGCCGCTGATCGCCCGTCGGGCGGCCCGGCTGGCCCGGGCGTACGACTGCGACACGGTGTGGTTCGGCGCGGCGGCGCCGCTGGGGTTGCTCGCGTCGGGGCTGCGCCGCCGGGCCGGGATCCGCCGGGCGGTGGCGCTGACGCACGGGCACGAGGTCGGGTGGGCCGCGTTGCCCGGCGCCCGGTCCGCGCTGCGACGCATCGGCCGGGGCGTGGACGTGACCACCTACCTCGGCGAGTACACCCGGGTGCGGCTGGCCCGGGCGTTGGACGGGCTGACCGAGCTGCGCCGCCTCGCGCCCGGCGTCGACGTGGAGACCTACCATCCCGGCGTCGACGGCGAGCCGGTCCGGGCGCGACTCGGCCTCGCCGACCGGCCGGTGGTGGTGTGCGTGTCGCGACTGGTGCCGCGCAAGGGGCAGGACGCGCTGATCCGGGCGCTGCCGGAGATCCGCCGCCGGGTGCCGGACGCCGCGCTGCTGGTGGTCGGCGGCGGGCCCTACCGGGCCACCCTGGAGAAACTGGCCCGGCAGGCCGGGGTGGAGCGGGACGTGGTCTTCACCGGCTCGGTGCCCAGCGCCGAACTGCCCGCGCACTACGCCGCCGGCGACGTCTACGCGATGCCCTGCCGCACCCGCAACCGTGGCCTGGACGTGGAGGGCCTGGGCATCGTCTACCTGGAGGCGAGCGCGACCGGGCTGCCGGTGGTGGCGGGCGACTCCGGTGGCGCGCCGGACGCGGTCCGCGAGGGGGAGACCGGGTACGTGGTCCGGGGACGGGACGTCGCCCAGCTCGCCGACCGGGTGGCGACCCTGCTCGCCGACCGGGACCTGGCCCGTCAGCTCGGCGCGGCCGGCCGGGCCTGGGTCGAGCGGGAGTGGCGCTGGGAGACCCAGGCCGAGCGGATGGCCACGCTGCTCGCCGGCTGACCGGCGCCCGAGCGGTTCACCGGCCACCGCCGTCCCGTCTCCGCCTCACCCGTGCGCCGCTTCCCGCCCGGACACGTCGAGCGCGCCGCCCGCCCGCCCCCGAACCGCGTCCCGCCCCGAGGGCGAGGTCGTGGCACTCCGGGCGGACGGCGCGGGCTCGTCGGCGGCGACGTGTCAGGCGGGGGCCGCTTCTCTCCTCGACGCGGTGGGCGGGGCCTCCTCCTGACGCTCGGCCGTGCGACGCGACAGCCGTCCCGGCCACCAGACACGCACGCCCAGGTCCAGGGTCAGCGCCGGGATCAGCAGGCTGCGAACCAGGAACGTGTCGAGCAGGATCCCGACCGCCACGATCACCCCCATCTGCACCGACGGCACCAGCGGCAGCACCAGCAGGGCGCCGAAGGTGGCCGCCAGCACCACCCCGGCGCTGGTGATCACGCCGCCGGTGACAGTGAGCGCCCGCAGCGTCCCGGGCCGGTGCCCGATCGACGCGGTCTCCTCCCGGGCCCGGGTCATCAGGAAGATCGTGTAGTCCACGCCGAGGGCGACCAGGAACAGGAACGCCTGCAACGGCACGCCGACGAACAGCCGCGGGTGGCCCAACGCGTCGAGCAGCAGCCCGGCGCCGCCCATCGCCGCCGCGTACGACAGCACCACGCTCGCCATCAGCAGCAGCGGCGCGACGAGCGCGCGCAGCAGGAGCATCAGGATCACCAGGACCACGGCGAGCACCAGCGGGATGACCACCCGGTTGTCCCGGTCCACGGTGCGTCGCTCGTCGAGCAGCGTCGCGGTGCGCCCGCCGACGAGCGTCTGCGACCCGGGCACCGCGTGCACGGCGGTGCGCAGCCGGCCCACCGTGTCCCGGGCCGCGGCGCTGTCCGGGGCGGCGGCGAGCACCGCGGTGACCCGTACCCAACGACCGTCGGCGGACGGCTGCGGACCGCCCACCTCCGCGACGCCCGGCACCGCGCGGACCGCGCCGGTGACCAGGTCGGCCGTGCCGGCGGCGGCCAGCACCTCGACCGGCGCGACCGACCCGCCCGGGTAGTGGGCGGCGACCAGCCGCTGACCGGCGACCGAGCCGACCTCGGTGGTGAACGACTCGTCGTCGGGCAGGCCCAGGGTGAGATTGCCGATCCCGAGGGTCAACGCGACCAGGGCGACGGCGGTGCCCACCCAGACCGGGCGCGGCCGGCGACCGACCAGGCCGGCGATCCGCCGCCACACCCCGTGGTCGGCGCCGAGGTCGCGCTCGTCCGCGCCGGGCGTGTGGCGCGGCACGAACGGCCAGAACAGCCACCGCCCGCACACCACGAGCACCGCCGGCAGCAGCGTGGTCATCGCCAGCAACGCGGCCACGATGCCGACCGCGCCGACCGGTCCCAGGCCGCGGGTGGCGGGCAGGTCCGCCGCGACGAGGCAGAGCAGCCCGAGCGCGACAGTCGCCGCGGAGGCGCAGACCGCGCCGTACGACCGGCGCAGCGCCACCGCCATCGCGGCGTGCCGGTCGGCGTGCCGGCGCAGCTCCTCGCGGTAGCGGGCGATGAGCAGCAGGGCGTAGTCCACGCCGACGCCGAAGACCAGCACGGTGAGGATGGTCTGGCTCTGGAAGTCCACCGCCAGGCCGGCGTGCCGGGCCAGCAGGTAGACGGTGGCGCCGGCGAGCTGGTTGGCGACGCCGACCGCGAGCAGCGGCACCAGCCACAGCACCGGGCTGCGGTAGGTGACGAGCAGGAGCAGGGCGACGGTGACGGCGGTGGCCAGCAGTAACGCGCCGTCCATCCCGTCGAACGCGTCCCAGACGTCGCTCTCGGCGACCGCGTCGCCGGTCAGCGCGGTCCGCAGGCCGGGCGCCGCGTCGACGAGCCGGTCCTTCATGGCGCGCACCGCGTCGGCGCGTCGCTCCTCGTCGAGGGTGACCGGGAGCGAGAACAGCAGCGCCCGGCCGTCCGCGCTCGGCGCCGGCGCGGAGACCGCGCCGCCGTCGGCGTACCCGGCGAAGGCCGCCCGGTCGGCGTCGACCCGGGCCCGGTCGGCGGCGGTGAGGCCGGTGTCGCGGACGTACACGGCGACGGCCAACTGCCGGCGGGACTCGGGGAAGGCGGCTTCGGCCCGCTGTGCGGCGCGGCTGCTCTCGACGCCGGGCGGCAACGCGCCGAGCGTCGAGTTGTCCTGCGTCTCGCCCAGCTTCAACGCGAGCGGCCCGGCGACCGCGAGCAGCGCCAGCCAGAGGACGAGGACGGCGTACTTGCCGCGGCGGCCGGCGGGCAGCCGGGCCGTTCGGTGCGGGGACATCAGGGTTCCTCTCACTCGTCGCCCGGCGTGGACCGCGGGCCCTGACTCGATCCTTCGGGCCGGCGGCCCGCCGGTCAGGGGTGCCGCCCCGACTCCACGGGTGGTGCCAGCACCACCGGCGGACCGGCGGTGATACCGGAGAATGGAACTCGTGGACGCATCGGTACGGGTACTGCTCCGGACCCGGCTGCGGCCCGCCGCGGTGACCGCCGCCCAGGGGCTGCTGACCGCGCTGCTGTCGTTGACCACGCACGTGGCCCTGTTCGTGCTGTCGCTGGTCGCGCTGCTGCTGATCCCGGCGTTCGGCGTCGGCTTCGCCCTCTTCCCGGTGGTCACCGGCGCGGTCCGGATCTGCGCCGGGCTGCACCGCCGGCTGGCCCGGTGGAGCGGCGTCGAGATGCCCACGCCCTACCTGCCCACGCCGGCCGGTGCCCAGTTCGGCACCTGGCGGCGGTTCCGGTGGGTGGTGGGCGACCCGGCGACCTGGCGGGATCTGGCCTGGCTGCTGCCCGGCGCGGTCACCGGCGCGGTGTGCCTGGCCGCGTTCGTCCTCCCGCTGTACGGGCTGGAGGGGTTGATCGGCGTGCCGCTGGTGCTGCGTGCCGCCGGCGTCTGGTACGGCTACGGCCCGTTCTGGCCGCTCGACAACCTCGTCGAGGCGGTGCTCTGCGTCCCGTTGGGCGCGCTGCTGCTGGCCGCCGGGGTGGCCGCCGGGCGCTGGCTGGTCTGGCTGCACGTGACGTTCGCCGGGTTCTTCCTCACCCCGACCCGCGGCGCCGCGTTGGCGCTGCGGGTGCGTCAGCTCACCGTCACCCGGGCCGAGGCGGTGGACGCGCAGGCCGCCGAGCTGCGCCGGATCGAACGGGACCTGCACGACGGGGCGCAGGCCCGGCTGGTCGCGCTGAGCATGAGCATCGGGCTGGCCGAGCAACTGGTCCGTGACGACCCGGAGGCGGTCCGCCGGCTGCTCGCCGAGGCCCGGGAGACCAGCGGCCAGGCCCTGGCCGAGCTGCGCGGGCTGGTTCGCGGCATCCACCCGCCGGTGCTCGCCGAGCGCGGCCTGCCCGGCGCGGTACGGGCGCTGGCGCTGGCCGTGCCGCTGCCGGTGGAGGTCACCGTCGACCTGCCCGGCCGGGCCGCCGCCCCGGTCGAGTCGGCTGTCTACTTCGCGGTCGCCGAGGCGCTGGCCAACGTGGGCAAGCACAGCGGGGCGACCCGGGCCTGGGTGGAGCTGCGGCACGCCGACGGGCGGCTGACCGCCGTGGTCGGTGACGACGGCCGGGGCGGGGCGGCGCCGGCGGCCGGCGGCGGTCTGGCCGGGACCGGACGCCGGCTGGCCGCGTTCGATGGGACGATGGCAGTGACCAGTCCGGTCGGTGGACCCACCGTCATCAGCATGGAGCTGCCGTGCGCGTTGTCATCGCCGAGGACCTCGCCCTCCTCCGGGACGGGCTGACCAGGATCCTGGAGGCGTTCGGCTGCCAGGTGGTGGCCGCCGTCGACAACGGACCGTCAGTGCTGCCCGCGCTGGCCGCGCACCGGCCGGACGTCGCGGTGATCGACGTACGGCTGCCGCCGACGTTCAGCGACGAGGGGTTGCAGGCGGCCGTGCGGGCCCGCGCCGAGCTGCCCGGGCTGCCGGTGCTCGTGCTGTCCCAGCACGTCGAGCAGCTCTACGCTCGTGAGCTGCTCGCCGACCGGCGCGGCGGCGTCGGCTACCTGCTCAAGGACCGGGTGTCGCACGTGGACCAGTTCGTCGACGCGGTGCGCCGGGTCGCCGCCGGCGGCACCGTGATGGACCCGGAGGTGGTGGCCCAGTTGCTGGCCCGCCGCGACGGCGCCGGGCCGCTCGCCGAGCTGACCGCGCGGGAACGCGAGGTGCTCGGCCTGATGGCCGAGGGCCGGTCGAACGCCGCGGTGGCGGCCCGGCTGTTCGTCACCGAGAAGGCCGTCGACAAGCACATCAACAGCATCTTCAGCAAGCTGCGGATGCCGCCGTCCGGTGACGACAACCGGCGGGTGCTGGCCGTGCTGGCCTATCTGGACGGGGCGGACACCCGCCGCCAGGCAGGTTGACCGCGTGCGGCGACCGGGGTGCGTTCACCCAGCTCATCCATCGATGCCCTCGGATTCGGGGCTGGCTCGCCGCCACAGCCAGACACCCACCAGTACGCAGGCGGCTCCAGCCACCGCGATGCCAACCTTTGCCGCACCGGGGACGTCGTCCAGGAAGGGGAAGGCGCGGGAGGCTGCCAGCGCCAGGAACGCGACGACGAAGAGCACGAGGGCAAGAACGCGCTGACCGGTCATGGGTGCCTCCGGGGTCGGGAAAAGGTTCGGCCACGTTGTTGGGCGGGGCCCCCTCCTATACCTGAAGCGTTAGGAAGGGGCCCCTCCTTACGCCGCGGGCGCGCGGGTGAGGTGTTGCCGCGCCGAGCCGGGGCGGCCGAAGTGCCAGCCCTGACCGGCGTCGCAGCCGATGGCGCGCAACCGGTCCGCCTGGCCGGCCGTCTCCACCCCCTCGGCGGTGACCGTGAGGTCCAGGGCGTGCGCCAGCGAGACCAGCGAGGCGAGGATCCGCTCGTCGGTACGGCCGCCCGGGTCGCCGGCCGGCGCGCGCAGCCCGGTCACGAACTCGCCGGCCACCTTCAACTCGGTCACCGGCAGGTCCCGCAGGTACGCGAGATTGCAGTAGCCGGTGCCGAAGTCGTCGATGGCCACCCGGACGCCGAGATCGCCGAGCACCCGCAGGGCCCGGACCGGCTCGACCACGGTGCTCATCATGGTGCTCTCGGTGACCTCCAGTTGCAGCCGTTCCGGGGGCAGGCCGGTGCGGCCGAGCACGCCCCGCACCTCGGGCACCAGGTCGGCCCGGTGCAACTGGCGTACGGCCAGGTTGACGCTGACGAACGGCGCGTCGCCACCCGCCGCCGACCAGGTGCCCGCCTCGCGGCACGCCTCGGCCAGCACCCAGCTGCCGAGCCGGACGATCAGGCCGGTCTCCTCGGCCAGCGGGATGAAGCTGTCCGGCCGGAGCACCCCCAGCTCCGGGTGGCGCCAGCGCACCAGCGCCTCCATGCCGAGCACCCGGCCGTCGCGCAGCGACGTCAGCGGCTGGTAGTCGAGGTAGAACTCGCCCCGGTCCAGCGCGGCCGGGATCGCCGCGGAGAGCGCGTACCGGGCCAGCTCGCGGCGGTTACGGTCGGCGTCGAACAACGACCAGCGGGCCCCGCCGGCGGCCTTGGCCCAGTGCAGCGTGCTGTCCGCGGCGCGCATCAGCTCCATCGGCGAGGTGCCGGCCACCGGCCGCTCCACGATGCCGATGCTCGCCGACACCGTCAGCTCGTGCCCGTCGACGAGCGCGGGCTCGCGTACCGCCTCCAGCGCCGCCTCGGCGACCTTGACCACGTCGTCGGTGCCGGCGGTGCGCTCCACCAGGATCACGAACTCGTCGCCGCCCAGGCGGGCCACCAGGTGCTCGCCGAGCGTCCGGCGCAGCCGCTGCGCCACCGCCACCAGCAGCGAGTCGCCGACCTGGTGACCGAGGGAGTCGTTGACCACCTTGAACCGGTCCAGGTCGAGGAAGCAGACCCCGATCCGGTCCGCGCCCCGCCCGGGCGCGACGATCGCGGCGGTCAGCCGCTCGGTGAACAGTGTGCGGTTCGGCAGGTCGGTCAGCGGGTCGTGGGTGGCCTGGTGCCGGAACCGGGCCTCGCTGTCCCGCAACGCCCGTTCGGCCTGGGCGCGCGCCATCATGGCGGCCCGCCGGATGGACTCCTGCTCGTCAAGCGTGCGGTCGCGCAGCGCCCGGGCGTACCCGGTGGCGACGGTGGCGAGCAGCCGGGACATCCGGTCCTCGACGTCGTCGACGTCCAGGTCGAGGTCGCGGACCAGCCGGAGCTGGATCACCTCGACGGTGCGACCCAGGCCCTCGGCGGAGGCGATGTGCGACTGCACCAGCTCCGCGCCCACCTGCTGGCCGATCCGCAGGTCGAACGGGTCGGCGCGCATCGCCTGGGCGAGCCGCTCGGTGAGCCGTTGCAGCATCTCCTCCAGCTGCGCCTGGGTCATCGGCAGGTAGCTGGTCCCGGAGACCGCCTTGGCCCAGGCCCGGGCGAAGACGCCGGGGCGGCAGCGGCCGGCCGTCACGGTGGCCACGTCGTCAGGCACCGAGCCGCCCGACCCCGCCCATGAAGACCGCCCGTTCGGCGTGTTCCGCCTGGTCGGGGGCGTCCGGTCGCCACTGCGGCACCCACACCACACCCGGGTCGACCAGCTCGAACCCGGCGAACAGCGCGGTCAGCTCGGCCCGACCGCGGATGAAGAGCTGGCTGTCGGTGCGCCGGTAGACCCGTTCCGCCTCGGCCCGCTCGCCGGTGCCGTCCCGGCCGTCGTCGCTGGCCTGGGAGAGCACCAGGTGGCTGCCGGGCGCCAGCGCCGCGCGCAGCGTCCGCAGGACCTCCTCCGGGCGGTCGGAGTCCGGGATGAAGTGCAGTACCGCCACGACCATCACCGCGACCGGCTCGGTGAAGTCGATCAACCGGGTGACCTCCGGATGGCGCAGGATCGCCACCGGGTCGCGCAGGTCCTCCCGGACCACGGCGGCCCGCTCGTTGCCGGCCAGGATCTCCTGGCTGTGCGCGACCGCCACCGGGTCCACGTCGACGTAGACCACCCGGGACCCGGGGTCGATGCCCTGGGCGATCTCGTGCACGTTGCCCACGGTCGGGATGCCGGAGCCGATGTCCAGGAACTGCCGCACCCCGGTCTCGGCCAGGTAGTGCACCGCCCGGCGGAGGAAGGCGCGGTTGGCCTGGGCCATCAGCGGGGCCTCCGGCACCGCCTCGACCATCGCCCGCGCGGCGGCCCGATCGGCCGCGAAGTTGTGCGAACCGCCCAGGTAGTAGTCGTACATGCGGGCCACGCTCGGGCGCTCGACGTCGATGGTCTCGGGTGCCCAGTCCGGCCGCTGCATGTCCCTGCCCCTTGGGTGTCGGCGACGCGCGGCGTCACCGCCGCGCGGATCACCCGGGTATTCTGCCCGGCCGCTGTCGCGGTGCAAAGACCACCGCCGTTCCGCGTCCGGCCGTTCACCGTACGCGGTCGACCCGCGCCCGGAATGCCGGAGAGGCCCGCGTCCGGCGTGCGGACGGGGCCTCTCCGGCGGTGCCGTCAGAACTTCGGCGCGTCGGGGGCCTCCAGCAGCCCCAGCCGCAGCGCGGTCATCAGCGCCTGGGCCCGGTTGGCCGCGCCCAGCTTCTCGTAGAGCTTGGAGATGTGGGTCTTGGCGGTCGACTCGCTGACGAAGAGCTGCTTGGCGATGCCGGCGACGCTCATGCCGTCGGCGAGCAGACGCAGCACCTGCCCCTCGCGGGGGGAGAGCTGCGGGCCGGACGGGGCCAGCCGGCGCTTCATCGCCTCGGCCAGGTCGGCCGCGGTGAACGCGCTGGGGGAGGAGGCGGCGTGCCGGGCGGCGGCCACCACCTCGTCGGCCGGGGCGGTCTTCGGGACGAACGCGCTCGCCCCCGCCTCCAGCGCGCCAAAGAGCTGGTCGTCACCGGCGTACATGGTGAGCACCACGATGCCCATCGAGGCGCTGGACTTGCGCAGCGCGCGGGTGGCCTCCAGACCGCTGCCGTCGGGCAGTCGCAGGTCCATGATCACCACGTCGGGCTGGAGCGCGCCGGCCTGGCGCACACCCTCCGCGGCCGTGGCGGCCTCACCCACGACCTCGAACTGCCGGTCCCGCTCGAAGGCGTGCCGCAGACCCTTGCGGATCAGGTCGTGATCGTCGACAAGGAGAACCTTGGTCCGGGTGGCCGGTGTCGGGCTAGTGGTCATCCTCGGGTTACTCCCCTTCTGCTGCTGCGGCGCTGCCGCGCACCTTATCGCGCCGGGGCGACGAGCCGAGTACCACCGCCACGGTTGTGCCGCTGGGTTGCCGCGGCCTGATCTCCAACCGGCCTCGGATACGTTCCGCCCTCTCCGCCATGATCGCAAGACCATAGTGCCCCTCGGGCCGCTGGTCACCGATGCCGTGACCGTCATCCGACACTTCGATCCGGGCGTACGGGGGATCCACCTCACAGGTGACCCAGAGGTTCGACGCGCCGGCGTGCTTGCGCGCGTTGGTCACCGCCTCCTGGGCGATGCGCAGCAACTCGGCCTCGGTGGCGGCCGGCAGCCGGGCGGTGGACTCGTCCAGGGACAGGTTCACCCGCAGCCCGCCGGAGGCGCCGACGGTGCGGGCGTACTCGGCGATCGCCGCCGCCAGGCCACCGTGCCGGTCCACCTCGCTGCGCAGCTCGAACAGGCTCAACCGCAGCTCCTGGATCACCCGGGTGACCTCGTGCCGCAGCGTACGCAGCGCCTCGGCGGTCTCCTTCGGGTCCTCGTCGACGTACGCCAGGGCGTTGTCGATGCCGTACCCGACCATCACCAGCTCCTGGGCGACCCCGTCGTGGATCTCCCGGGCCAGCCGCTGCCGCTCCTCGTTGGTGGCCAGCGAGCGCACCTCGTCGAAGAGCAGCGCGGCCTCCAGCCGCAGCGCCGCCGGGCCGGTCAGCGCGGTCACCCGGGACACCACCGGCGGCGGGTACGCGGCGCCGGTGTCCGCCTCGATCACCACCAGGCCGACCGTGCGGACGCCGGCGACCAGCGGCACGATCAGCGCGGACACCTCACCGGAGTGCCGGGACCGGGCCTGCGAGCGGGCCGAGACGGTCGGCTGCTGGCTGGCCCAGGCGTCGGCGATGGCCGAGTCGGCGTCGAGCGTGGTCTCCCAGTCGACCCGGTCCGCGCCGATCTGGGCGAGCACCACCAGCCGGCCGCCGCCGCTGGCGGAGAGCACCGCGCCCCGGTCGGTCTTCGCCACCACCCGCAGCTCCTCCAGCAGGTGCTCGGAGATGCCGCCCGGGTCCAGGGTGGCGCCGGGGAGCTGCCGGGCCACCGTCCGGAGCTGGGTCAACAGCCGGGTGGCCTCGGCGTACGGCTGGGGTTTGCCCTCGCCGCGGACCCGCATCACCCGCTGGAGCGTGCCGGCGGTGTAGAGGCCGAGGCCGGCCAGGATCAGCCACTGCGCGCAGACCGCGAGGTAACCGAGCTGGCCGAGCTGCGGCTCGCCGCCGACCTCGGTGAACGCGGCGCTGACCAGCAGCGTCGCCGCGGTGACCGCGAGCAGCGCGGCACCCTCGGAGAACCGGCGGCGCAGCGCGGTCACGGTGACCGGCACGGCCAGGTACGGCAGCACCGCCGACGCGCCCATCCCGTCGGTGACGCCGGTGAGGTGGGCGTCGGCGGCGACCTGGCTGGCGGCCAGCCCGAGCACCACCACCTCGGCGAAGCGGCTGATCGGGGTGAGCAGCCGGTGCTGCGGGGCCAGGACGGCGGGCAGCCCGGCGACGCCGAGCAGGGCGATCCACCAGAGTTCGGTGGCGTCGCGGGTGGCGAACAGGGTCAGGGCGGCGACCAGCGCGAGGAGAACCGCGCGGGCCGCGACCGCGAGGAGCTGCGTCTGCGGCTGTCCGGATGTGGAGGCGGGCACCTGACGGATCGTAGTCAGCGCCGGTAGATCTCCGCGATCTCCGTGGCGTACGTCTTGTGGACGACCTGCCGCTTGACCTTCAGCGAGGGGGTCAGCTCGCCGGTCGCCTCGGTGAAGTCCTGGGGCAGGATCCGGAACACCTTGATCGCCTCGGCCTTGGAGACGGACTGGTTGGCCTGGTCGACCGCGCCCTGCACCTCGGCCCGCAGCGCCTCGTCGTCGCGCAGCTCGGCGGCGCTCGTGGTCTCCGGGCGCCCCTGCCCGGCCAGCCACTTCGGCAGCGCCTCCTCGTCGATGGTGACAAGCGCCGCGATGAACGGCTGCCGGTCGCCGACCACCACGCACTGGCTGACCAGCGGGTGCGCCCGCACCTGGTCCTCCAGCACCGCCGGGGCGACGTTCTTGCCGCCGGCGGTCACGATGATCTCCTTCTTCCGGCCGGTGATGCTGAGGTAGCCGTCCGCGTCGAGCTGGCCCAGGTCGCCGGTGCGGAACCAGCCGTCGGTGGTGAGCGCCTCGGCGGTGGCCGCCTCGTTGTGCCAGTACCCCTGGAAGACGATGTCGCCGGAGATCAGGATCTCGCCGTCGTCGTCGATCCGGACGGTGACGCCGGGCAGCGGGCGGCCGACCGTGCCGATCCGGGTGCCGGTGGGCAGGTTCGCGGCGGCGGCCGGCGACGTCTCGGTGAGGCCGTACCCCTCGCAGACGGTCACCCCGACGCCCCGGAAGAAGTGCCCGAGCCGGGCGCCGAGCGGTGCGCCGCCGGAGATCGCGTCGCGGCACCGGCCGCCCAGCGCCGCCCGCAGCCTGCCGTAGACCAGCCGGTCGAAGAGCGCGTGCTGGGCGCGCAGCGCCAGGCCCGGCCCGCCCGGCGTCTCCAGCGCCTCGCTCCAGGCGATGGCGACCTTCTCCGCGCGGTCGAAGATCTTGCCCTTGCCGTCCGCCTCGGCCTTCTGCCGCGCGCCGTTGTAGACCTTCTCGAAGACCCGGGGTACGGAGAGCACGAACGTCGGCTTGAACTCCTGGAGCGCGCCCACCAGGTCGCTGGTGTCCGCGCAGTGCGCCATGGTGGCCCGGGCCTGCACCACGCCGACCTGGATCAGCCGGGCGAACGCGTGGGCCAGCGGCAGGAAGAGCAGGGTGGAGGCGCCCTGGCGGAACAGGTTCGGCAGCACCGGCACCGCGTTGGCGATGTCGGCGTAGATGTTGCGGTGGGTCAGCACGCAGCCCTTCGGCCGGCCGGTGGTGCCGCTGGTGTAGATGATCGTGGCGAGGTCGTCGGCCCGGAGCGTCGAGCGGCGCACCTCGACCTCGGCCGGGTCCACCGAGGCGCCGGCGGTGACCAGTTCGTGCACCGCGTCCAGTTCGATCTGCCAGACCTCGCGCAGGTCGGGCAGCCGGTCCCGGACGCCGGCGACGAGCGTCGCGTGCGCGGTGCTCTCCACCACCACGGCCACCGCGCCCGAGTCACCGAGGATCCAGGCGGCCTGCTCGGCGCTGGAGGTCTCGTAGATCGGCACGGTGACCGCGCCGGCCGCCCAGATGGCGTAGTCGAGCAGGGTCCACTCGTAGCGGGTGCGGCTCATCAGAGCGACCCGGTCGCCGGGGGACACGCCGGCCGCGATCAGGCCCCGGGCCACCGCGACCACCTCGTCGCGGAACTGCCGGCAGGTCACCTCGACCGGCCCCGCGTCGCCGGCCGGCCGGACGAACTGCACGGTGTCCGGGGCGACCTCGGCGTTTTCCCAGACCGGGTCGGTCAGGTTGGCCGCGTCGCCGACGGTGACGATCGGCGGGACGGAGAACTCGCGCACCTGCACTCCCTCGTGCTCGCACCGGCGCCGGGCCGGCCTGGTCGGCTCTGTCGAAACCTACCCGCCCGCCCGGGTGGGGAGCCGGGTAGCCTCCCCCCATGGCGGACTCCTCCACCCAGTCGATCATCGTCGGCGCGTCACCGGAGCAGGTGGCGGCGGTCATCTGTGACTTCCCCCGTTACCCGGAGTGGACCGAGTCGGTGCGCCGGGCCGAGGTGATCGAGGAGTACGAGGACGGCTACGCCAGTCAGGTCCGGTTCACGCTGGACGCGGGCGTGCTGGCCGACGAGTACGTGCTGGCGTACGAGTACGCCGAGGACATCTCCCGGATCGAGTGGCACCTGGTCGCGCCGTCGACGATGCAGCGGTCCCAGCGCGGGTCGTACGACCTGGTCGGCAACCCGGACGGGACGACCACGGTGACCTACACGCTGGAGGTGGAGCTGTCCGTGGCGATGCTCGGCATGTTCCGCCGCAAGGCCGAAAAAATGATCATGGATACGGCGTTGAAGCAGCTCAAGCGCCGGGTAGAAGCACCCGGTGCGGCCAACTGATCCGATCGCCGTCCCGGTCGTCACGCTGGAGGAGCCGAACCATGGGCACCACTGATCCGGGTTCGGCCCGGGAAGAGGCCGAGCGCCTCGTCGTCACGCTGCTGGCCACCGCGCGGATGGCCGCCGCCTCGTCCGGCGCCGGGGACCGCGGCCCGCTCGGTGGGATCCTCTCGGGTGTCCTCGGTCACATCCCGACCGGCACCGGCGCCGGTTTCGCCACCGGCTCGCCGGAATGCTGCGTCTGCCCGGTCTGCCGGGGGATCGCGGCGTTGCGGGACCCGAGTCCGGAATTCGCCGAGCGGCTCGCCACCGGCGCCGGTGACCTGGCGGCCGGTGTGGCAAGCCTGCTGCGGGCGTTCGCCCTGGCGGAACCGGCCGCTCCGGCGACACCGGCCGACCCGCCGGCCCCGGCGGCGTCGACCGGCCCCGGCGGCCCCGCGCCGACCGGGTCGGGAGATCACGTGTGGCGCGAGGCGACCCGTACCGGGCATGATTCTCAGCCGGCACCCGAGCAGGACGTGTGGTCCGCCGCCACCCGGGGGGAGGGCGCGGCCGATCCGGGTGCTTCCGACGGCTCGGGGTCGCGGCGTGGCGGCAGGCACGCCGAGCCGGAGCCGTCGCAGCCGCCCGTCGACGCCGCCGGGCCGGCGGGGCCGGCGACGAGCCGGCCGCCGGCCGGCCGGCCCACGGTGCCCGCCTCGCGGGCGCCCGGCGAGGCGGGCGCGGACGCACCAGGCGACGGGGCCTGACCACCGGACATCCCGGATCGCACGGCCGGTTCGGCCGGCGTCCGGGGCAGCACAGCAGAGGGGAGTGGCAGCGGTGACGCTGACCATCGGAGTCGACGTCGGTGGCACGAAGGTGGCCGGCGGTGTCGTGGACGACACCGGCGCGGTACTCGTGCAGACGCGACGGGACACCCCCGCCGACGACGTGGCCAAGACCCGGGACGTCATCATCGAGGTGGTCACGGAGCTGACCACCGGCCGGACCGTCGAGGCGGTCGGCATCGGCGCGGCCGGCTGGATCGACGCCACCCGCTCCACCGTGCTCTTCGCGCCCAACCTGGCCTGGCGGGACGAGCCGCTGCGCGAGTACGTCAGCAACGCCACCGGGCTGCCGGTGATCGTGGAGAACGACGGGAACGTGGCCGCCTGGGCGGAGTTCCGCTACGGCGCGGCCCGGGACGCCGACGACTCAATGGTCATGTTCACCATCGGCACCGGCGTCGGCGGCGGCATCGTGCTCGGCGGCGAGCTGGTCCGCGGCGCCAACGGCATCGCCGCCGAGCTGGGGCACATGCTCACCGTGCCGGACGGCCACCAGTGCGGCTGCGGCCGGCTCGGCTGCATCGAGCAGTACGCCAGCGGCAGCGCGCTGGTCCGCTTCGCCCGCGCCGCCGCCCGGCAGGAGCCGCACCGGGCCACCGCGTTGCTGAAGCTGGCCGACGGCGAGGCGGAGGCGATCACCGGTCCGATGGTGACCGCCGCGGCCAAGGACGGCGACCTGGTCTCCACCGAGGCGTTCGCCCAGGTCGGGCGCTGGCTCGGCACCAGCCTCGCGGACATGGCGCAGATCCTGGACCCGCAGGTGCTGGTGGTCGGTGGCGGCGTGATCGACGCCGGCGACCTGCTGCTCGGCCCGACCCGGCGGTCGTTCACCGACGCGCTGGCCCAGCGCAGCCGCCTGCCCGTCGCCGAGGTGCGCCCGGCCGAGCTGGGCAACACCGCCGGCGTGATCGGCGCCGCCGACCTGGCCCGGAGGATCTGACGTGTCGGGTGTGCCGCTGCGGGTGCTGTCCTACAACGTCCACAGCCAGCGTGACGACACCGCCGCGCTGGCCGAGGTGGTCCGCGAGGCCGCGCCGGACGTGGTGATCGTCCAGGAGGGGCCGCGCCGGTTCCGGTGGCGGCAGAAGTGCGCCACGCTGGCCGACTCGTTCGGCCTGGTGGTCGCCGCCGGTGGCCTGCCGTCGCTGGGCAACCTGCTGCTGACCAGCCTCCGGGTACGGGTCACCGAGACCCGGTGCACGCGCTACCCGCTGACGCCGGGCCGGCACCTGCGCGGGGCCGCGTACGCGCGGTGCCGGGTGGGCGGCGTCGACTTCCTGCTGGCCGGCTCGCACCTGTCCACCGACCCGGCCGAGCGGCCGGCCCAGGCGGCGGCGTTCAAGCGGGAGCTGGCCGCGTCCCCGCTGCCGGTGGTGGCCGGCGCCGACCTCAACGAGGGGCCGGACGGACCGGCCTGGCGGACCGTGGCCGAGGGGCTGACCGACACCGCGGTCGCCGCCGACCGGGCCGACCGGCACACGTTCTCCTGCGCCGATCCCCGGCGCCGCATCGACGCGCTCTTCGTCGACCCGCGGATCACCGTGGTCGACTACGACGTGGTGGACACGCCGCGGACCCGCCGGGCCAGCGACCACTTCCCGGTCCTGGTCGACCTGCTGCTGCCCGCCGCCGGCTGACCGCCGCGCCTCGGTGTCCCGGGGTCGCGACCCCGGCCGTGACGGAACGTGAGGTGTCGGCGGCGAGGTGACCATCCCGGTGGCCCCTTTGCTCTGCAGCCCCATACGCATCGGCTACCCGCAGTTATCGGAGCGACGCGGCTCGCCTCACCGAGCTTTTCGGACCCGTGCAGCTCACAGGCGGTGCTGCGGTAATGGCTGCAGAGCAAAGGCGCCGGACGGATGTGACTGCCGCGCCGGTCGACCGGCACACTGAGTGAAGGATCGGTCGGTCACCCAGCGTCAGGCGGCCCACCGCGACGAGCCACGTCGGCGCCGAGGCGGCTGGACAACGGCGGGCATTCTCGGCAGGATTTCGCACCGACCCGGCACGCGTGCCGCACAAAGGAGATTTCCCGGTGTCCTCCTCCACCGATCTCGGCCGCCCCGAACCGGACCCCACGGCCGTCCCGAGCCGGGACGACCGCCCGGTCTCCGACCGGGGCGACACGGTCTGCGTCATCGGCGCCGGCGCCAGCGGGCTGACCGCCGTCAAGAACCTCCGCGAGGCCGGCTTCGGCGTGGACTGCTACGAGCGGGAGACCGGCGTCGGCGGGGCGTGGAACTGGCGGCACGACCGCAGCCCGGTCTACGGCAGCACACATCTCATCTCGTCCCGCCCGTTCACCCAGTTCCCGGACTTCCCGATGCCGGACGACTGGCCGGACTACCCGCACCACAGCCAGCTGCTGTCCTACTTCGAGCGCTACGCCGACCACTTCGACCTGCGCCAGCACGTCTGGTTCGGCACCGAGGTGGTCCGGGTCGAGCCGGTCGAGGGGGACCGGTGGGACGTGACCACCCGCAGCACCGGCGGCTACGGCCCGGAGCGCACCTCCCGCTATGCCGCCGTGGTGCTGGCCAACGGCCACAACTGGTCGCCCAAACTGCCCCGGTACGAGGGGCTGGCGGAGTTCCGCGGCGAGGTCATGCACGCCTCGTCCTACAAGGACCCGGCCCAGTTGCGCGGCAAGCGGGTGCTGGTGGTCGGCGCCGGCAACACCGGCTGCGACATCGCGGTCGAGGCGGCCCAACAGGCGTCCCACTGCTGGCACTCCACCCGGCGTGGCTACTGGTACGCCCCCAAGTACGTCCTCGGCCGCCCGGCCGACCAGGTCAACGACACGTTGCTGGCGTTGCGGGTGCCGCTGCGGGTGCGGCAGTGGCTCTACCACTGGACGCTGCGGCTGACCGTCGGCGACCTGACCCGGTTCGGCCTGCCGAAGCCCGACCACCGGGTGTACGAGACGCACCCGATCGCCAACAGCCAACTCGTGTACTACGTCGGGCACGGCGAGATCACCCCGGTGCCGGACGTGGCCCGCTTCCACGACCGCGCCGTCGAGCTGAGCGACGGTCGACGGATCGACCCGGAACTGGTCGTCTTCGCCACCGGGTACCTGCCGCGCTTCGAGTTCCTGCACGGCCGGGTGCTCGGCGACGAGGACGGCTCCGGCCGGCCCCGCCTGTGGCTGAACGCGTTCACCGCCGGTCACCCCACGCTGGCCGTGGTCGGCCTGGTGCAGCCGGACTCCGGCATCTTCACCATCTCGCACTGGCAGAGCGTGCTCTTCGCCCGGCTGCTCACCCTGCGCATCGCCCGGCCGGAGCGGGTCGCCGCGTTCGACCGGCGGGTCCGCGCCGGCCTCGGCGAGCGGTACTCGGCGAAGGTCAAGGACAGCACCCGGCACTGGTTCGAGGTCGGGCACGCCGACTACCTGCGCGCGTTGCAGCGTGCCCTGCACGAGCTGGAGGACAACAAATGACCAGCGAGCGGGTGCGGGTGGTCCGGGCCTGGGAGTGGGCCCGGCCGGAGCGGCCGGTACGCCGCGAGGTGCTGGCCGCGCTGCCCGAGCAGGAGGAGGCCAAGCCACCGCTGCTGTTCGTGCCCGGCTTCGGCCACGGCGCGTGGGCGTTCGCCGAACACTGGCTGGGCCACGCCGCCGGTCGCGGCTTCCCGGCGTACGCGCTGAGCCTGCGCGGACACGGCGACAGCGGGCCGGCGCCGGACGCGACGCTGCGCGCGTACACCCATGACGTGACGCAGGTGGCGGCGAGCCTGCCGCGGCAGGCGGTGCTGGTGGGGCACGGCGCCGGCGCCCGGGTGGTGGCGCATGCGATGTCCCGCTACCCGGCGCGGGCCGTGGTGCTGGTGGCGCCGGTGCTCGGCGGCTGGGGGACGTTCGGCGCGGCGCTGCGGCGCAACCCGGCCGGCACGGTGCCGGCGGTCTTCGGCGCCGGGCTGCGGCTCAACCGGCGGCAACTGTTCAGCCGGGAACTGCCCGACGCCGACGCGCGCCGGCACGTGGCCCGGCTCGGTCGGGCCGGCCGTCGCGCGCAGTGGCAACTGCTCACCGGCCGGCAGCCGGAGCCGGCGGTGGGCCGGCCGCCGGTGCTGGTGCTCGGTAGCCCCGACGACCGGGTGCTGCCGGCGACGGCGCTCACCCGGGCGGCCCGCCGGTACGCCTCGGCCCCGCTGCTCTTCCCCGGCATGGGTCACGACCTGATGCTCGACGCCCGCTGGCGGGAGCCGATCGACGCGATCCTGGACTGGCTGGACAAGGACCCGGCGCCCACCCCCGGCTGAGCGCCGGACGCCGGGTCACCGCAGGGTGGCCCGGCGGCCGACAAGCGACCCGCTCTCCTCCAGCGCGCTCAGGTAGGACGCCGCCCAGGCGTGGATGTCGTTGTGCGCCAGGTGCTCCCGCATCGCACGCATCCGGGTCGCGACGTCCTCCGGGCCGGCCCGCAGCGCGGCGAGCAGCCCCTGCTTGAGCCCGTCCAGGTCGTGCGGGTTCACCAGGTACGCCTGTTCCAGCTCGGCGGCCGCGCCGGCGAACTCGCTGAGCAGCAGCGCGCCGGTGCCGTCCACCCGGGCCGCCACGTACTCCTTCGCCACCAGGTTCATCCCGTCGCGCAGCGGCGTCACCGCCATCACGTCCGCGACCCGGTAGAGCGCCACCAGCTCGGCCCGGTCGAAGGGCTGGGTGAGGTAGTGGATCGCCGGCTCGCCGACCCGGCCGAACTCGCCGTTGATCCGCCCCACCTGGTGCTCCACCCGGTCGCGCAGGATCTGGTACTGCGCGACCCGGTCCCGGCTGGGCACCGCCACCTGCACCAGCACGGTGTCCCGTACCTTGACGTCGCCGCTGGCCAGCAGTTCCCGGTACGCCTTGAGGCGCTGCTCGATGCCCTTGGTGTAGTCCATCCGGTCGACGCTGAGGATCACCTGCTCGGGCTGGCCGAGATCCTGCCGGAGCCGACGGGCCCGCTCGGCCACCTCGGGTCGGGCGGCGAGCGCGGACATCTCGGCGGTGTCGATGGCGACCGGGAACGCGCCGATGCGCACCACCCGGTCGTCGACGCCGATCCGCCGGTCGCTCGCGGACAGGCCGAGCACCTTGGCGGCGAGCTGGGCGAAGTTGTGCGCGGCCTGGGCCCGCTGGAAGCCGATCAGGTCGGCGCCGAGCATCCCGCGCAGCAGCTCGGCCCGGCGGGGGAGCTGCATGAACAGCTCCGGCGGCGGGAACGGCACGTGCAGGAAGAAGCCGATCCGCAGGTCCGGGCGGAGCGCGCGGAGCATCCCGGGCACCAGTTGCAGGTGGTAGTCCTGCACCCAGACCAGCCCGCTCGGCTCGGCCACCTCGGCGGCGGCCTCGGCGAACCGCTGGTTGACCCGCTGGTACGCCTCCCACCAGCGGCGGTGGTACTCCGGTTGCTCGACCGCGTCGTGGTAGAGCGGCCAGAGGGTGGCGTTGGCGAAGCCCTCGTAGTGGTCGCGGAAGTCCTCGGCGCTCAGCGGGACGCTGCGCATCCGGACACCGTCCACGTCGGGCAGGTCGGGTGCCGGGCCGGTGCCGCCGGCCCACCCCACCCAGGTCGCGGGCGTGTGCCGGAGCAGGGGGTGCAGGGCGCTCACCAGGCCGCCAGGGCTGCGGCGCCACTCGAAGGCGCCGTCCGGCGCCACACTGTCGTCGATGGGGAGGCGGTTGGCCACCACCACGAGGGGGCTCTGTCGCATCTCGGGCAATCCGCTCAGCAGGGGTACCGGCCACCGGGGAAAGCGCAAACCGGACAGCCGGTGCGGGACGTGACGTTCAGCGGTATTCCTACTGACCGTAAGTTACACCCCTGTTACCGGATCGCCGCGGGGCGTACCGCGTCCCGCGATCCGGGCAACCGCCGCGGCGGCTCAGACGACCGCGCCGTCGTCCGGGTCGTGGTCGTCCCGGTCGCCGGGGCGCAGCCGCCAGATCAGCATCACGAAACCGGCCAGGATGCCGGTGAAGCCGAGCACGGTCACCACCGACGGGTCGACGAGCGACATCACGGTCGGCGAGAGGAAGAACAGGAACCCGACCACGATGCAGAGCACGCCCAGCACCGCGTACTTCGAGAAGCGCGGCAACGGCGGCGGCGGAGGCGGGGTGTAGTGCTCCTCCTCCGCGTCCTCCGGCAGGTCGGCGCCGAACGTGTCCAGCCCGTCCAGCAGGGACGGCTCGTCGTGCCGACCGCGGCTCACCGAGACGCCGGACACGTCCGCGGCGAACGGCAGGCGGCGCACGTCCGTGGCGGTCGGCCCGGCCGGCTCCTCGGCGCGGCCGGCGGCGGCGCCGCCCGGCGCGGCCGGGTCGTCGACGTCCTCGGCGGCCGGCCAGGGGTGGCTGCCGGCGGCCGGCGCGGTGTGGAAACCCGCCACGATCTTGGCCCACTCGGCCTCGATGTCGGGCTCGTCGGCGCGGGACGGCTCGGCCCCCTCGTCGGCGAGCTGGGTGAGGTAGTCCCGGGCGGTGGTGAGGTGGGACCGGTCGACGTAGAGCCGGTCGACCGGTCGGGCCGGCACCGTGGTGGTGCGGGTCACCGGGTTGAGGTCGGCGGAGGGCTGGAGATAGGCGGCGATGCCGCCGGCGGCCAGCACGTCGAGCAGGTGCTCACCGACGCGCGGATCCACGTCGCCCGCGACCGCGTACTCGGCCGCGTCGAGCCCGTTGTCCCGCCGCCCTCGACGGGCCCCGCCCCCTGACACCGGCCACCCCCTTCGCCACGGCCTGACGTCGTGCCCTGAATCCTGACACGTCGGGGCCCGGTTCCGGGAGTGCGTTGTGGCGCGGCGTACGAAGTCAGAGGCCCTGCCGCAGGTCGCGACAGGGCCTCTATGTCGGTTTTTGCTAATCCTTTGCTAACAGGAACATCAGCCGGTGGCGTCGCGCATGGCCTCGCCGATCTGGTTGATGAGCTGCCGGTGTGCCTCAATCGAGACGTGGGCGTACCGGTCGTTGGTGATCTTCGGGCTGGAGTGGCCCATGATCTTCGATAGGGTGGCCATGTCGCTCCCGGCAGTCCGCGCGGTGGTGGCGAACGTGTGCCGCAGATCATGGAACCGCAGCCGGGGCAGCCCTGCCTGGTCGGCGAGCTTCCGGAAGGTCCGCCCAACCGTGTCTGGGTACAGCGGCTGCCCGTCTTCGTGGGTGAACACCCACCCGCCGTCGTTCCAAGCCGGCCCCCACGCCAGGCGCTCCCGGTTCTGCTGCGCCCGCCAATGCCGTAGGACGGCGGCAGTGTCGGGGAACAGCGGCACCGGCCGGTCGCCCGCTTCGGTCTTCGGCTTCTCGACCACCGACACCGCTCCGGCGACGGTGGTCCGCTGCCGCCACACCTGCAACAGCTCGTTGTCCAGGTCTACGTCTGCCCAGCCGAGCGCGAGCAGCTCACCGCGCCGCAGACCGGCGTGGATCGCCAGGTGGATCAGCGGGTACAGCCGGTCGCCGCGCTCGTGTAGCCAGTCCAGGAAGTACCGGCCCTGCTTGGGTGTCCAGTAGGCGGGCTTCGGGTTCTCCGCCTTGGGCAGCTCGACCAGCCGGGCGACGTTGCGGACGACGAGGCCGTTCTTCTCGGCGCTGGCCAGGCAGTTGGTGACGATCGAGTGCATCCGGTGGATGGTCGACGGGGAGATCGGCCTTGGGGCTGGCTGGCCCGCCTGGGTCGCAGCTTCGATCTCGCGGTGGCGGTTTCGCATGATCGCGCCGTAGGCCCGCTCGATGTGCGAGGCTGTGAGGTCCTTGAGCTTGTACTTCCCGAGCTGGGGCCGCAGGTGCAGATCCAGCGCGATCTGGTTGGCCTTCGCGGTCGAGGGGCGGAACTTGCCGAGTTCCGTCTTGCCGTCGAACCAGGTCTTGGACCAGTCGGCGAAGGTCAACCCGGGTTTGCTGCTGACCTTCCCGCTGCGGGCGGCGGTCGCGGCGTCTTCGCGGGCCTTCTTCGCTTCCTGGCCGCTGGCGAATCCCCCCTTGGTGACCTGGGGCCGTCGGCCATCCGGTCCGGCGGGCAGCACCAGGTGGAACGACCACGTGTGGACTGTGCAGCGGCTGGCCGGGCAGTTGCGGTTGCACCGCTGGAACACGCCGGGGATCTTTTGGCCTCGGTAGATGTACGGCCGGTTCACCGCTGGTTCCTCCTCTTGTCGCGGGTGTTGATCGCGGTGCCGTGGACGCCGGGAGGCAGCGGCTGCCCGGTCGGGGTGTCTTCTTCGCGTTCGTATTCCTGCGGGTCGGGTCGGGGGCCGTAGATGAACGCGCGGACGGCGGTCCGCAGGTCGTCGAGGTCCGCGCTGGTCAGTTCGGGGTAGCCGTGCCGCAGTAGGACGGTCCGCAGATCGACCAGCAGCCCGAAGGACAGCCGCAGGTCGGAGTCGCGATGGGGGACGGGGTAGTTGGTTGTGGTTTCCTTGCTCACGGGTCGCCTCCTTGGTAGGCGGTCAAGGCCCCGGGCGGGTGTGTGGAGCACCGGCTCGGGGCCGCTCTCATCGCTCGTCGCGCAGCGCCTGATTGATTCGCTTCCAGACGGTGGTTCGGTCGATTCCGACGTCCTTTGCAATGCTGGCGATAGTCATTCCGTCGCGCCGCAGCGCGAGGCACTTATCCGCCTGCTCTTTCCTCTGCTCGGTGCTGTACCGCCAACTCGGCTGATCAAGGCTGGGTTGCCAATCTGGATCTGCTGCTTGGGCAATCCGCTTTTTGACGGTGCGCTCAGCAAGACCAGCATCCCGGGCGATCTTCCCGACCGCTTCGCCGGCACTGAATCGAGACAGGCAATAACGCCCTTGCTCAATCTGCGCTTCCGGTGGGTACGGCTCGTGCAGACTGCGCCGCACCACAAGCGCGTCTGCGACCCGCTCGGCGAGGTCGTCGGATGGTTCCTGGCTCATCTTGCGGGCTCCTGGTCGCGGCGGTTGAGGTACTCGGTGATGGCCTCGCGGATCAGGAAGTTGACCGGCCGGCGGTCCTGCCGGGCGGCCTGCTCCAGATTGGTCTTCATGGGGGTGGGCATCAGCAGCCACACTTTGGCGTCGTTCTTAGGGGTGGGGTCCAATTCGGGTGCTCCTCGAATAGGGTTCGATTTGCGGAACCCCTCGTTCCCCAGGGTGGGTAGGGAACGAGGGGTCCCACAGAAAATCTCACCACCGGATCACATCCGGACACAATCCTGTGCTGATCCGGATGCATTGGATTCGCTGGGCAGCGAGGGGAAGCCTTGCTGTTTCACGTGGAACTCTCAACACGCGGTGTGTGGGGTAAGCATCACATTGCCCCGAAGTCAATCGGCAGGATTGACTTGGAGTCACAACAGAGCGTCAGTGGCCCAGAGGACCCTTCGGGGAGAAGCACAGGCCCAACGGCTACGGCCCGAGGGAGCGCCGGAGACGGCGTTGCCAGCGAGACGTCCCGCGTAGAGGGGCGGCACTGCCGAGACCAACCGCCCACCCGGGCGGAGGCTCGGCCGTGCGCTCCCGACACCGGGAGGACTCTCCATGACCAAAAGGCGCTTCTCGCCCAGCGCGCTCCGCACTCGCCGTACCCAACTCGGGGTCAGTCAGACACAGCTCGCCGGAGCGCTGGCCGTTGTCCCCTCCGCCGTCTGCTGCTGGGAGAACGGCCGGAAGACCCCGGCCAACCACCGGCTGCCCGACCTGGCGTCCATCCTGTTCTGCTCGATGGACGACCTGTTCGAGGCGGTGGCCGAGTGACCGTCAACGTCCCGACCCCCGAAGAGATCCGCACCTGGTCCGCGACCGTCTCCGTAGTTGACGCCGGCAGGTGCTTCGGCGCGGGCCGCAACCTGTCGTACGACCTCGCCCGCCAAGGTGCGTTCCCGTGCCCCGTCCTGCGGCTCGGCCGCCGGCTGGTCGTCACCCGCGCCGCACTGCTCCAAGCCCTCGGAGAGCCCACCGGAGCCACGGACGGCGGTGCCCCGTGAGCCAGGTAGAGAGAAGCCCCCAGGAAGCCGCCACCACGGAAGGCGACCACCTGAGGGCAACCCCAGACCCGTTCATCACCAACAGGACCTCGGACGAGGCGAACCCCAGTTTACCAGGGCAGACGTCCACACAGGACCTCTTAGGGCTGGACCCAACGCGGTACCGCGAGCTGTGCGAGCAACGCGACGCTTGGGTGGCCGAGAAGAAGGCTGGCTTCCTTGCCATGCACCCGGGCGCGACCGACGAAGACTGGGAGTGGCAGACCCAGACGCTGCACTTCTTCGACGGCTGCCAGGCCGAAGACAACCTGCGGTTCCTCCGCGCTTGGGCGAACTGGGAAGTCAGCCCAAGCAGCCCCAGGGGGCGGGAGCTGTGGGACGAGTGCTTCCCCAAGCAGCCCCGCACGCTGCTGACCGACGCCCGAACCGTCTGGGAGGCCGCCGAGGCAGCCCGGGAGCAGCAGCGGCACGCCAAGGTCGTCCGCGAGAAGGCCAACGCCAAGCGGGTCGATCGAGACGCAGACAAGCTTCTGCGCGACGAGCTGTTCGCCGAGAGCTGGCGGGAGCCGGTCAGCCACGGCACCCTCGCCGAGGAGCTGCTACTGCCCGACCCCGAGGTCATCTACCGAGTTGACCGGCTCATTCCGGTCGACGGGAACGTCACCATCACCGCCCAGTACAAGACCGGCAAGACGACCTTGGTCAACGAGCTGGTCCGCAGCCTGGTCGACAACCAGCCGTTCCTCGGCCAATACCGCGTCGACCCAGAAGACGGGCGAGTCGCGATCTTTAACTACGAGGTCGCCGAGCCCATGTACCGCCGTTGGCTCCGAGACCAGCAGATCGAGAACCCCGACCGGGTGGTCGCCCTACACCTGCGTGGCAAGCGGCTCCCGCTGACCAACCCGCAGGTCGAAGACTGGGTCGTCCGATGGCTCGCGGAGCGAGAGGTCACGGTCTGGGTGGTCGACCCCTTCGCAAGGGCGTACGTCGGCTGCGGCGAGGAGAACGACAACAGCGCGGTCGGCCAGTTCCTAGACACCCTAGACGTGATCAAGGACCGAGCAGGGGTCCGAGAGCTGATCCTGCCCCTGCACACCGGCCGAGCGGAGCAGCAGCGCGGTGAAGAGCGAGCCAGAGCGGCGACCAGGCTCGACGACTGGGCCGACGTCCGCTGGCTACTGACCCGCGACAGAAACGCCAACCGGTTCCTGTGGGCCAACGGACGAGACGTCAACGTCGAGGAGCAGCGGCTCACCTTCGACCAGCAGACCCGCCGGCTGGCTGCAGCAGGCGAAGGGACCGGACGCAGCGCCACCCGCGACGACGAGCTGGACGGCCGAATCGTCGCAGTGGTCACGGCCGAGCCTGGAATCGGGTTCAACGAGCTGCACCGTCGGCTCGGAGGCGACAAGCAGGCGGTCCGCGCTGCGGTCAACAGGCTGGTCCAGGCCGGACGGCTCCGCAAGGAGGTCGGCAAGAACAACACCCACCACCTGCACCCCACCACCCCATAAATGGGTCGGTGGGTTGCGGTGGGTTGGAGGTGGGTCGCAACCCACCGCGCCACGGGGGAGTGGTGGTGGTGGGTCGTCTAAGAACGACGACCCACCCACCCACCACCCGCCCGCCCCCGCTGGCTTGCGCCGCACAACCCACTCCACCCGCCCGTCGAAGCGCTCCGAACAAAAAGATCAAAATCAACCGCGGAAGGACCAACCCAACCCATGGACAGCAAGCTCCACGCACTTCGAGGCACCGCCACCAAACCACAGAAGACCGAACACGCCAGCCAAACCGCCGTCCGGTTCCTACTGGCACCCGCCGACGGCAGCACCCCCGAACCCGTCCTGGTCATAGGCAGCCTGTTCGACCGGTTCCGACCCGCCGTTGCGGCCAGCCCTCAGCAGACCTGGACGGTCGCCGGCAGGTGGGAAACCCAAGCCACCCAGAGCGACGACGGCACCCGCACCACCACCAGAGTGCTCGTCGCCCAACACATCATCGAACTCGACGGCTGGACCCTCTGGGAGGCCCGACAGTTCCACCCCGCCAACGTCGCGCACCTTGCCAACCCGGGCGGCGATCCGCCCATCGGCGTCATCACCGAAGCCGAGCTGGAAATCGAACCCGACACCTGCACCGTTCAGCCCACAGGCAAGATCCGACACCGCGTCGCCTTCTGCACGCCCAGCGGCGCAGTGACCACAGAGCCCACCGGAAGCGTCTACCTTCAAGCGCAGCCGACACACGTAACCGTGCAGCACGACTGCTAACCCCCCACCGCGCAGCCCCGCGCAACCCCCGGCGCCAACCCCAACCCGAGAAAGCGAGACCCCGTTGACCACCTACAGCCCCGACCGCGAGTGGCAGTTCACCTACCACCCCAACGGACACACCCGCACTGTCCCCCTGGAGCTGTACTGGGAACTTGAAAACGACCCCATCACCGACGACTACATGCTCAACCAAATCACCGCCGCCGAACTGTGGGACCAGTGGATCAAGAACTACGTCAACCTGCGCGACGACGCCCGCCGCCACCCCCACACCGTCCGCATCCTCTGGGCAGTCCACGGCCCCGGAACCGCCGAAGCCGCCCCCTTCCAGACCTGGGACAGCCGCCTGTACCCCGGCGGTAACGACGACTTCCTGACCTACTACACCTGGCCCGTCGACCCCAAGACCGGCGAACGCCTCCAATGGACCCGGCTGCCCGTCGTCGACAAGCTCTGGCGGCCAGGACAGGCGGACAAGGGCGGGTTCATCCAGGAGCACACCGGCTGGAAGCCCTCACCCCTCCAACCCACCGTCAACATCGACCACATCGCCCAAGCCGCCGGCACCACCCGACCCGACCCCGTCGAGTAGACCGGGACCGGGCGACCCCCACTCGCTGCCGGAGCCGTGGACCTGTCGGTCGACGTTCGGCCGGGTGCCGGTGGCCGTCGAGACCCGCCCGGAGAACCGCTCCTGTTAGCACCGGGGCGTAGCAACGGCTCTCCGCCGCAGGTCGGACCCGGTCGGACGTGCCAGGAGGTGGCGCACGGCGGGGTTCGGAAGGTGCCTCCGGGCCTGTCGCGGGTGCCGGCTCCTGTCTGGTCGGTGTGTTTTCCTGGACGCCGGAGTTGATCTTGAGGAGGGGTCTGGTGGCGGGGAAGACGCGGTTGCAACGCGCGGCGGAGGAACTGCGAGCGCTGGAGATGCGCCGCAAGGGGCTGCGGCTGGAGGACATCGCCAAGGAGTTGGGCGTCGACGAGCGGACTGTCTCCAGGCGACTGGCGGCGGCGTTCCACCGGATGGGGAGCGAGACCTTCGACCAGATCCGGCGGCGGGTCGAAGACCAGATCGACGGGGTCCTGCGGGAGGCGCACCGGCTGCTCGCCAACCCCGACCTGTCGGTGAACGAGCGGACCCGGGTCCTCGGGATCGTGTTGCAGTGCGAGCGGGACCGAGCGGCTCTGCTCGGGGTGCGGGTGCCGGCCCATGTGGTGGCGACGGTGGAGTTCGGGAACGAGTTGGAGGTGAGCCGAGGTGCCGATCGCGCTGGCCGGCAGTAGGGCCACACACCGGGCCTGCGGGCCGCGCTGCGCCGATTGGTGGGCGGCTGCCAGGGAGCAGGAGCGGGATTTGGCGAAGCTCCTACACGAGGCGCGGCGGGACGTGGCGGTGCGGGAGGGCCGTCCGGACCCGGGGCCGTTCGCGGAGCCGCGCAAGCCGTGCAGCGAGGCGTCGCGGAAGCGGGCGGCTCGGGAGCTGGCGGGGCTGCTGGCCGAGGCGGAGCGGGAGGTCGAGCGGCGGCGGGCGGAGCTGCGGGCGGCGCACGAGCCGGCGATGTTGGCGGAAGCTGCGGCGGCGGAGGCTGCCGCGTTGGAGCGACGACACCGGGCGGTGATGCACGACGACGGCCCCTCGGAGCTTTTCGGTGCCCGACCCCGCCCTGAACCCCGGCAGGCGGCTCCCGTGGCCCCGGAGGGCAAGGGAGAGGGCACGGAGACCCCACGGAAGCGCCGGCCCCGCCGCAGGCCCTGGTTCGACGTAATCGACGTGACGTAGCGACGGCGACCGGCAGGCCGACCATCCTGCGAGCACGTCCGAATTGGTAGAATTGACACACCCGTTCGATATCCGGTCGAGTCGACCCGGACGGCTGCCGCACCGAGCACTGGCCAGCGAGGTCCCGCAGCGACGACGACCCGACCACCCCGCCCGACCAGCAACAACCGTGCCCAGACCAGCGGCCGGCCCGGCTCGACGAGCCCGCCCGACCCGCGCTCCTCGCCACGGATGCCCAGGGCAACACCCGCAGGCACCGGACCACATTCGATGTGAGGACTGAGGCATGAGTTTGCAGGACGACGCGACCGCCGCCCTCGACTGGGCGACCGCCCGGGAGCAGGAGCTGACCGCCGAGCTGACGACCGCGCAGCAGATGCGCCGGCTGGTCGAGGCGAAGATGGCGCAGTTGCAGCACCCGAAGTGCGAGAACCGCCGCGCGCAGGAGCGGGAGGTCCCCGACCAGTACGTCGAGCTGCGGATCACCGCGCTCGACCGTGAGCTGACCGAGGTGCGCCGGCTGCGGTGTTTGGCCGAGCAGACGCTGAACCCGCAGGAGGGCTGAGCGATGCGCAGGAGCAGGGGCCAGTACGTCCCGACGCCCCGCGAGCAGGAGGAGCTGACCCGCCGGTACATCGCCGAGCAGCAGCAGGCGATGGAGCGGCTGGTTCCGACGGCGACCCGCAGCCTGGAGCGGGAGCTGGAGGCGAACGAGCGGGCGATGCGGCAGGTGCTCGGTAGCAGCGATGACGGCCGGGCGTGGGCGCGGGAGGTGGCGGCGAAGGAGCCGCGTGCCAGCCACGGGCCGCAGGACGTACGGCCGGCGTGGGTGACGAAGGCGGCGGCGCGGAGCCGGCCGCTGGACCAGGACGTCTACAGCGACGAGGAGTGGTGACGGTGGGCAAGGTGGTTCGGGGCGGCCAGAGGTCGCCGAGGGCGACGGCGATGGGTCAGGTGCGGCCGGCGGAGGACGTTGCGGCGTCGGGTCGGGCGTTGGACCGGGAGCGGTCGCGTCAGGATTCGGCGGATGCGCGTGGCCGGGAGGCGCACTCGCGGACGGTTGAGGGCACGCAGCACACGACGTACTGACCGGCAGGGACTCCGGCTCCCACCTGGCTACCTCGGGCCGCAGGTGGGAGCCGGTCTGTATTCACGGTCTACTCCGCCAGATCGGGGTCGGCCATCGCGGCGCGGAGGCTGAACTGCAGTTCCGCCATATCTTGGTGGATGCCCATGACGAAGGCACTTTCAGAGTCGAGGTAGGGGCTGCCTTGGGGGGTGTGGTTGGGGCTGCCCTCGTGCAGCTCCCAGTTCATGTCGTACTCGGCGCGGAGAAGTCGGACCCACGCATCCCGCACAGCTTTCGGTGCCAAGAGCTTGACCTGGGCGGAGAGTTTGTCTTGGTGGATCGCATCGTTGGACCTTCTGGGTTTCGTGATCCCAAGTTCGTCGGTGACCGCATCTAGGGTCGCGGCGAAGTTCTCGGAGTACTCGGCCAGGTCGAGGTAGAGCTTCACTCGGAGTTCGCGAAGCCGGTCCGCTTTCTCGCGTTGCCAGCGGATCTCGTCGACCTCCCGCTCTCGTCGCCACCGTTCGTCTTCTCGCTTCTTGCTGGCGCGCTGGGTGAGCCAAGCGGCGGCGACGGTCCCGCTGACGCCGACCGCAGCTACGACGATCGGCACCCACAGGGGGGTGCTTGCTTCCATCTGGTCAGTCTGGCGGCTGCCTGCGACGCTCCGCGCGGCCCGTGGGGTCGCTTGTGGGTCTCCCGTGGCTCCCGGCGGCCTCGCGGCGCGCGGGCGGGGTGCAGGCGGGGCTGGCTGGCTGGGGCCGACGGAGAGGCTCTCAGGGCGGGTCGGCTACTTGGGGTCTGCGTCGATCGGGCGGGGTGGCCGGTGTTCGGCGATCCACGCCTCGACGTCGGCGCGCAGCCAGACGGTCATCCCGTGCAGGCGCTGGAACGGTTGCGGGAAGGTCGGGTAGCGCACGAGCTGGCGCATCCGGGTTCGGCTCACGCCGAGCAGCTCTTGCAGCTCGTGGGGGCCGACCAGCGGCCCCGGGACCTCACCCACACGGCGACCGTATTTGCGGCTGGACTGCCGGTTTAGGACTACCTACTTGCGCAGACCCGTTCGAGTGGTCAAAGTAATCCTGTGGTGACCGTCCGGTGGAGGACCCGAGGCCCGGCGGGCGGTCGCCCACTTCAACACCGACCGGAGGGAGCCGCCCGTGGACCAGGCAACCGAGTTGGAGTGGCTGCGCGAACGGGTCAAGGGGCTGGAGACCGCGTTGCAGTGCTCGCGGCGGGAGTTGATCGACGTGCGCTGCCGGTTGGCGTTGATCGCCCGGGTGGCCGGAGATCTCGAACGGGCGAAGCGCGCCCCGGGTGTGGCGTTCGGCGCGATCAACGCGGCGCTGTACTCCGAGCCCCAGAGTCTGCGGCAAGTCGGACGGCACCTGTCGCGGCGGCGGCCGATGTAGTGCCGAGTTCGAGGGGTGGTCCTGCCCGGCTGGTGTGGACGGTGAGTTTTTGTCGCACCCGGTCGGTAGCGTGGCTGGTCGATATGGCCAGTGCCGAGGGGGGCAACGTGGGCAGCAGCTTCAAGCCCAACCCGAGAGGGTTGCGGGACATGCAGCGCAAGCTGGAGAAGGAACTCAAGAAGTACCCGGTCCGGGTACCGGTGCAGGCGGAAGTGACCGGCGGGGGCGGCTCCAGCGGTGGCGGCGGTGGTAACGGTGTCGGCGGGGGGTCGGTCGCCGGGTCGGAGTTGGAGTTGGTCGCTGGTTGGCTGCTGGACTGGGCGTACGTCTATTCCAAGAGCAAGCCGCATTCCGTCACCTCGGTGGCCGACGTGATGACCGAGGTCGGGGTCGAGCGGTTGGTGCCGTTGGTCGAGCCGCATGTCGACGTGGCTGTGGCTGGGCTTACGCAGGCGGGGCTGCTCAACGACGGCGCGAGGACGTTTGGCAGTCAGGGGATGCAACTGTCCCTCTGGCTCACCGATGCCGGCCAGCGCGAGGCGATGGTCCGGGTGGAACGTCGGAAGGACAGCCGCGCCCGTCGACTGGCTTGCCGCGACGCGGTTCTGCGGTGGGTGTACGAGCGGGACGCCAACGGGGAGTCGACCGAGATCACTCAAATCGGCGCTAGCCCGTACGGCTGGTTCAACGGAGAGCTGTACAGCGCGGCTGACCTGGTGACCGCCGTCCAATTCCTGCGGGAGCGGCGTCTGCTGGGCGGGACCGACGAAATCCCGACTATCGAGCCGGCCGGAACCGAATGCATCGAGCAGTACGGGAGTGTTGTGGACTACCTGAACCGGGGAGACGGGGCCGGCGTGAACGTCACGATCATGGGGAACAACAGCGGCCAGCTCGCGGTGGCGAACCGGGACGTCGCCCAGAACCAGACCAACGCCAACGAAGGCCAGGTGTTGGCCATCTTCGCGGAGGCGCTGCGGGAGTTCGGCCGGCTGCTGCCGGAGGACCAGCGGTCCCGGTACGAGATGGTCGCCTCAGAGTTGGAGCAGGAAGCGGCCAAGGATGAGCCGAACAAGCCTTGGGTGCGGTCGCTGCTCGACCGGGGGAAGGACCTGCTGGAGAGCGCTCCGGCGAACCTGCAGCACCTCGCCCAGGTGGCGAAGATCGGGTTCGAACTCCACGGTCAGGGTTTGATCTGACCTGCTCGACGTACCGGGCCGTTGCTAATCCGGCTGCTACTCAACGGAGAGGGACGGCCCGGTACGGACAGGTGCGAGCCGGGATCGGCCGAGGACGGAGACGCACGTCCGGGCACTGCGGGACACGGCGGGGGACCGGCCGGGACACCTGACGGGCGATGAATCCTGACACGTCGGAGGCCGGTTCCGGGAGTGCGTTGTGGCGCGGCGTACGTGGTTCGTACCCTCGTCCCGCACGATCCCGCGTGTCGCCACCTCTCCCGGAAGGACCCCGGTGCTGTACTGGCTGCTGAAGTACATCATCCTCGGCCCGTTGCTGCGGTTGGTCTTCCGCCCGCAGGTCGAGGGGCTGGAGCACGTGCCGGCCACCGGCCCGGTGATCCTGGCCAGCAATCACCTCTCGTTCTCCGACTCGATCTTCACACCGTTGATCGTCGAGCGAAAAGTCACCTTCATCGCGAAAGCCGAATACTTCACCGGCAAGGGCCTCAAGGGGTGGCTGACCAAGATGTTCTTCGTCGGCTCCGGCACCATCCCGGTCGACCGCTCCGGCGGCCAGGCCGCCCGGGCGGCCCTCGACACCCAGCTCCGGGTGCTGCGCGCCGGAGGCATCGCCGGCATCTACCCGGAGGGCACCCGATCTCCGGACGGCCGGCTCTACCGGGGCAAGACCGGGGTGGCCCGGCTCGCGCTGGCCAGCGGCGCCCCGGTGGTCCCGATGGCCATGCTCAACTCCGACGCCATCCAACCCACCGGCCAGATCGTGCCCAACCTGGGTCGGGTCCGGATCCGCTTCGGCCCGCCGCTGGACTTCTCCCGCTACGCCGGCCTGGCCGGCGACCGGTTCGTCGAGCGGGCGGTCACCGACGAGATCATGTACGAGTTGATGGAGCTGTCCGGTCGCGAGTACGTCGACACGTACGCGCAGAAGGCGAAGAACCCGCCGCGGCAGCCGGTCCCCGCCTGACGCTCAACCCGCCCCGGCGACCCGGAGCAGGCCGGCGGCGGCGTGCCGGTCCGCGAACGCGCGTACCCGGGCCAGCGTCGCCGCCGCCGCCGGCGGATCCGCCTCGGCCAGCGGTCCCACCGCCAGCGCGGAGGCGATCATCTGATCGGTGACGTCGGTCATCCCCGCGTAGTCCGCCGCCGCGGTGGTGAACAGCCGGCCCGCCCGGGCGGCGTCCCCGTCGCGTCGGGCCAGCGCCGCGTCGGCGGACCGCCCGGCCGCGCGCGCCCAACGGGTGGCGCGCGGGGCGCGGAACAGCAGGTCGCGCACCAGCACCGCCGCGTCGCCGCCGAGCAGGCCGGCGACGTGACCGACCGCCGGCACCCACTCGGCGAACGGGATCATCCGGGTCCGCCGCCAGTCCTCGTCCAGCTCGGCGAGCAACGCCAGCGCCTCGTCCCGCCGACCCTGCACCGCCCGGCAGAGCGCGGCGTGCGCCACGGTGGACCGCAGCACCCGGTGGAAGCCGCTGCGCCGGGCCGCGACCAGCGCCTGGTCCACCAGGTCCGGGGCGGCGTCGCCGGCGTCGGGGTCGTCGCCGAGCGCCCGGATCCAGCCGGAGACCGCCACGATGTGCAGGTCCCACTCGTCGGTCGGCCGCCGCGTGGACCCCTCGGCCATCCGCAGCGCCGCGGTCCAGTCGCCGCGGTAGTACGAGCGGGCCCACTGGTCGCTGAAGCTGGCCGTCAGGCCGTGCTCGTCGGCGAGGTCGAGCGAGCGTTGCTCGTCGACCAGGCGGGCCGAGCCGGCCAGGTCCCCCTCCTCCTGCAACGCCCAGGCCAGGTTGTGCACCGCGCGGCGGCGGCTGGTGAGCCGTTCCACCCGGCACTCCTCGGTGACCTCGGCCAGCTCGGCGTACGCCGCCTCGGCGCCGGCCTGGTAGCGGGCCACCGCCAGGGTGATCCGGGCGTTGGCCCGCGCCTCGCGCAGCTCCAGCCGTTCGGCCAGCTCGGCGGCGCTGCGCGCGGCGGCGCAGGCCGGCTCGGTCTCCGCGTCGAGCATGTGCGCCCGGGCCAGCTCCAGCAGCGCGCCGACCTTGTCCTCGCTGTCCGGCAGTTCGGCGTGCAGCCGGATCGCGCGGTCCAGGCAGCGCCGCGTCTCCGACCGGTCGGCGCGGGCCCAGGCCGCGGTGGACAGCAGCCGCCACGCCTTCGCCGCGCCGGGCAGGTCGCCGGCGTCGGCCAGCCGCCCGGCGAGGCCGGTGAGGAGTTCCGCGCCGCCGTCGACCAGGAAGCCGTCGCGGTCGGTGTAGAACGCCAGCTCGGCCTGGAACAGCTCCAGCGCCGGGTCCGGCCCGCACTCGACACTGAGCGCGCGGGCGACAAGCGTCGCCGCGGTCTCCAGCGCGTGCAGCTCGTACGCCCGGCGGGCGGCCCGGTGCAGCGCGGACCGGGTGGCGACGGCGTAGGGCGCCTGGTCCAGCCCCACCGTCCGGGCGATCTCGTGGGCCGCCCACCGGTGGTTGGCCAGCACCTCGGCCAGGTCGTGCTGCCGGCCGTCGGTGAGCTGTTGCAGCCAGTCGGCGGCGCGTTGGTGCCGGACGACCCGCTCCGCCCGGGGCAGTCGCTGGTAGCAGACGTCCCGGACCAGCACGTGCCGGAAGCGGTACTCCGACTGGCCGGGCATGGTCGAGACCGGCAGCTCGAAGACCAGGTCGCGGCGCTGGAGGCGGTGCAGCGCCCGCTCCACCCACTCCGCCGGCCGGCCCAGGGCCAGCGCCACCGGCGCCGCCCAGAACTGCACGCCGACCACCGAGGCGGCCTGGAGCACCGCGCGGTCCGCCGGGTCGAGCAGGTCCAGCCGGTTGGCGATGACCGCCTGGACGGTACGCGGCATCCCGGCGCCAGCGGCCGGATCGAGCCGCCCGACGCCGGCCGAGCGCTCGACCAGCCCGCCGTCGAGCAGCATCCGGGCGTACTCCTGGGCGTAGAGCGGGTTGCCGTCGGCGAACTCGATCAACGGCGCGCGGGCCTCGCTGGGCAGCGTGGCCTGGCCGAGCAGCAGTGAGTAGAGCGTGTCGATGTCCCCGTCGTGCATCGGCGGCACCGAGATGGACATCGCGCCGCTGATCGTCCCGGTCCAGGCCGGGTGCCGCTCGCGCAGCTCCGGCCGGGCGGTCGCGACGACCAGCAGCGGCACGTTGCGGGCTGCCGCGCCGAGCTGCTCGACGAAGGAGAGCATCGCCTCGTCCGCCCAGTGCATGTCCTCGAAGACGAGCACGGTGGGGCCGGTCGCGGCCAGCGCCAGCAGGAAGCGCCGCCACGCCGCCTCGGTCTCGGCCGAGGTGAGCCGCTCGCCGGAGACGCCGACGAGCGGGCCGAGCGCCTCGGCGAGCCGGACCGCGTGCGGGTCGGCGAGCCGGCCCAGGCGCTCGCGCAGGCGCTCCCGGGTGCCGGCCGGGTCGTCGGCGCCGGTCAGCCCGGCCCAGCTTCGGACGATGTCGGCGAGCGCGGCGTAGGTGACGTTCTCGCCGAACGGCGGGCACTGGCCGGTCAGCCAGGTGACCCGCGCGCCGGGCAGGTTCGCCGCGTGCCGGGCCAGCTCGCGCAGCAGCCGGCTCTTGCCCACCCCGGCCGGGCCGAAGACGGTCAGCAGTTGGGAGGTGCGCTCGGTGACGGTGCGGTGCAGCGCGCTGACCAGCAACCCCCGCTCGTGGTCCCGGTCGACCATCGGAGTCAGCTCGGCGCCCTGCCCGTCGCGCCGGGGCCGGGCCCGCACCGCCAGCCAGATCCGGCTCACCGCCGACCGGCCGCGCAACGTCACCGGGGGCTGGTCGGCGTACTCCATCTCACGTCGGGTGGCGGACCAGGTGCTCTCGTCGACCACCACGCCGCCGGTCGGGGCCAGCGCCTGCAACCGGCTCGCGGTGTTGACCACGTCGCCGGTGACGAAGGCCTGCCCGCCGTCGCGCGCCGCGGCCAGGTCGACAAGGGCCTCGCCGGTGGCGATGCCGACCCGGAAACCGAGCGGCGGGTGCGGGCCGGCCGGCTGCCGGGCCAGGCTCCGTTGCAGCTCCAGACCGGCGCGTACGCAGCGCAGCGCGTCGTTGTCGGTCGCCACCGGCGCCCCGAACAGCGCCATCACCGCGTCGCCGATGTACTTCTCCACCACGCCGCCGTACTGGTGCACCAGCCGGCGCACCGTGGCGAAGTAGACCTGTTGCAGGCCGCGGGCCTGTTCCGGGTCGGCCCGCTCGGCGTAGGTGGTGAAGTCGACGATGTCGATGAAGAGCACGCTGACCTGCCGGCGGTCCTCCTGCACCGCGACCGCGTGGTCGCGCAGCGGCTGGCCGCAGCTGGTGCAGAAGTTGGTGCCGACGTCGTTGGCGTGCCCGCAGCCCGGACAGGCCGCCGCGAGCGGCCGGCCGCACCCGCCGCAGAAGCGGTCGTCCGGCCCGGCGGTCCGGGCGCAGTGTCCACAGGTGAGGTCGATGTCCGGCTCCGTACGCGTGAGGTCCCCATTGTCCCGCGCGGTCGGCCAGTCGGGTACCCGACGGGTCGGCGGGACGTCGCGGCTGTTCGGCCGGGTCTAGTCTCCCCTAGCAGGAAGTCCCGTCGACAGGGAGAGTGCCGTGCACGTCCGGCTTTCCGCCTCATGGACCGATCCACGGGGGACGGTGTGGGCCTCGGGCGACACGGTCGACGTGGACGCCGTCACACTCGCCGAACTGGAGGAAAAAGGCATGGTGGAGCAGCCCACGGGCACCGGATCGACCGAGACCACGACGACCACCACGACCACGCCGCCGAAGAAGACCGACCCGTCGAAGATCGGGCCCGGCCCGAGCGCGCCTCCGGCGGACACCAAGGACGACTGACGCGGCACGACGGTGCCATCGGGTGGGGTCCGGCGGGGTGACCGCCGGGCCCCGCCGTCGTCCGGCGGGCCCGTTCGTCGTCCGGCTGCCGGACCTGGTCGGGCTAGCGGTCGCTCATGCCGGCGCGGCGGCGCAGCGCGGCCACGTCGGTGACCACGATGCGGCGCCCCTCGGTGCGCAGCCAGCCGCGGCTGGCGAACGAGCCGATGGCCTGGTTGACGCTCTGCCGCGAGCCGCCGGCCATCTCGGCGAGCTGGCTCTGGTTCAACTCGATCGTGATCATCGGGGCCTGGCTCTCGCCGGCCAGCCGAACCAGCGTCTTGGCCACCCGGCCGGGCAGGTCGAGGAAGACGTGGTCGGCGTTCTGCTCGGTGAGTCGGCGGATGAGCTGGCCGAGCGAGCGCATCACCGCGTCCAGGATGCGTGGGTTGGAGTGCACCAGCTCCATGAAGGCGGGCCGGGACAGCGCCAGCGCGGCGCAGTCCTCGATCGCCTCCGCCGAGGCCGACCGGGTCGAGGCGTCCAGCAGGGAGACCTCGCCGAGCACGTCCGGGGGTCGGATCACCGACAGTACGGCGCGCTCGCCGGTGGGCGCGGTGCGGAACACCGCCACCGCGCCGCGCCGCAGCACGATCAGCGACTCGCCCGGGTCGTTCTCGACGAAGAGGAGCTGGCCCTTGCGGTACGTGCGCGGCACGGCCGCGGCGATGACCCGCTGCCGCACCTCCGGCTCCAGCCCGGCGAACATCTCCACGCCCGTGAGCGCGTCACCCGGCTCCGGCAGGCGAGACTCCACGGCTCAACCCCTCCCCGGTCAGAAGTCACCAGCTCGCACACCGGGTGAAGCGGTCAGTCCCGGTACGAGGCAGTTCAACCGGTTCGGCGCCCGACGGCGGTACACATCAGATCATGACGCGCCGGTAGCGTGCTGTACACCCCCGGAGACACTTCCGTGACCATGGCCGGCCGGGTGGCCGGTCCGCGCCGACCTCGGTGGACGCCCCGGCGACGGCCCGGCGGAGCCGATGGGCGAGGATGGGACCGATGGTCTACCGCTACTTCTACGACTGCGAATTCATCGAGGACGGCCGCACCGTCGATCTGGTGTCGATCGGCGTCGTCGACGAGTACGGCCGCGAGTTCTACGCGGTCTCCACCGAGTTCGACGACTCCCGGGCGGTGCCCTGGGTGCGGCGCAACGTGCTGGACAAGCTCCCCTCGCCGGCCGACCGGGCCTGGCGTTCCCGGGAGCGGATCCGGGACGACCTGCACGAGTTCCTGCTGGCCCCGGTGCGGGACCGCCCGGGCGAGCAGTTGGAGCTGTGGGCCTGGTACGCCGCGTACGACCACGTGGTGCTGGCCCAGCTCTGGGGCGCCATGCCGGCGCTGCCCCGGGAGATCCCCCGGTTCACCAAGGAGCTGCGGCAACTCTGGGACGACCGGGGCCGGCCGCGGCTGCCGGAGGCCGAGGCCGGCCGGCATGACGCGCTCGTCGACGCCCGGCACAACCTGGCCCGCTGGCGGGCGATGACCACGCGCTGAGGGCATGCCCGGTCGGCACGGCATGGGCGAACGCACCGAGCGCAGCGAGGGCCGTGAGGGCATGCCCGGTCGGCACGGCATGGGCGAACGCACCGAGCGCAGCGAGGGCCGTGAGGGCATGCCCGGTCGGCACGGTATGAGCGAATGCACCGAGCGCAGCGAGGGCCGTGAGGGCATGCCCGGTCGGCACGGCATGGGCGAACGCACCGAGCGCAGCGAGGGCCGTGAGGGCATGCCCGGTC